>NZ_CP029985.1:1770000-2132500 GCF_003355005.1 Sphingomonas sp. FARSPH | reverse complement strand
TTGATGTTGAACTTGCGATACTGGCCCTTGCGAAAGCCCTCCGGCCCGGCGACCACCATCGCGCCGAGCGCGTTGCTGCCCTGAATGTGGCTGTTGTCGTAGATTTCGATGCGATCCGGCGGCCCGTCCAGCCCGAACAGATCGGCGACCTCGCGCAGCAGCTTGGCCTGCGTCGTCGATTCGGCGAGCCGGCGTTCGAGCGCCTCGACCGCGTTGCGCTTCGCCTGATCCATCAGCCGGCGGCGGTCGCCGCGTTGCGGCACCGAGATCGCGACCTTGTAGCCGGCACGCTCGCCCAGCGCCTCCATCAGCAGCGCGCCCTCGGCAAGGTCGCGGTCGATCAGGATCGTGCGCGGCGGCGGCACCTCTTCGTAGAATTGCGTCAGGAAGCTGACCATCACCTCCTCCTCCGGCACCTCGGCGGTGTGGGCGGGGAAGAAGCTGCGATGGCCCCAATTCTGGCCGCCGCGGATGAAGAAGGCCTGGATGCCGATCACCCCGTCCTTGCACGCCAGCGCGAAGACGTCGGCGTCGCCGACCCCTTCCGCGTTGATCGCCTGCGTGCCCTGGACGAAGGTCAATGCCTTCAGCCGGTCGCGCAGCAGCGCGGCGAGCTCGAAGTCCATGTTCTCAGCCGCGGCCTGCATCTGTGCGCCAAGCTTTGCCTGCACCTTGGTCGACTTGCCCGCGAGGAAGTCGCGGCAGTCGTCGACCAGCTCCTTGTAACCCTCCGTGTCGATCCGCCCGACGCAGGGCGCGGAGCAGCGCTTGATCTGATAGAGAAGGCAGGGTCGATCGCGCGTCTTGAAGAAGCTGTCGGTGCAGCTGCGCAGCAGGAACAGTTTCTGCAAGGCATTCAGCGTGTTGTTGACGCTGCCTGCGCTGGCGAAGGGGCCGTAGTAATTGCCCGGCGCCCGGCGCGCGCCGCGATGCTTTTGCACGCGCGGGAAATCGTGATCGGTGCGCAGCAGGATGAAGGGGAAGCTTTTGTCGTCGCGCAGCAGCACGTTGTAGGCGGGGCGAAAGCTCTTGATCAGCTGCGCCTCAAGCAGCAGTGCTTCGGCCTCGTTGTTGGTCGTGACGATCGTCATAGACCGCGTCTGCGACACCATGCGCTGCAGGCGCTTGGGCAGCGCCTTGATCTGCGTGTAATTGGCAACGCGCTGCTTCAGCGAACGCGCCTTGCCGACGTAGAGCACGTCCCCCTTCGCATCCTGCATCCGGTACACGCCGGAGCGGTTGGGCAATGTCGCCAGCACGTTGCGGATCGCCGCGACCCCTGCGTCGAGATCCGGCGTATCGGATCCGCGAACGGTGTAGGTGGCGCGTTTCTCGTTGAAGCGATCGGGGGGGCCGTAGCCGGACATGGGGTCCATGTAGGAGTCGGTGCCGGTCGGGGCTAGAGTCTTATCCTTCCCGCTAGCGGAGAGGTGGAGGGGGCTTTCCACAAACGCGGCGCTGTGTGGAAAACCCCGTCCGTCAGCGCTGCGCGCTGCCACCTCCCCGTGCCGGGGAGGACAGGCTAGCGGCCGCTGCTCGGCCCTGGCCGCTTCTTCGGCGCAGGCGGTGGGGCACCGCCGCCGAGCGCGGCAAGATCGAAGGCGAGCTTGTCCATCAATTCCGCGCTCATCTGGCCGCCGCTCAGCGGGGCGAGCTTGCGGAGCGACAGCGCGCGAAATTTGGGTAGATTCTCATCGCTGCTCAAGCCGGGCATATCCCTGTCGAGCACCGCCTTAGCACCCGGATCGGCGATCAGGTCGGCGATCGGCGTATCGAGCGAGAAATGCGTGGTGGCGGGAGCCGACGCCACCGGCAGCGCGGGCGCGGCAACGGGTGATGCGTCTGCCGCCGCGGGCTCCGGCGGCTTCGGTTCCGCCGGCGCGGCGGGGGTGTCGGTGCCCGACAGGTCGAGCGCGAACTTGTCCGCCCGCTCCGCCGCCGTCGTCTGGGGCGGCATCGCGAACAACAGGGCGGAGACGACGATCGACATCACGGTGCACCTCGCCGGACCGGACGCGGCCCGGCCTCGATCCTACCACGATGCCGGCCGCGGGAAAGGCCTGGGAACGAGGCGGTCAGGCCTGCCCGAACAGCTTGGTGCCGACGACGCCGACGACGGTGAGCGCCATGAAACACGCCTGCAGCGTGCTGACCTTGTCGCCGAAGAAGATCACGCCGCCGATGATGACGCCGACCGCGCCCAACCCCGTCCACACCGCATAGGCGGTGCCGGCGGGAAGGCCGCGCATCGCGAGCGCGAGCAGGCCCATGTTGACGAACGACAGGATGATCGGAACGCTCGACGCCTGCCACGTCCCCAGCGTCGCCGCCCATTTCAGGCTGAGCGCCCAGCAGATTTCGGTGACGACGGCGACGGCGAGAATGGCCCACGACATGCAAGGATGCTCCTTGTTGCGGGCTCGGATGTCGAACGGCACCGCCGGAAACCCGGAAAGAGACGGCGCTGGATGAGAATTGCCGGTCGGCTCTACCGAGGTCCTGCCGCCGTGTTCCTGCGAACGCGGGAACCCAGGGTTACGAACGCTCCGTCTGCGGCTCTGGGCTCCTGCCTTCGCAGGAGCACAACAGTCGGCCGTTGGGCAGCGCTCCGCCGGCAACGATCAGTGCGGGGGGATCAGTGCGGGCGGCCGAGCCCCGCGATCGTGCGATCGACCATCGCCTTGTCGGCGGTGCCGTCGTGATGCTCGGCAATCAGCGTCGTGGCGGCGCGGGCCGCGGTGTCGGCGGCGAGCGCGCGCACCTCGGCGATCGCCTGACGTTCCGCGGCGGCGATCTTGTCCTCGGCGCGCTTGGTGCGACGGGCCATCAGCTCCTCCGCATCCTGCTTCGCCTTGGCGATGATCTGGTTCGCTTCCTGCTGCGCATGATGGCGCATCATCGCGGCATCGGCTTCGGCGGCCTTGGCCTTCGCCTCATATTCCGCGCGCAGCTTCTCGGCCTCGGCCCGCAGCGCCTTGGCCTCGTCGAGCTGCTGGCGGATCACGGCGATCTTGCCGTCGAGCGCGCTGCCGATCTTGCCGGGCACCTTGGCGAGCACCATGCCGATCAGCACGACCAACGCCGCCATGCCGACCCAGCCGGTGGTGTTCAGGTAGAGGGCGGTCGGCTCCTCGACATGATGCGCAGTAGGTTCGGCGACGCCGTTGGTCACCGCGCTCGCGTCGCGCACGTCGCGCGGCTGCAGGCCTTCGGTCTGCGTCGCGTCGGCGAGATTGGTCGCGATCGTCGCATCCGCATTGTCGATCGGGGCGGGATTGGCGGGGGCGGGATTAGCCATGTGCGCTGCTCCGGCGTACCGCGTCGGCGGCGGCTTCGATGCTGACCTGAACGCCCGCGACCTTGCCGACCAGGTCCTGCGCGACTTCCGCCGCGACCGACTGGAGGTTCAGCATGGCCTGCGCCTTGGCGTTGCCGACGGCGAGGTCGTGATGCGCGAGCCGTTCCGCCAGTTCGGCGTCGACCGCGTGGATCTGGCTTTCCGCAGCCTTGGCGGCGCGCGCCTTGGCAGCGGTGGTTTCCGCCTGCGCCGCGGCGCGGGCGGAGTCCATTTCGGCGCGCCATGCCGCCTCGACCTTGTCGGCGGACAGGCGGGCCTGTTCCGCGGCGGCGAGGTCACCCGCGATCTGCGCCTCGCGCGCATCCACGGTCGCGATCACCTTGGGCACCATCAGCTTGCCGATCCCGAAATACAGGATGCCGAAGGTGACGAGCAGCCAGAAGATCTGCGAGGCGTAGGTGGCGGAGAGCTGGGCTATCTGGGGCATGGCGTCCTCTCGTTGCCGGCGACGGCGCCCCCGAAGGACCGCGCCGCCGGCAGCGACATTACTTGGCGACGAACACCAGGATGATCATCGTCACGAAGGCGAGCAGGCCGAGAAGCTCTGCGCCCGCGAAACCGATGAACAGGCGGCCCTGCTGGCTGTCCGCCGCGCCCGGATTGCGCAGCGCGCCTTCGAGGAACTTGGCGAACACATTGCCCACGCCCAGCGAGGCAAGGCCCATGCCGATGGCGGCCAGACCGGCACCGAGCATGCGAGCGGCTTCTGCGTCCATTTCAATCACTCCAGTTCGAAAAACTAAACGGTTGGTACGAAAACTCAGTGCAGGTTGACGGCGTCGTTCAAATAAACGCTCGTCAGCAGCGCGAAGACATAGGCCTGGATCGCCGCGACCAGCAGCTCCAGCAGCGTGATGCCGAGCATCAGCGCGAAGCTGGGCAGCGAGATCAGCAGGCCGTAGCCCAGGCCGAGGTTGAGGCCGTTGATGACGAAGGCGGCCAGCACCTTCAACAGGATGTGCCCCGCGGTCATCGCGACGAACAGTCGCAGACCGAGGCTGAAGGGACGCACCAGAAAGCTCATCAATTCGACGATGAAGATCAGCGGGATCATCAGCTTCGGCGTACCATGCGGCACGAACAGCGCGAAAAAGTGGAAGCCGTGCTTGCCGAAACCGACGATCAGCACGATCGCGAAGCTGATCACCGCGAGCACGCCGGTGACGGTCAGGTGGCTGGTGATGGTGAACGGGTGCCAGCCTGGCACGACGCCGACCGGGGTCAGGCCCCAGATGTTGGCGAACAGGATGAACATGAACAGCGAGAAGACGTAAGGGACGAAGCGCTTGCCCTCAGGCCCGATGTTCGAGGTCAGCATGCTCTGGACGAAGCCGGTGAAGCCCTCCACCGCCGCCTGCCAGCGGCCGGGCACCAGCTGGCGCTTCATCCCGCCCAGCATGAACAGCCACAGGCTGACGAGCGTGATGACCATCCACAAGGCGGAATTGGTGAAGGACAGGTCGTGTCCCGCGACGATCCAGCGCTGACCGAACAGGGGTTCGATCAGGAACTGGTGCATCGGATCGATCTTGCTGCCCGCTTCTGCCGCCACGTGCCTTCGCTCGCCTTCCAATACGACAAACGCCCGGTTTAGTCCGGGCGCGTGCCTGTGATCCGTATGATCTGCCTGAACGCGACCGCTATCCCGAGGAACAGCATCACGATCAGCGCCCACGGGGTCGTGCCGAACCAGCGGTCGATACACCAGCCGATCAGCGCCGAGCCGACCAGACTTCCGATCAGCGCCGCCAGCACCCGGTTGCCGAGCGAATAGCCCGCGTCCGCATTGGGTGCCGCCTGCCCCGTCCGCACCGCTTCCCGATGTCGCGCTTCCCGAAGCCGCTCATCGAGCGCGGAAAGCCGCGGATCGTCCGCCGTGCCGCCGAAGTCCTGTCCCGGACCCTCTTCCGCCATGCGCCATCCTCTGCCCAATCGTATCGGCCGGGGAAGGAAAGCGCACGATCGGCGAGCGATCCCGCCAAGGCAGGGTTGCGTCTAGGCAAGGGGCCTTGGGGTGTCAACCGCCCGCGATTGTTACGCGGCGATGAACGGATTTGCCGATCTGTTGCGACCGCCTGGTCTTGTCGTTCACGCGAAGGCGGGGATGACGACAGAAGGAGACGCCCCTAAGCGCTTACTTGCAGCGCCCGTCCAGCTCCGGCGTGCCGGTATTTTCCTTCCACTGGCCCGACGGCGTCTTGTACATCTCGCCGACCGGCACGCGCGCGACGAGGTTGCAGCCCGTCGTGAAGGCGAACTGCTCGACGGTCGACCCGTTCGCCTGCGCGCTTTGCGTATAGGCCGCCTTACGCTTGATGTTGATGTCGCGGACCATCGCCTGCAGCGCGGGGCTGCCGCCGCCGACGACGCCGAGATAGCCGTCGGGCTGTTCGCCGACCTCCTTCGCCGCGCGCGCCGCCTGATAGGCGGGGTCGCGCTGCGCCGACGCTTGCACCGAAAGGCCGGTGAGAGCCACCAGGCCGGCAACCATCAAGACCTTGTTCATCAGAAAATGCCCCCGGGGTTCTGCTGGATCAGCGACTTCGCCTCGCCGTCGAGACGATAGACGACCTGCTGCGTGACCGCGATGTTGAGATTGATCTCGATCGGCTTGTCCGGCGCGGTGACGTTGACGCATCCGCCCGTCATCGCACCCGTCATCACCGTCGCCAGGGTCAGTCCGATCGCGCCCATATCCCTCATCCTGGCAGACGTCGTGATCCGCCGCCGTTTCGTCAATCCTGTCGCGTTCATGGCACGGTTCCGCTTGCGGGAGGCTGAATGCCGCCCTTTTGTGTCTGTTTATCCTGTTCCCGGATCAACTGTTGCAGATTGCGCTGCACCAGCCGGCTGGGATCGTAGAAAGATTGCGCCGAATCGAGCAGGCCCCGGAATGGCGCCTTGATCCGGATGTTGAACACGAAGGGCAGCTTCGCCAGCCGGCGGATCAGGAAGTTCGACTTGGCGCCCTTGCCCTGCGTCACGCCGGCAAAGCGCACCTCGGTCACCATCTCGCCCGCCAGCGGCCCGTTCATCGTGATCGTCAGGCTGCGGTAGCGCAGCGATTTCAGCGCCTGAAACGCGAGATTGCCCCAAAAGCCCAGGTCCTTTTGCGTCAGCGCGCCGACATAGGCGATGCCGCCGCCGCCCTCGCGCACCTTCAGGAAGCCGCCCTCGATCCGGCCGCCGGTCGTATCGAACACGATCGGCAGATCGCCGTCGAACACGCCGGTCGCATCGATGTTCTGGAAATCGAACTGCTGCAGGAACTGGTCCGCCGCCGCGCCGCGGATGCGGAAGGTCATCCGGCGCACCTGGTCGGTCGAGAAATCGAGCAACGTCGGCAATAAGGTCAGCCGTCCGCCCGCGAACGGCCACTCGCCGCCCTCGATCCGCACCCGGTTGCCGGGCAGCGTCTGGTACCGGATCGTCCCGTCGTTCGCGGCGACGCCCGGATTGACGCTCTTGATCGTCGCCACCTGCCCCGGCGCGCTCTCCAGGTTGAGCAGGTCGGTGAACTGGAGCGTCGTCGACAGGCCCGTGACGGGGCCGAAGGCGGCCGCGAGGTTCATGTCCTTCGTCGCGAATCGCCCGGTCGAGGTGACGCCCGCGGGGGTCCAGCCGATATGCCCCTCCCCGGTCACGGTCCCCGCGACCTCCGCGACGACGCCATAGGTCAGCCGGGTGAGCAGATCGGGCTGGAACGCCTTGGTGAAGGTGATGCCCGGCACCGCGAGGTCGGCGTCGCCCGCCCCCGTCGCCAGATCGTGGACGATCGTGACGTCGGCGACCTTCGTGCCCGTCGTCGGCTCGGCCAGCGTGCCGCCTGCGCGGATGACGTTGTCGGCGAGCGTCAGCGTGACATCGTGCCCGCGCATCGGGTTGAATCGGGGCGCGTCCGCCGCATCGCGCACCGTCAGCCCGCCGGTCAGCGCCAGCCGCCCGCCGCGGAACGTCCAGTCGCCCGCCGCCTCGCCCAGCAATAACGGCACCGCGCCGATCTGCCCCGCGCCGCCGCTGAACTGGCCGGCGATGCCCGATCCGTCGAGCTGTCCGGTCAGCTGCGCGACATCGATCCGCGTCACGCGATCCGCGCTGCCGAGCCGCGTCGCAAGGCCCGCGATCGCAAAGCCCCGGTCGCGCAGACGCAGGTCCGCGCCCGTCGCGACGACGTCGATCGGCGTTGCGCCCAGCCGCCCGGTCCAGTGCGTCGCGCCGAGCCGTGCACCGCCGTCGACCACGCCGCCGCGCGTCGACACCAGCGCCGCCCCCTGCGCGCAGAGCCGCGTGCGGATGGGGTCGAGCACCAGCCCGCCGACCGCGAGCCTGTCGAAGGCGAAGGGCACGCAGCCGGGATCGAACGCTATGCCGCCGCGCGGATCGATGCGCAGGTCGACGGGCAGCATCGCGCCGTCGATCCGGCCGCCCGTCCCGATCGGACCCGACAGCCGCGCGGTAGTGACGATCCGCACGCCGGCGCGGGGCGCAGCGACGATCGACATCGGCGCCAGCGCGAGCCTTGCGTCGCCCGCGGTGTAAGGCGCCATCACGATCCGGCCACGGATCGTCCCGGCCGGCGAGCGCGACAGCGTCGCGACGGCGCCGGGCAGCCCGCCACCCGCCAGCGTCGCGCGCGCATCGGCGCTGAGCGCACCATCCGGCCAGCGATAGCGGATGCCCTGGCCCGCCAGTCGTAGCCGGGCCCCCGTCTGCGCGACGATGTCGACCGCGGAGACGGCGAGGATGCCGGCGCCGCTGCGCTGCGCCACCGCGATGGACGCGCGGCCGTCGAACCGGCCTGCGGCCGCGACGAGCGCCGCACCGCCGCGGCGGATCAGCGGCGCGAGCGGCGTGCCCGCGCCGAGCGCGGCGATATCCCGCTGCCCCAATCGCATGCTCCGGCCACCGGTCACGGCGACGCGCCCGTCGAAGCGCTGCGTCGCGCCGATCGCATAGGTCCCCGTGACGCCGATCGCCGCAGCGCTTTCACCCCCCGCGCGCAGTTGTCGCAGCGACAGGTCGACCGTGCCGTGCGTCGCAGACGCATTGCCCGCGAAGTCGATCGTGCCGGCCAGTTGCGCGGCGCGCGCGTCCGATACTGCCGCCGGTCCGCCTGCAAGATGCACGCGTCCCTGCCACCGATCGAGCGCGGGGCCGACCGTCGCATCGATGTCCGTTTCCCCCCGCGCGATCCGCACGCCGCCGCACGCCGCGGCGTCGCCCCGCACCGGACCGGCCAGCCGGGGCGCTCCGTTCGATACGCGCAGCCGCATCGCCGCACGCGCTCCGCGCACCTCGCATCCCGCGATGGCGAGCGTCGGCGCAACCAGGGCAACGCGCCCGGCGAACCCGTCGTCGAGCCGCCCTTTGCCCGCCAGCTTCAGCCCGACGAGGCCCACCGGCGTTTCCAGCCGCATGCGCGCATCGGCGATGTCGACGCGCATCGCCGGCAACGCCGGCGACTTGCCCGGCGCGGCGCGCGCGCCGGTCAGCAGCTTGTCGATCTCGCCCAGCGTGATGCGGCCGTCGACGACGCGGCCGCGGACACGGACATGCCCTGCGCGCACACCGACCAGCCGCGGGCCGCCGACACCGAAGGCGGTGCGCGTCTCCACCCAATCGGCGACGAGGTCCGGCCGGCGCGGATCGCCGATCACCAGATCGGTCAGCCGCTGCTCGCCGACGCCGAGCGCCCCGATCGTGTAGCGCGCCGCGACGCCGCGCTTGGCAAGGGCATCATCGATGACCCGGCCCGCGATCGGCTTGCGCACCACCCAGATCGCGATCAGCGCGGCGAGCAGGACGATGGCGACACCCAGCGCGATCCGCCCACCCCGCCCGAAGGACGGGATGGCGCGGCGACCGCGGTGCGGCGCTGGCAGGTCCGCTTCGGCGCCGGGATCGATCATGCCGTCGCCATAGGCCGGGGTGGCGCCGCCACGCAATCGAGCAAGCGGCGATCACGCAACGGACCCGCGCGGTTCACGCTGCGGCGGCGCGCGCCTCCGCCAGCAGGCGTCTGCCGCGCAAATACATCTCGATCCGCTGTGCGGTGAACAGGCCGAGCGCCAGCATCATCAGCATGTCGGTCACCGCCATCGGATCGAGACCGATCGCGCCGCCGCCCATCCCGGCGACGGATCGCGCGCCGCTGCGCACCGCGACCAGCGCGAGCAGGAACAGCATCGCGGCGGGCGACCCCGTCTGGTTGAGGGCTTGTGTCGCCGGATCGACCGACAGACGCATCATACGCCCGCGCTGCCAACCGAGCGCGGCCCCCAGCCCTAGCGCAAACAGACAGAACAGCCAGGCGATGCCGTGCGGCGGCACCGCGGCGAACGTTGCGACGACCGCGACCGCGTAGAGCGCGGGCACGATCCAAAGATGCTCGATCTTCAGCGGTCGCACCTGGCGCATCCGGCGCCAACGCAGCGTCATCACCACGGCGATGATGCCCGCTGTGATCGCATAACTGATCCAGCCCGATTGCGGCGGTGCGTGCATGGCCTGTCCCCCTTCTCAGGATGGGGAGGCTATGTCGCAAATCCGCCGCTGGCAATCGGGCCGCGCGGAGCGGAACTCCTATTTCGCGTCCTCGTCGGGGTGTCGGTCGCCGCGCGGCTGCGCCACCGATTCGCGGCCGATCCGCACGATCATCTCGCCGATCTCGCGTGCCTGGGTCATCGCCCGTTCGCCCTGCCCACGCAGAAACTGCCCCTGGATGCGCATCACCTCAGCAAGATCGCGGGCCTGCGCCGCCTCCCGCATCGCCGCGAACGCCTCCTGCGTGTTGCGCTCCGCGACTTCGAGCATCTTGAGGCCGATCGCCTGGCCACCTTCCGCGGCCTGACGACCGCCGGCGCGCATCGCCTCGCCGGCGCGGCGAGCCGGATCGAGCATGTGATCGGTAAAGCTGTCGCGCGCCTTTTCGCCGGCTTCGCGCCAGCGATCGGCCATGTCGCGCATCATGTCGGCACCCTGGCCGGCCTGGTCGGATCCCGTCGGTTTCGCCTCGTCGGCCATCGGTTCTCTCCATAACGGTGGCGATTGTCGTCACACCCTGTCGTTCCGGCTGAACGCACGGACACCGTCGCCGTTGCGCGCCGTCGCCGCGAGGCTACAAGGCGCGATGATGGGAAAGCCCGATGACGCCATGCACCGCCAGATTCGCGGCGACCTGCTGATGCGGGCGATCGCGCTGGGCGACGAACTCGTCCGGCTCGCCGACGATCTCGGCCAGTCGGTCGCCGCGACGCATATCTTTCAGGGGCTGGAGATGATGCGCGATGAAGTCGAGCGGCTGACCGGCCACCGCTGAAGTCCGCTTAGACCTCGCTGACGCAGCGCAACACCAGAGTGCGCCCCTGCGCGCTCAGCGTCAGGCGCGGATCGGGATCGTCGTCGCCCCCCGCGATCAGGCCGCGCTCGCCCATCACCGCCAGCCACCGCCGCGCGACGGGCAAGCGGATGCCCGCCGCCTCCACGGCCTCCGCCAGATGCAGCACGCGCTGCTCCCCTTCCGCAACGAACATCGCGAGCAGCAGGTCCCAGGCGGGCTCGCCGAACACCTCCGCCAGCGCGCCGGCGGCACGATCGCGCGCGCGCCGCTGCGCCAGCAGCGCCTTCGCACGTTCCAGATCGCTCGGTTCGACCGGCCCGGTGGGCACGGTCGCCGCCATTTCGCCACGCGTGCGCGCCGCGGCGCTACGCACGCGCTCGATCGCGGCGGCGAGGCGCTCGTAATCGTCGCGATCCCGTTCGGGCCAGCGCAGCAGCCGGATGTCAGCGGTCATGATAAGGCGTGCCGTTCGTCACAGGGCCATTCGTCACGGGGCCATTAGTCACAGGGCCATTAGTCACAGGGGCGACCAGTCGGGATCGCTGCCGAAGCGCGCGACGCGGTCGCGATGCCGCACCGCGCCGATCGCGAGCAGCAGCAGCATGGGGTAGGCGATCTTGCCGCTCGCCCCGGCGTACATCCATGGCACCAGATCGGGCTGGATCGCCTTCACGCCGTGCACCGCGATCGTGATCAGATGCAGCGCGCTGACGTAGAGCGGCCAGTACCGGTCCGCCCGCACCGCGATGCCGACCAGTCCGATCAGCATCAGCACGTCGACGCCGAGCAGCATCGGCTCGAGCCGCCCGAACGGATGCTGCGCGTTGTAGAAGGGCGCGATGAAGGTCGCGGCCGCCCCGACGATGAAGATCAGCGCCGTCCAGCGCTCCGGCGCGCCGCCCGCGTAGAGCGCTAGCGCACAGGCGATCCCCAGTACGAGGTTGAAGACGAGCACGTGGATCATGCGGCATGAACCATGGACACATCGGATGGCGCACGAAGGGTCATGGCTTGGTCAGCCAAAGGAGCATGATGGTGACCAAGCCATGAGCCGTCGTCAGGCCGCGATCCGCAGGTGGCCTGCGTCCGCGCCCGTCGGGGCGAAATCGGGCTTTGGCTTTTCGTCGCCGAAGCTCGTCTCATACCCGATCTGGCGCCCGACCTTCTCGACGACGCGGTGGCCGGCGACGGTGTGACCGCGCGCGGCGCCGATCGCCATGATCGCCTGGCTGAGAACTTCGAACGCCTGCTGCCCGGCGATCGCCGGAAGGTTGGCGGCGGCGCGGGCGCGCGGCAGCGAGGCGAGCAATTCGCCCCCGGTCGCGAACGCCTCATCGAGCTGGGTTTCAAGCTTCCACAGCAGCTGCGCGACGGCGTCGAGCGCATCTTGCGAATTCGCGTAGGACATAGCCACCTTTCCACCCTGTCGGGTCCTGTTGGGTCAGGAAAGGGAGCGCGATACCGCCGCGATCAGCCCGGTCAGCGCCTGGAGACCCGTCATCAGCATGCCGAAACCGACGGCGATGCCCAGAGCGATGGCCTGGATCCAGAGCAACCGGTCACCGATCGTCAGCGTGTTGCGCGCCTGCCCTTTCCGCCGGAAGGGCAACCGCAGTCCCGGAGAGGCGACCGGCATCGGTCGCTCCCCGGGCGCCCCCGGTTGCCTGTCGATCGTCTCGTCCGGCGAAGCGGCGATTGGCGGATCGGCAGGGGTCGTCGCCAGCCGCGCAGAATGCCCCCCGATTTTGTCGGGGGTCTCGGGATCAGCGGTGAATACGGGGGGCGCAACGGACCCACCATCGATCCCGTCGCCTGACACCCCCAGCGCATCTTCATATGCGCCGAACGCCAACGCCGCCTCGCGCCGGTTGCGCGCGCCCAGGATGCGTACCGCTTCGGTCAGATAGCCGTCGACCGTCGACTTCTCGATGCCGAGTTCGCCCGCGATCTCCTTCGACCCCTTGAGCGCGCGGACGCCGCGCAGGCAATCGCGCTGGCGCGGCGACAGGCGATCGAACCGCGCGGGATCGGCGCCCTCACCGTCCCACGGCATCACGCCTCCAGCGATCATCACCAGCTGCACGCCCGGACTTCGACACTCGTTCCACCATCCTCATAATGGGCGAATTCCTATCCTATCATGGTTACCGGATCGGGTGAAAACCCCGATTGCGCGACTTTTTTGTCCGAATTCGGCCGGTTCAGACTGATTTATGCCAAGGACTTTCGTGCCAGCCTGGCACGTCGCCGTTTCACGGCTGGGCAGCGCCGCTTGGATCGACGATGATCGCGCCGTTCCGTACGGTTTTTATGGAGGACGATTCGCCGATGGCCCCGCCCCGCACCGCTCTGGCGAAGACGATCCTCGCCCTCGCGGGCGGCGGCATCGCCGCGGGCGCGATGATCGCTTATGCCCCGACGCGCGGAACCCCCGTCGCCGCGGCCAAAACGTCCCCAGTGCGAACCGCCGCCGCTAAGCCGACCGCCGCCCCGACCACCGCCGCGCCGGCGTCGGCGCCCCGCAAGCTCGCGCCTTCTCCCTTGCCTGTCCCGACGCCGATGCCGGTCGACATGACGATCAAGCGCGTGCTCGACATCGGGCCGATCAAGTTCGGCGACTATGCCTGGGACGACAAGGGCGTTCCCGACGGCCCGCTGATCATCACCGTCGACCTCGCCGCCCAGACTTTGTCGGTGTTTCGCGGCGGCTATGAAATCGGGGCGGCGGCGATCCTGTACGGCGCCGACGAGAAGCCGACGCCACTCGGCACCTTTCCGATCCTGATGAAGGATGCGCGACACGTGTCGCGCACCTATGGCAACGCGCCGATGCCCTATACGCTCCGGCTGACCGCGGACGGCGTCGCGATCCACGGGTCGAAGGTCGAATGGGGCTATGCGACGCATGGCTGCATCGGTGTGCCGGTCGCATTCGCGCGGCTGTTGTTCGCGCAGGCGAAGCTGGGCGATCGCGTCATCATCACGCGCGGCAAGAGCCTGCTGCCCCAAGCCTGACGCCGCGTCGGCGGCCGATATGCCGCTCTGCCGCAAAGCCGTCTTTCCCCATCGATAACCCCTTGCTAAGGCCCGCGCGACGACAGGCTTAGCCAAGCGCTCCTCGCGCGCCCGCGCGGCGTCCACAAACGCCGTGTTCCCCCAGGCGCGAGTCGAGCCACACAGAAGGGACACGACATGACCGCCATCGGCCAGGACAGCCTCAACACCCGCACGACGCTCGACGTCGGCGGCAAGGCTTATGACTATTTCAGCCTTGCCAAGGCGGCGGAAAAGTTCGGCGATATCAGCCGCCTGCCCTTCTCGATGAAGGTGCTGCTCGAGAACATGCTCCGCTTCGAAGACGGCAAGACCGTGACGGAGGAGGACGTCAAGGCGATCGTCGACTGGCAACAGGAGCGTCGTAGCGACCGCGAGATCCAGTATCGCCCCGCGCGCGTGCTGATGCAGGATTTCACCGGCGTGCCCTGCGTCGTCGACTTGGCGGCCATGCGCGACGCGATCACCAAGCTCGGCGGTGACGCGGCCAAGATCAACCCGCAGGTCCCCGTCCACCTCGTCATCGACCATTCGGTCATGGTCGACGAATTCGGCACGCCGCAGGCGTTCGAGGATAACGTCGACCTCGAATATCAGCGCAACGGCGAACGCTACGAATTCCTGAAGTGGGGCTCCAAGGCGCTCGACAACTTCCAGGTCGTGCCGCCGGGCACCGGCATTTGCCACCAGGTGAACCTGGAATATGTCAGCCAGGCGATTTGGTCGTCGACCGAAGCCGGCGACAACGCCACCGGCACCGCCGCGATCGCCTATCCCGACACGCTCGTCGGCACCGACAGCCACACCACGATGGTCAACGGCCTGGGCGTACTTGGCTGGGGCGTCGGCGGAATCGAGGCGGAAGCGGCGATGCTCGGCCAGCCGGTCAGTATGCTGATCCCCGAAGTCGTCGGCTTCAAGCTGACCGGCGCGCTCAAGGAAGGCATCACCGCCACCGATCTGGTGCTCACCGTCACGCAGATGCTGCGCGCCAAGGGCGTCGTCGGCCGCTTCGTGGAGTTCTACGGCCCGGGCCTGTCGTCGATGACGCTTGCCGACCGCGCGACGATCGCCAACATGGCACCCGAATATGGCGCGACCTGCGGCTTCTTCCCGATCGACGACAAGACGATCGAATACATGCGCCTGACCGCGCGGCCCGAAGACACGATCGCGCTGACCGAAGCCTATGCCAAGGCCAACGGCTTCTGGCGCCACGACGATGCCGCCGACCCCGTGTTCACCGACACGCTGGAACTCGACATGGGCACCGTCACCGCGTCGCTCGCCGGCCCGAAGCGCCCGCAGGACCGCGTGTCGCTCGGCAAGGTGGATGAGGTGTTCAACGGCGACCTCTCCAAGCTCTACAACAAGCAGCGCCCCTCGCGCGTCGACGTCGCCGAGCGCGGCCATGATATCGGCGACGGCGACGTCGTGATCGCCGCGATCACCAGCTGCACCAATACCTCCAACCCCAGCGTGCTCGTCGCTGCCGGTCTGGTCGCGCGCAAGGCGAACGCGCTCGGCCTCAAGCCCAAGCCATGGGTGAAGACCAGCCTCGCGCCCGGCTCGCAGGTCGTCACCGATTACCTCAACAAGTCCGGCCTCACCGCCGACCTCGACGCGATCGGCTTCAACCTCGTCGGCTATGGCTGCACCACCTGCATCGGCAATTCGGGCCCGCTGCCGGGTCCGATCTCGGCCGCGATCAACGAAAACGACCTCGTCGCCGCCTCCGTCCTGTCGGGCAACCGCAACTTCGAAGGCCGCGTCTCGCCCGACGTCCGCGCCAACTTCCTCGCCTCGCCGCCGCTCGTCGTCGCGTACGCGCTGAAGGGCACCGTAACGCAGGACATGGTCGAAACCCCGCTCGGTCAGGGCAAGGACGGCCAGGACGTGTTCCTCAAGGACGTGTGGCCGACCAACCAGGAGGTCGCCGAGACGATGGCGGCGAACATCGACGACGAGATGTTCCGCAGCCGCTACGGCAACGTCTACGCCGGCGACGCCAAGTGGCGCGAGATCGACGTGACCGGCTCGGCGACCTACGCCTGGCCCGCGGCGTCGACCTATGTCGCCAACCCGCCGTATTTCGAGGGCATGGAAATGACCCCGAAGCCGGTCCACGACATCATCGAGGCGAAGCCGCTCGCGATCCTGGGCGATTCGATTACCACCGACCACATCAGCCCGGCGGGCTCGATCAAGGCGGACAGCCCCGCTGGTAAGTGGCTGACCGAGCGTCAGGTCGCGCGCAAGGACTTCAACAGCTACGGCGCGCGCCGCGGCAACGACCAGGTCATGGTCCGCGGCACCTTCGCCAACATCCGCATCAAGAACGAGATGGTGCCGGGCGTCGAAGGCGGCATGACGCAGTACAATGGCGAAGTGATGCCGATCTACGACGCCGCGATGCGTCACAAGGCGGACGGCACGCCGCTCGTCGTCGTCGCCGGCAAGGAGTACGGCACCGGCTCGTCGCGCGACTGGGCGGCGAAGGGCACCAACCTGCTCGGCGTGCGCGCGGTCATCACCGAAAGCTTCGAGCGTATCCACCGCTCGAACCTCGTCGGCATGGGCGTACTGCCGTTGCAGTTCGCCGAAGGCGTGACGCGCCAGACGCTCAAGCTGGACGGCACGGAGACGTTCACGATTCAGGGCGTTGCCGGCCTGCGCCCGCGTCAGACCGTCGAAGTGACGCTGAAGCGCGCCGACGGCAGCATCGAAACGTTCGAGACGCGCTGCCGCATCGATACCGTCAATGAGCTGGAATATTTCCTCAACGGCGGCATCCTGCAGTACGTGCTGCGCAAGCTCGCCGCCTGATCGTCCGGATTAGCCGCAACGAAAAAGGGGAGGCGCCGCAAGGCCCCTCCCCTTTTTCTTGGCGGTCTGGCGGTCAGGGCGATGACCCGATCAGTTCGGCTTGACCGTCTGCACCTTCAATGGCTCGGCACTGCCCGAACAATCGCCATTGTCACGCGGCGTCAGCGCGGGCGGCTTGGCCCGGCCCATCGTCCAGTTTGCCTGCAAACGCACGCGGGGATTGGGCGCACACCAGATCTCGCCCGTATCGTTGATCGCGGTGACCCAGATCAGGTTATGCTCCTGCCCATAGTCGATCACCGCAAAGGCGTAGCCCGATCCTTTGTCGAGGACATGGACCGGAAGCGGCGGCTCAAGTTGTTGAAAAGACATGATCTTGGTTGCACCTTTCGTCGCGCTCAACCCCGCAGCCCACGTGGCGGTTCCAACGTGGATCATAATGCTGCGTGGGTCTGGGCAAGCGCAACGGCGTCCCCATATCTCACGTCATGACCATCGATCCCACCCGCCGCTCGCTGCTGTCACTCGCCGCCACCGGTTTTGCCGGCGCGGTGCTCTGGGGCTGTCGCGCCGCGCCCGCCGATGCCGCGACCTATCCCGTCCAGATGAGCGATGCCGCCTGGCGCAAGAAGCTGGGCGACGCCGCGTGGAACGTATTGCGGCATGAGGGCACCGAGCGTCCCTTTTCCAGCCCGCTCAATGACGAGCATCGTGCGGGTACGTTCCAGTGCAAAGGATGCGCGCAACCCGTTTTCTCATCGAAGACCAAGTTCGACAGCGGCACCGGCTGGCCCAGCTTCTGGGCGCCGCTGCCGCGCGCGATCGGGACGAAGACGGACCGATCGCTGCTCGAAGAGCGCGTCGAGGTGCATTGCAGCCGGTGCGGCGGGCATCTCGGCCATGTGTTCGACGACGGACCCAAGCCGACCGGCAAGCGCTATTGCATGAACGGCGTCGCGATGACCTTCCGTCCGGCGTGACCCGGGTCAGCCTGCGCTGAAAAGGGGTATTGCCTCCAAACCATACCATCCTCCCGGCGACGGCCGGGGCCCAACTGGGGATGCGGAATGACCCCATGTTGCGGCCGCCATAGGCGATGCCCAAATGGACCCAGGCCTTCGTCAGGGAAAAAGAATGTCATCCCCCGCGTGCGACGCCTTCCCCCAACGCCACAAAAAAAGGGCCCGTTTCCGGGCCCCTCTTCGCATGCGATGATGTAGGTGAGGATCAGCGATCCGCAACCGGCTTGACCGGCACCACAGCAGAGGTCGCGATCATCGCCAGGTTGGCGGCGGCGACGTCGTCGCGGCTCGCCGGCACCGCGTCGGCATCCGCCGGCGCATGACCCGAATAGATGAAGCCGTTGGTGGGGTAGCTCGACGTGCCGAGACCGCCGTTCGGGCCGTACCACACCTTGACTTCGCTCCAGTCGCCGGCGGCGGAAACGTCGACGGCGCGGACGTTGCGCTCGATCTGGCCGGGGCGCGACCAGTTGGCGTGCGTCAGCAGCACTTCCCGATCGCTGACCACCTGCGACACCATCGCGACGTGGCCGACGCGCATGCGGCGGGTGGACTGGAAGGAGAGGACCGAGCCGACTTCGGGCTTGTGCCCGCGCTGGTAGCGGCCCGCCGCCTGACCCCACCAGGTGTTGGCGTTGCCGTGCAGCGCGATGCCGGAAACCTCGCGGGCGTAGGGCGCACACTGCCAGAATTGCGCCGCCGCCGGAGAGGCCATCATCAGGCCGCAAGAGAATATCAGCGCAACCTGCGCTGCCAGCTTCTTCAACACTTGGTGACCCCCCGGTCAAAACCCGTTCGTCGAGGATGGCGCTACGCAACATCGTTCCCCCGGCATAGAGGGGCGGCGGGCGCTTTCCGGCGAACGGTTGTGAAGCGCAGATGAACGGCTCACCGTGCGACGAAGCGAGGGCGAAAGGCTGTCCCAATTTACCAAGGTTCCGCGCAGATCGGGCCGGTTTCGTACAGAAACGCGCGCATCCTCCTGCAATCTGAGGAGCTCAGCGCGAAACCCAGTGACGGGCGTCCGCTCATGAAACCGGGGCTCCTGCCTTCAAAGGATTATGATGAATGGCTGCGCCGGTATCATCTTATGCTACGGCAAAGCTGGCATCTGCGTCGATTTAGAATTTTGGGTTTGCCCACTCCGCTCCCGCACCCTACCCTTCGCAACCGTTATCGCAAGGACACGGCCATGGCCCTCGACCCCGAAACCTTCGACGCGCTGATCGACACCATCCGCCGCTTCGTCGCCGAACGACTGCGTCCGCTCGAGGCGGAGGTGGAGGCGGCGGACGCGATCCCCGACGCCTTGGTCGACGAGATGAAGGCGATGGGCCTGTTCGGCCTGTCGATCGCGGAGGAATATGGCGGCCTCGGCCTGACGATGCTGGAAGAAGCGAAGGTCGCGATCGAGATGGGCCGCACCACCCCTGCCTTCCGCTCCACCTTCGGCACCAATGTCGGTATCGGCAGCCAGGGACTCGTCATGGCCGGCACGCCCGAGCAAAAGGCGGCATGGCTGCCGCGTATCGCCAGCGGCGAGATCGTCACCAGCTTCGCGCTGACCGAACCCGACGTCGGCAGCGATTCGGGCAGCGTCAAGACGCGCGCGGTCCGTGACGGCGACGTCTACCGCCTGTCCGGCACGAAGCGCTACATCACCAATGCGGACAAGGCGCAGCTGTTCACCGTAATGGCGCGGACGGGCGACGAACCGGGCGCGCGCGGCGTTTCCGCCTTCCTCGTCCCGCGCGACCTTCCCGGCGTGTCGATCGGCGAACCCGAAAAGAAAATGGGACAGAAAGGCGCGAAGGTCGCCGACGTCAATTTCGACGAAGTCCCCGTGCCGGTCGAAAACCGGCTGGGCGCGGAGGGCGAGGGGTTCAAGATCGCGATGCGCGTGCTCGATCGGGGGCGCCTGCACATCGCCGCGGTCTGCGTCGGCGTCGCCGAGCGGCTGATCGCCGACAGCGTCGCTTATGCCGGCGAGCGCAAGCAGTTCGGCCAGCCGATCGCGCATCACCAGCTGATCCAGGGCATGATCGCCGACATGAAGACCGAGGCGCTCGTCGCGCGCGCGATGGTGCTGGAGACGGCGCAGGCGAAGGATGATGGCAAGGACGTCGTCCTCGAATCGGCCGCGGCCAAATATTTCGCCAGCGAGATGGTCGGCCGCGTCGCGGACAAGGCGGTGCAGATTTTCGGCGGGGCGGGCTATATCGCCGATTACGGCATCGAACGCCTGTATCGCGACGTCCGCCTGTTCCGCATCTACGAAGGCACCAGCCAGATCCAGCAGGTTATCATTGCGCGCGAGACGATGAAAAGGGGCGGGTGATGCTCGGGGCGAAAGGGGATGACATCGAACACCGCACCCGGCCCATTGTCGTCCCCGCGCAGGCGGGGATCCAGACGCGCAGGTTCATCGGCGGAGCCGCCACGTCAGCCGGCCTAGATTCCCGCCTTCGCGGGAATGACGGTTCGGTACGTTTACGCCCGACTTTCTTGCCGCACGCCCCGGCGCACCTATTGTCCCAGGAGCCCTCGTGAACACCACTGACCTGTTCCGCCTCAACGGCCGCATCGCCCTCGTCACCGGCGGCAGCCGCGGCATCGGCAAGATGATCGCGAGCGGCTTCATCCAGCAGGGCGCGACGGTCTACGTCTCCAGCCGCAAGGCGGGGGCGTGCGAGGATACCGCCGCCGCGCTCGGCCCAAAGTGCATCCCTCTGCCCGCGGATGTCTCCACGGTGGCGGGGGTGCGCGCGCTCGCCGCCGCGCTGGCGGAGCGAGAGGAGCGGCTCGACATACTCGTCAACAATGCGGGCGCGGCGTGGGGCGTGCCGTTCGAAGAATTTCCAGAAAGCGGGTGGGACAAGGTGATGGACCTCAACGTCAAATCGCCCTTCTTCCTTACGCAGGCGCTGCACGGCCTGCTCAAGGCCGCCGCGACGCCGGACCGCCCGGCCAAGGTCATCAACATCACCTCGATCGACGGCCAGCGCCTCAACCCGTGGGAAACGTACAGCTATCATGCGTCCAAGGCAGCGCTGATCTATCTGACCAAGCGGATGGCGGCGCGGCTGGTGCGTGACCATGTCAACGTCACTTCGATCGCACCGGGCGCCTTCGCCAGCGAGATGAACCGTGCCGCGCGCGACCATGGCGCTGCGGTGGCGCAAGGGATTCCCGCAGGTCGAATCGGCACGGATGAGGATATGGCGGGCGCAGCGATCTACCTCGCCAGCCGCGCCGGCGATTACGTGATCGGCGAGACGATCACTGTCGACGGCGGCCTGGTCCACGCCGCGCTGGGAACCAGCATCGACGGCTGACGATCCCTGAATTGTGCCCCCTCCCGCAAACGGGAGGGGAGAAATGCGACGGCGGCCGGGTCCGGGCTCAGCGCGCGATACCACCCGCGGCGAGCACCGCCAGCGTCACCAGCTCGCTCGCGGTGGAGGTCATCGGCGCGATCTGGATCGGCTTTTCCATGCCGATCAGCATCGGGCCGATGACACTGTCACCGCCCAGCTCGCGCAGCAGCTTCGCGGCGATATGCGCGGACTGCAGGCCCGGCATGATCAGGATATTCGCCGGGCCGGAAAGGCGCGCGAACGGATAGTTCGCCAGCTGCTTCGGATTGAGCGCGACGTCGGGCGGCATCTCGCCTTCATATTCGAAGCCGACGCCGCGCGCGTCGAGCACCGACACCGCGTCGCGGATATTGTCGACCCACGCGCCCTTCGGATTGCCGAACGTCGAATAGCTGAGCATCGCGACGCGCGGCTCGTGGCCCATGCGGCGCGCGACCTGCGCGGTCTGTTCGGCGAAGTCGGCGAGTTGCTCGCCCGTCGGCCGCTCGTTGACGGTCGTGTCGGCGATAAACACCGTGTGGCTCTGGCCGACCATGATATGGATGCCGAACGGCGTGCGCCCCGCTTCGGGATCGATGACGCGCTTCACCTGGCGCATCGATTCGGCCCACGTGCGCGTGATGCCCGTGATCATCGCATCGGCCTCGCCCAGCTGCAGCATCGCCGAGCCGAAGACGTTGCGATCCTGGTTGATCATCCGCTCGACGTCGCGGCGCAGATAGCCGCGGCGTTGCAGGCGCGCATAGACGAAGTCGACCATCTTGGGGACCAGCGGCGACACGCGGCTGTTGTGCACCTCATAGTCTTCCGGATTGACGCCCAGGTCGCGCAGCTTGTCGTGGACGTCGTCGCGCCCGACCAGCACCGGCGTGCCGTACCCCCCCTCCTTGAACGCGATCGCGGCGCGCAGGACGACCTCTTCCTCACCCTCCGCGAACAGCACGCGCTTGGGCCGCGCGCGCGCGCCCTCATAGGCGAGGCTGAGCACCGAGGTCGTCGGGTTGAGGCGGGCGCGCAGCGACTGGCGATACGCCTGCATGTCGAGGATCGGCTTGGTCGCCAGCCCCGAATCCATCGCCGCCTTGGCGACCGCGGCGGGCACTTCCTCCATCAGGCGCGGGTCGAACGGCGCGGGGATGATGTAATCGGGGCCGAAACTGTGGCTGACGCCATAGGCCGCCGCCACCTCTTCGGGCACGCGCTCGCGCGCCAGGTCGGCGATCGCCTTGGCCGCGGCGATCTTCATGTCGTCGTTGATCCCCGTCGCGCGCACGTCGAGCGCGCCGCGGAAGATGAAGGGGAAGCCGAGCACATTGTTGACCTGGTTCGGATAGTCCGAGCGGCCGGTGGCGATGATCGCGTCGGGGCGCGCGGTCTTCGCTTCTTCGGGCAGGATCTCGGGAACCGGATTGGCCATGGCGAAGATGATCGGCGCGTCCGCCATCTCGATCACCATGTCGCCCTTCAGCGCGCCCGCCGCCGACAGGCCGAGGAACACGTCCGCGCCGACCAAAGCCTCCTTCAGCGTGCGGCGGTCGGTGGCGGCGGCGTGCGCCGACTGCCACTGATTCACATCGTCGCGGCCCTGATAGATGACGCCCGTCTTGTCGCACATGATGACGTTGTCGTGGCGCACGCCCATCGCCTTCATCAGCTCGGTGCAGGCGATCGCCGCCGCGCCCGCGCCGTTGACGACCAGCTTGATCTCGTCGAGCTTGCGCCCGGTCAGCAGACAGGCGTTGATGAGGCCTGCCGCGCAGATGATCGCGGTGCCGTGCTGGTCGTCATGGAAGACGGGTATGTTCATCCGTTCGCGGAGCGCCTGCTCGATGATGAAGCATTCGGGCGCCTTGATATCCTCGAGATTGATGCCGCCGAAAGTCGGCTCCATCAGTTCGACCGCATCGATGAAGCGGTTGACGTCCTCCGTCTTCAGCTCGATGTCGATCGAATCGACGTCGGCGAAGCGCTTGAAGAGCACCGCCTTGCCCTCCATCACCGGCTTGGACGCGAGCGCGCCGAGGTTGCCCATGCCCAGAATTGCGGTGCCGTTGGAAATGACCGCAACCAGATTGCCCTTGGCGGTATAATCGTATGCGGTGGCGGGATCGTCCGCGATCGCCTGCACCGGCACCGCGACACCGGGCGAATAGGCGAGCGCGAGGTCGCGTTGCGTCGCCATCGGCTTCGACGCGACGATCTCGATCTTGCCGGGCCGCCCCTCGGAATGGAACAGCAGGGCCTCGCGTTCGGAGAACTGGACGGACGCATTTTCGGACATGGGACCTCGCGGGCGGCTGGGGACGCTACGGCTCTTGGCCATTTCGGGCGGGGCTTTCAACCCGTGCTAGGCATTGCCAGGGCCGCGACCTATAGCCGGTCGGCCGCCGGCACCCCCGATCCCTTCGAAGAACAGCGCCCACCACCGATGACCGCACCCACCCCGATGATGGCGCAATATCTGGCGTTGAAGGCCGAAGCGGAGGATTGCCTGCTCTTCTATCGCATGGGCGATTTCTTCGAACTGTTCTTCGATGATGCGCGCATCGCGAGCGGCGTGCTCGACATCGCGCTCACCGCGCGTGGCGAGCATGGCGGCGAAAAGGTGCCGATGT
Source organism: Sphingomonas sp. FARSPH (assembly GCF_003355005.1). Lineage (NCBI taxonomy): Bacteria > Pseudomonadati > Pseudomonadota > Alphaproteobacteria > Sphingomonadales > Sphingomonadaceae > Sphingomonas > Sphingomonas sp. FARSPH. Next base: position 2,108,909 of record NZ_CP029985.1, on the reverse strand, counting down.
GCGGGGTGCCCGTCCATGCCGCCACCGCCTATCTGCAACGGCTGATCAAGGCGGGCCACCGCGTCGCGATCGCCGAACAGACCGAAAGCCCGGAGGCCGCGCGCAAGGCGCGGGGCAGCAAGGCGCTGGTCAACCGCGCGATCGTCCGCTTCGTCACGGCGGGCACGCTGACCGAGGAGGCGCTGCTCGACGCGCGATCCGACAATTGGTGCGTCGCGATCGGCGAGGCGGGCGGCGCGGTCGCGCTCGCCGCAGCGGACGTGTCGACCGGGCAGTTCATGGTCATCGACGTCGCCGCCGACGCGCTCGGCGCCGAACTCGCCCGCCTCGGCGCGGCGGAGGTGGTGGCCTCAGAAGGCAGCGGGCATGCCGATGCGGCGACCTCGCTCCGCCCGCGCCAGACGTTCGACAGCGGCGCGGCCGAGGCGCGGCTGAAGGCGCTGTTCGGCGTCGCGACGCTCGACGGCTTCGGCCAGTTCGGCCGCGCCGCGCTTGCCGCCGCCGGCGGGCTGGTCGCCTATCTCGACCATACGGCCAAGGGCACGCTGCCCTTCCTGCGCCCGCCGCAGCTGTCGCGTGCGGCCGAGACGATGGCGATCGACGCGGCGACGCGCGAGAGCCTGGAGCTGACCTGCACCACCGGCGGCCAGCGTAAGGGATCGTTGCTCGATGCGGTCGACCGCACGGTGACGGGCGCGGGTGCGCGCCTGCTCGCCGGCGACATCGGCGCGCCGCTGATGGATCGCGCCGCGATCGAGGCGCGGCTCGACCTCGTCCAGTTCTTCCAAGACCAGCCCGGCTTACGCGAACAGGTGCGCGGCGCGCTGCGGGCGATGCCCGATATCGGCCGCGCGCTCGGCCGGCTCGCGGCGGGGCGCGGGTCCCCGCGTGATCTCGGCCAGCTGCGCGACGGCCTCGACGGGGCGTGGCATCTGGGCGAGCGGCTGGGCCGGGTCGAGGCACCTTCGTCCCTGCTCGACCGGCTCGCCCCGCGACTGCGCGGACATGGCGCGCTGATCGACCTGCTCAAGCGCGCGCTCGTCCCGTCGCCGCCCGTCGAGGCAAGCGACGGCGGCTATATCGCCGCGGGGTACGACATCGCCCTCGACGATCTGCGCGATACCGGCGCGGGCGGCCGCCGCGCGATCGCCGCGCTGGAGGCGGAGATGAAGGCCGCGACCGGCATCGCCGCGCTCAAGGTCCGCCACAATAACGTGCTCGGTTACCACGTCGAGGTCCCGGCCAGAGCGGCGGACGCGCTGATGCAGGCCGACAGCGGCTTTACGCATCGCCAGACGCTGGCCGGCGTCGTCCGCTTCAACACGCCCGCGCTGCACGAGGTCGCCGCCAAGGTGTCGCAGGCGGGCGCGCATGCGCTGGCGGCAGAGGCCGCGCATCTGGAGGAGCTGACAGCCGCCGCACTGGCGACGCGTGAGGCGATCGCAGCGACCGCAGACGCGCTTGCCCGAATCGACGTCGCCGCCGGCCTTGCCGAACGCGCGGACGAAGGGGGTTGGAGCCGCCCCGTTCTGGTCGACGATCCCCGGTTCGAGGTGACCGGCGGCCGCCACCCCGTGGTCGAGGCGGCCGTGGCGAAATCGGGCGACCGGTTCATCGCCAACGACTGCGCGCTCGGCGAACGCTCGCGGCTGTGGCTGGTCACCGGCCCCAACATGGGCGGCAAGTCCACCTTCCTGCGCCAGAATGCGCTGATCGCGGTGCTTGCGCAGGCGGGCGGCTACGTCCCCGCGACCGCCGCGACGCTCGGCCTCGTCGACCGGCTGTTCAGCCGTGTCGGTGCCTCCGACAATCTGGCGCGTGGCCGATCGACCTTCATGGTCGAAATGGTCGAGACCGCGGCGATCCTGGCGCAGGCGACGCCGCACAGCTTCGTCATCCTGGACGAGGTTGGGCGAGGCACCTCCACCTATGACGGGCTCGCCATCGCCTGGGCGGTGGTGGAGGCGATCCACGAGGACAATCGCTGCCGCTGCCTGTTCGCGACGCATTACCACGAACTGACGCGGCTCGCCGAACGTTGCGATGCGCTCAGCCTGCACCACGTCCGCGCGCGCGAATGGAAGGGCGAGCTGGTGCTGCTGCACGAGGTTTCGGACGGTCCCGCCGATCGCAGCTACGGCCTCGCCGTCGCGCGGCTCGCGGGGATGCCGCCCGCGACGATCGCGCGCGCCAAGGCGGTGCTCGCCAAGCTGGAGGCGGGGCGCGCGAAGACGGGCGGGCTCGCCGCCGGCCTCGACGATCTGCCGCTGTTCGCCGCCGCCGCGCAGGTCGAAGAAGAGACGTGCGACGCGATCCGCGCCGAGGTCGAGAGCCTCGACGTCGACGCGCTTACCCCGCGCGAGGCGCTCGACACGCTCTACCGCCTCAAGGCCCTGGCGCGCGAGGGATAGCGACGCTGCCTGCGATGGCGCTATGACGCAGGCCATGTCCGGCCGCTTCGACCATCTGCCCAACCGCCGCGCGATCGTCGATCGTCGCCTGCTCGCGGAAACGATCGCCACCTTCGATGCAACCGGCACGCCGCTGCGCCAGCAGGTCGCTGCCCTGCTCAAGAGCGCGCTCGCCGCCGGACGCCAGGAGATCGAGCGCCGGCTACTCGCCCACCCCTCGCGCGGGCTGGAGGCGTCGAACGCGCAGGCCTATCTCGTCGACCAATTGCTGCGCGTGCTGTTCGACGTCGCGACGCAGCGGCTGCATCCGCTGCACAATCCGACCGCGGGGGAACGGCTGACGCTGATCGCGGTCGGCGGCTACGGCCGCGCCGAGATGGCGCCCTATTCCGATGTCGATATCGGTTTCCTGACGCCTGGCAAGCAGACGCCCTGGGCGGAGCAGGTGATCGAATCGATGCTGTATGCGCTGTGGGACATCGGGCTGAAGGTCGGCCATTCCAGCCGCAGCATCGACGAGATGGTGCGCCAGGCGAAGGCGGACGGCACGATCCGCACCGCCTTGCTGGAGGGGCGCTACGTCACCGGCGACGTCGACCTGTACGACGAGGCGTCGCGCCGGTTCCACGCCGAGGTGCAGCACGGCACCGAACGCGCCTTCATCGCCGACAAACTGGCGGAGCGCGACGCGCGCCACCGCAAGATGGGCGACACGCGCTACGTCGTCGAACCCAACGTCAAGGAGGGCAAGGGCGGCCTGCGCGACCTGCACGCTTTGTTCTGGATCGGCAAATATGTGTTCGACGTGCAGCAGGGGCGCGATCTGGTCGACGCCGGGCTGCTGACGCAGGACGAGTACCGCCTGTTCCACCGCGCCGACAATTTCCTGCAGGCGGTCCGTTGCCACCTGCACAGCATCACGCGGCGGCCGGAGGATCGGCTGACCTTCGACGTGCAGCGCGAGATCGCCGCGCGCATGCGCTTTTCCGACCGGCCCGGCAAACCCGCGGTCGAACGCTTCATGCAATATTACTTCCTGCAGGCGCGCACCGTCGGCACGCTGACCGGCCTGTTCCTCGCGCATCTCGACGAGCGGTTCGCGGCGCGCGGGCGGCGGTTCGGGCTGCCGACGATCCGGCGGCGCCCCCGCAAGCTGCACGGCTTCGTGCTCGACCGCGGGCGGCTGGCGATCCCGGAGGACGATTTCTTCCGCGCCGATCCCGTCCGCCTGGTCGAGATGTTCCACCTCGCCGACCTGCACGGACTGGAGATTCACCCGCTCGCCTGGCGGGCGGCAACGCGCGACGCCAAGCTGATCGACGACTATCGCGCCGACCGCCACGCCAACGCGATGTTCCTCGACGTGCTGACGTCCCCGCGCGATCCCGAACTGGTGCTGCGCTGGATGAACGAGGTCGGCGTGTTCGGCCGCTTCGTGCCGGATTTCGGCCGCGTCGTCGCGCAGATGCAGTTCGACATGTACCACCATTACACCGTCGACGAGCACACGATCCGCGCGATCGGCCTGCTCGGCCAGATCGATCGCGGTCTGCTGAGGGAGGATCATCCGATGGCCTCCGCGATCATCCGCCAGATCGTGTCGCGGCGCGTGCTCTATGTCGCGGTGCTGCTCCACGACATCGCCAAGGGGCGCGGCGGCGACCATTCGATCCTGGGCGCGGAGGTCGCCGAGCGGCTGTGCCCGCGCTTCGGTCTGACGCCGGCGGAGACGGAGACGGTGGCGTGGCTGGTCCGCTACCACCTGCTGATGTCCGCGACCGCGTTTAAACGCGACCTTGCCGATTTCAAGACGATCCTCGATTTCTGCGCGGTGGTGCAGAGCGCGGAGCGGCTGCGGCTGCTCCTCTGTCTGACGATCGTCGACATCCGCGCGGTGGGTCCCGGCACGTGGAACGGGTGGAAGCGCCAGCTGCTCGGCGATCTGTACGAACAGGCCGAAGAGGTGCTGCGCCTGGGCCACAAGCAGCGCGGGCGCGGCGAGCGGATCACCGCCAAGCAGCAGCGGCTGGGCGAGGCGCTCGGCTGGGGTACGGCGCGCTACGAGGCGTTCGTGCGCCGTTTCCCGGAAGCCTATTGGATCGCGGAGCCGGAGGACGTGCTGCTGCGCAACGCGCGCTTCATCGCGGCGGCGGGCGAGGCGCAGCTGGCGATCGACGCGGAAGTCTATCCCGAACGCGGCGCGACGATGGTCACCATCTACGCCGCCGACCACCCCGGCCTATTCTATCGTATCGCTGGCGCGATCCATGTCGCGGGCGGCAGCATCATCGACGCGCGCATCCACACGACGCGCGATGGCATGGCGATCGACAATTTCCTGGTGCAGGACCCGCTGGGCCGGCCGTTCGACGACCCCGCACAGCTGGCCCGGCTGAAGACCGCGATCGAGGATGCGCTGGCCAATCGCGGCAAGCTCGCCGACCGGCTCGTCGCCAAACCCGCCGCGCGGACGCGGGCGGAGGCGTTCGACATCGCGCCCAACGTGCTGATCGACAATCACGCGTCGAACCGCTTCACCGTCGTCGAGGTCAATGCGCGCGACCGGCCGGCCTTGCTCAACCAACTCGCCCATGCGCTCGTCCAGTCGAAGGTGACGCTGCATTCGGCGCATGTCGCGACCTATGGCGAGCGTGCGGTCGACACCTTCTACATCACCGACCTGACCGGCGACCGCATCCTCGCCCCGGCGCGGCTGAAGGCGCTGGAGAAACGGTTGCTCGCGGCTGCCGTCGGCGACGAGGCTGCGCTCGCCGCGTGAGGCCTATCGCACTGACGAAGCCCGATAAACGCCGCGAGTCTTGACAGAATTGACACCTGAACGCGACATCTTCGGTCGTTCGGCTTTGCGTTTGTTACGTATGACCGATGCTGAGAAAGAGCTGAGGGTCGCCTTGTACACGATTTGTTTCGTGTAGGACAGGGCGGAAGGTGACGGCGTCTTTCCTTTTCAGCGGGGCATAGTGATCCCCGCTCCCGACGGGCCCACGCCGAAAGAAAGACGGCGGCGCATCGCTGCGCCGCCGCCCTCTCCCATCGAACGGAGCGTTTAGAACCGGATGCGCGCGGTGACGCCGTAGGTGCGCGGTTCGGCCAGGAACGAGGTGAAGATCTGGTTCGAGGGCGAGGTGCCGAGCTTGATCGTGGAGGCGAGGCTGCCCGAACCCTGGAAAGGCGCGTTGAACGCCACCTGCTCGTAACGGGTGTTGGTCAGGTTCTGCCCCCAGAATTCCAGCGCCCAATGCTGGTCCGGCCCACGGATGCCGATGCGCGCGTTCATCAGGAAGAAGCCGTCCTGGCGCTTCTCGTAGAACAGATCGGAGCCCGTGTTATAGTCGCTGGTCATGCGGCCATCGACGTAGAAGAGCGCGGTCAGTCCCGACGATCCCAAGTCCGGCGTGAACGTCATCGACGAGGTGACGGTGTGGCGGGGCGCGTTGGACAGCTGGCTGCCCGGCAGCAGGAACAGCTGCGCATCGAGCGCCTCGCCCGAATCGCTGCCGACCAGATTGTGGCGATAGTGGGTATCGGCGAGCGTGTAGCCGAGCGCGAACGCCAGGTCTTTCGCCGGGAACAGCCCCGCCTCCAGCTCGACGCCCTGGCTGACCACGCCGTAACCGGTCTTGCCGGTGCACACGCCCGTCGTCGAGCTGTTGTCCTGGTCCAGCCCGTTGAGGCTGTTCTTGCACGAGGTGATGTTCTGGACGATGTAGTTGGTGCCGTTGAAGGTATTCAGCTGGAAGTTCTTGAACTCCTGGCGGAACGCCGCGGCGTTGAAGGTGAATTGGCGGCTGGTGTACTTCAGGCCGACTTCATAGGCGTTGACCGTTTCGGGATCGAAGCGCAGCCGGCTGGCGCTGGCATTGGTCGGCGGCGCGAAGACGTTGGCGGTGAGATCCGACCGGTCGAGGTTGTAGCCGCCCGCCTTGTAGCCGCGCGAATAGGAGGCGTAGACGAGCAGGTCGCTGGTCGGCTTGTAGGAGAGGACGCCGGTGCCGGTGAATTCACCTTCGCTGAGCCGGTCCTGCGGCGTCAAACTGTTGATGCTCGAGGTGGAATTGCCCGTGCAGGTCAGCGTGATGATGCCGCCGATCAGCGGCTGCAGCGCGGCGAGCGCCGGATTGGCGAGCAGCGGGCTAAGCGCGGCCTGCTGCGTCGGGCAGACGGTGTTGTTGTTGTTGAACGTCGCACGGAAGTCCTTGCGCTCGTGGGTGTAGCGCAGGCCCGCGGTGATCGACAGTTTGTCCGTCACCTTGAAGATGTTGTGCGTGAAGAAGGCGTAGTTCTCGCTGTCCTGATAATAGCGCGAGTTGGTGTCGCCGACATTGTTGACGGTGCTCAGCCGGTCGATGCCCGGCAGCAGGAACGCCGCCGCGGCGCCGAGGCCAGCGCCTAGCGCCTGCCGCCCGGTCGCCCCGCCCAAAGCGGCGAGCGGGGTGGTGCCGAGACAGCCCGGCTTGGTCGGATCGCGCAGCGCCGCCAGCGGGTTGATCGTCGCGATGATCCGGCACGCGGCGAAGGCGCCATATTGCGTGCCGAACTTCAGATTGTCGGCGACGAGCAGATTTTCCTTCGAATAATAGCCGCCGATCAGCCAGTTGAGCTTGTTGTCGAACGCCTCGCCGTTCAGGCGCAGTTCCTGAGTGAAGGTATGGAACTGGCGGAAGGCGTTGCCGTCGTCGGGGCGATAGCCGATGTCGAGGTTGCCGTAATCGATGTCGCCCGCGCCGCCCGACTTGTATTCGCGATAGGCGGTGATCGAGGTCAGACCGGCGCCGCCGAGGTTCCAGTCGAGCTGCGCCGAGCCGCCGTAATCCTTGGTGACGTTGCTGTACGCGCGGCCGAGCGTATTGGCGATCTTGCGGTTGTACGGATCGCCCGCGCTGGGGAAGATCGCGCCCATCTGCTGCATCACCTGGACGATGCGGTTGCCGTTCGGGTTGATCGTGAAGTCGCCGGGGACGCCCGGCGTCGGGTCGAGCTTCTCGCGCAGGTCGATATAGACCGCGCCGCAGCACTTTTCGTTGCGCCACGTATAGTCGCCGATCAGGCGCAGCGAGATGTCCGACGTCGGTTCGAACAACAACTGGCCGCGCACGAAGAAGCGGTTGCGGTTGTTGTAGTCAGTGTTGTTGACGACGTCCTGATAGAAACCGTCGCGCTTGTTGTAGACGCCGTCGAGGCGGAAGGCGAGCATGTCCTTGATGATCGGACCGGTGATCGCGCCGGCAAGGCGGACGGCGTTGTAATTGCCGTACGTGCCCTCGGCATAACCGCCGAACGTGTAGGAGGGCGCCTTGGTGATGATGTTGATCGTGCCGGCGGACGCGTTGCGGCCCGACAGCGTGCCCTGCGGCCCGCGCAGTACCTCGATCCGGTCGACCTCGCCGATGTCGTTGAGGCCCGAGCCGGTGCGGCTGCGATAGACGCCGTCGATGAACACCGCGACCGAGCTTTCGAGGCCGGGATTGTCGCCGACGGTGCCGATGCCGCGGATGCGCGCGGAGGCGTTGGCTTCCGACCCGGTCGACGAGACGAGCAGCGACGGCGTCAGCTGCGTCATCTGGCGGATGTCGGTCGCGCCCGAATTCTCCAGCGATTGCGCGCTGACCGCGCTGACCGCGATCGGCACGTTCGACAGCCGCTCGGCGCGGCGGGTCGCGGTGATGACGATATCGCCGAGGTTGGTCGGCTCCTGCCCGGCCGGCGGCAGCTCGCCCGAATCGACCGAGGCACTGGCGGTCGCCGTCGTGCTGGTCTGTGCCTGCCCCTGCGTCGTGGGCGCGTCGGCGGGTGGCGTCATGTCCTGGGCTGCGACGATGGTCGGGGCGGCCAGCGCAATCGTGGCGGCCGAAAGCAGATACGCGGTCAGGCGCATGGGCATCCTCTCCTATTGCCCCGGTATGTTTTTGGATATCCGGGTTGCGACAAAGGCTAGGGCGAGGACGCACGGCGCGTCCACCTTTTTCACATTGCCGTCATCGACCAAACCCGATTTTCAAAGTCGGTGTCGCCAAACCGCAACACTCTATGTCCGGATTGCGAACCCATTGTTCGAAAGTTACGCCAAAAAGAGGCAGGAGCGGTGCCGGATCGCTGGTGCGACAGACGATCGGCGTGACCAGCGACGGACAGGGAGCGACGGACAGAGAGCGCCGTCATCCGTTGCGCACGCAAGGCGCCCTTGCTCGCGCCATGGCGGCAACAGCGACAGAAAAAGTGGCGGGACGCACGCGGGCAAGCGCACCGCGAAAGCGGCGCCCCTCCCCGATTACGGGAAGGGGCGAAGGGTTACTTCGGCGCGTTTTACTTGGGTGCGAGGACCATCAGCATCTGGCGGCCTTCCATGCGCGGATAGGCTTCGACCTTGGCGACCTCGGCGACCTGTTCGGCGACGCGCTGGAGCACGTTCATGCCGAGCTGGCCGTGGCTGAGCTCGCGACCGCGGAAGCGCATCGTCACCTTGACCTTGTCGCCTTCCTCGATGAACTCGACGACCTTCTTCATCTTCGTGTCGTAATCGTGGTCGTCGATGTTCGGACGCATCTTGATCTCCTTGATCTCCTGCGTCTTCTGCGACTTGCGGGCGAGGTTCGCCTTCTTCTGCGCCTCGTACTTGTACTTGCCGACGTCGAGGAACTTGGCGACGGGCGGATCGGCGTTTGGCGACACTTCGACGAGGTCGAGGCCGACTTCCTGTGCCGCGGCCATGGCCTCGCGCGTGTACATCACGCCGAGGTTTTCGCCCTCATGGTCGATCACGCGAACCTTGGGGCTTTGAATCCACTCGTTGAACCGAGGGCCGTTCATCGGTGGCGCCTGCATCGGCCGGCGCATCATGGGAGGACGTATGGGTATTTCTCCTGTGGCGGTTACCCCTTCAATATAGGGCAACCGCCACGATTTTGGAAGGACGTCAGCGAAGGTCGGGCGGCAACGACTCGTCGCGCAGCATAGCGATCGCCGCGTCGAGCGTCACGATCTGCTGCGCCTGGCTGCCCAGGCGGCGGATGGCGACCTTGCCCTCCTCCGCCTCGCGCTTGCCGACGACGAGCAGCACGGGGACCTTGGCGACCGAATGTTCGCGCACCTTGTAGTTGATCTTTTCGTTGCGCAGGTCGGTTTCGACGCGGATGCCGGCCGCCCGCAGCTTCGCCGCCGCCGCAACGGCATAATCGTCGGCGTCGGAGACGATCGTCGCCACCACCGCCTGCACGGGGCTGAGCCACAGCGGGAAGCGACCGGCGTGGTGTTCGATCAGGATGCCGATGAAGCGTTCGAACGTCCCCAGGATCGCGCGGTGCAGCATCACCGGGCGATGGCGGTTGCCGTCCTCGCCGACGTAGCTCGCGTCGAGCCGGTCTGGAAGCACGCGGTCCGACTGGATCGTGCCGACCTGCCAGGTGCGGCCGATCGCGTCGGTCAGGTGGAATTCGAGTTTCGGCGCGTAGAAGGCGCCCTCGCCCGGCAGTTCCTCGAACTTCGCCTTGATCGCATCGGGCAGGCCCGACGCCTGCACCGCGTCGCGCAGCTCCTGTTCGGATTTGTCCCACATCGCATCGTCGCCGAACCGCTTTTCGGGGCGCAGCGCGAGCTTCACCGCATAATCCTCGAACCCGAGGTCGCGATAGACGCTGTCGAGCAGCTCGCAGAATTTGCGCACCTCCTCGACCAATTGGTCCTCGCGGACGAAGATGTGCGCGTCGTCCTGCGTGAACTGGCGGACGCGCATGATGCCGTGCAGCGCGCCATGCGGCTCGTTGCGGTGGCAGCAGCCGAATTCGGCCATGCGGATCGGCAGGTCGCGGTAGCTCTTGATCCCCTGCTTGAAGATCAGCACGTGCGCCGGGCAGTTCATGGGTTTGAGCGCCATCAGGTCGCCTTCGCCCGACAGCACCGGCCCCTCTTCCTCGGTGTTCGGGATCTCGTCCGGCACGACGAACATATTCTCGCGATACTTGCCCCAGTGGCCCGATTGCTCCCACTGGCGCGCGTCCATGAGCTGCGGCGTCTTCACCTCCGCATAGTCGGCGGCATCGAGCCGGCGGCGCATATACGCTTCGAGCTGGCGCCACAGGACATAGCCCTTGGGGTGCCAGAAGACCGAGCCCTGCGCTTCCGACTGGAGGTGGAACAGGTCCATCTCCGCGCCGATCTTGCGATGATCGCGCTTCGCTGCCTCTTCCAGGCGGAAGAGATGCGCGTCGAGCTGCTTCTTGCTCAGCCAGCCGGTGCCATAGATGCGGCTGAGCATCGCGTTCTTCTGGTCGCCGCGCCAATAGGCGCCCGACACGCGCGTCAGCTTGAACGCCGCCGGGTCGATCCGCCCCGTCGTCGGCATGTGCGGCCCGCGGCACATGTCGAGCCACGCGCCCTGGCGATAGATGGTCAGTTCCTCGCCCTCGGGCAATTCGGCGGCCCATTCGGCCTTGAACGTCTCGCCCTGCTTCTTCCAGGTGTCGATCAGCTGTTCGCGGCTCCACACTTCGCGCGTGAACGGCTCGTTCCTCGCGATGATGCGGCGCATTTCCGCCTCGATCGCGGGCAGATCGTCTTCGGTGAAGGGCCGGTCTTTCGGCGCGAAGTCGTAATAGAATCCGTCGTCGGTCGCGGGGCCGAAGGTGATCTGCGTGCCCGGGAACAGCGTCTGCACCGCCTCCGCCATGACGTGCGCGAGGTCGTGGCGGACGAGTTCGAGCGCGTCCGCCTCGTCCTTGAAGGTAACGAGCGCGAGGTCGGTATCACCCTCGAACGGCCGATTGAGGTCGCGTACCTGGCCATCGATCCGCGCGGCGATCGCGGCCTTGGCGAGCCCCGGCCCGATCGCGGCGGCCACGTCCGCGGGCGTAGTCCCCGGCGCAACCTCGCGGACGGAACCGTCGGGCAGCGTGATGCGGAACAACTCGGCCGGGTGGGCGGACATGATGGACTTTCGGTCTTTGGGTGGAAGGGCCGCGAATAAAGCGGTGCGGGGTATATAGGCAAGTCACCCGGCGAAGTCCTCCCCGCGCCGCGGGGAGGGGGACCACCAGCCGACAGGCTGGTGGTGGAGGGGCAGCCAAACAGGGCGACGCGCTTGGGGCTGCCCCTCCACCACTCGCTTCGCGAGCGGCCCCCCCTCCCCTGCAAGGCAGGGGAGGAATGAGTTAGGCGATGCCGAACGGAACGATGCGGTTGCTCTGCGTGTGGCCGATGTCGGCGCGACCGAGGTAGGGAACGCCGAGGTCGCCGCACCAGCGCTGCACCATCGCCTCGATCGGCTCGTTCCATTCGGGCTCGTTGGGCGTGACTGCGGTGACGGACCCCAGGCGCACGCCGGCCAGCCCCTTCAGCTGCGTCGCATGGCCCATGTGGAACAGCAGCCGGTCGATATTGTACATCGGTTCCGACACCTCCTCGATCAGCAGCACGTGGTCGGTGAGGTCGGGCAGCCACGGCGTGCCGATCAGCGCGCCCAGGATCGACAGGTTGAACGCCGCGGCGGGGCGGCCGTCGAGCCCCGGCTCCAGTCCCTGGCGGTCGCCGCGCGCGAGCCAGCCGAGCGAGCGGGCGATCGTCTGGTCGCCGTGCTGGCGCCGGATGTCGCTCGCCATCGGGCCATGCACCGGCCGCCCGATCCGCCGCGCATAGAGCGCGCCGAGCAGGAACCCCATGTCGGAATAGCCGAGGTAGCTCTTGTGCCGCGCCGCCGGCCCCAGCTGCGGCATGACCAGCGGCAGGATGCGGTTCGAGCCATAGCCGCCGCGCAGGAACCAGATCGCGTCGAAACCGGGGTCGTTGGCGAATTCGAGGAAGGCGTCCGCCCGCCGCGCGTCGGAGCCCGCGAAATGACCGTCGCGTTCCCAGCATTGCGGATGGACGACGAGGTCGACCTCCGGATAGGCGAGCGCCGCGAAGGCGAGGAAGGGCGCTTCCGCCTCCTGGTTGCCGATGCTGGCCGGGGCCACTACGCCGATCCGCATGTCTTCGTCTGCCCCCGTTCGTCGGGGCGGCCTTGCCCCGGTCCGGTCGCCCGGATAGCGCGGCGGGATGACGAACAGCAACAACGGCCCGCTGGACGGGCGGCGTTTCTTCCTGGTGGGGATCGGCGGATCGGGGATGATGCCGCTGGCGATGATCCTGGCGGGGCGCGGCGCGGCCGTCGAGGGCTCCGACCGGGGGCTGGACCAGGGGCGCGTGCCCGCGAAATTCGCCGCGCTGGAGGCTTTGGGCATCCGCCTGCATCCGCAGGACGGCAGCGGCATCGTCTCGCGCGAGCAGATCGTCGTCGCCTCCACCGCGGTCGAGGACGATGTCGCGGACATCGTCGCGGCGAACCGGCTGGGCTGCCCGCGCAAAAGCCGCGCGCAATTGCTCAGCGACCTGTTCAACCAGAGCGGGACGCGGATCGGCGTCGCGGGGACGAGCGGCAAGTCGACCGTCACGGGCATGATCGGCTGGATCTTCCACGCCACAGGCCGCGATCCGACGGTGATGAACGGCGCGGTGATGACCAATTTCGCGCATGCCGACGCGCCCTTCGCCAGCGCGCTGGTGGGGGCCGGGACCGCCTTCGTCAGCGAGGTCGACGAAAGCGACGGGTCGATCGCATTGTACCGCCCCGACATCGCGGTGCTCAACAACGTCAGCCTCGACCACAAGGCGCTGGACGAGTTGCGCCAGCTGTTCGGCGATTTCGCGGGCAAGGCGCGCTGCGTCGTCGCCAACGTCGGCGATGCGGAAACGGCGGCGCTCGTCGCGGGGATGGACCGGACGCTGACCTTCGCGGTGGAGGGCGAGGCCGATCTGGTCGCGGAAGCGCTGACGCCGGAGCCGTTCGCGATCGGATTCGACCTCGTCGTCCGATCACCCTCACCCTTCGGACGCTTCGCATCCTCTTCCCTCTCCCGCCGGGAGAGGGAGGGAGCCCCGGAGGCGCGGAAGGCTGAGGGTGTCGACCGGATGCGCGTGCGGCTCGTGGTGCCCGGGCGGCACAACGTCGCCAACGCGCTCGCCGCAATCGGGGCAGCGGTAGCGGCGGGCGTGCCGCTGGACGAAGCAGCGCGCGCGATCGAGGGATTCACGGGCCTCAAGCGCCGGTTCGAGAAGGTCGGCGAGGCGCACGGCGTCACCGTGATCGACGATTTCGGGCACAACCCCGACAAGATCGGCGCGACGCTCGACACGCTGCACGCCTTTCCCGGCCGGCTGCTGCTGCTGTTCCAGCCGCACGGCTATGGCCCGCTGAAGGTGATGCGCGCCGAGCTGGTCGACAGCCTCGCCGCACGCATGGCGGCGGAGGATATGCTGGTCCTGCCCGACCCCGTCTATTTCGGCGGCACCGTCGCGCGCGAGGTGACGAGCGCGGACATCGTCGCCGACCTCACCGCCCGCGGCCGCGACGCGCGCCACGTCCCCGACCGCGCCGCCGCGGCCGCGATGCTGATCGCGGCCGCGCGACCCGGCGACCGTATCGTCGTGATGGGCGCGCGCGACGATACGCTCGGCGTGCTGGCGCGCGACATGGTGGAAAGGCTGCACGCCAAAACGTAAAGCTCACTTGACGTAAAGCGAACTTTCCATGTAAAGCCTCCTTCACATCGAATCGGAGGTTCTTCGAACATGGCCTGTTCTCCCGCCCAACGCCGCTACAACCGGCGCATCATCATCCTTTCCGTCGTCTATGCCGCCATCCTGTTGCCGGTGTGCTGGCTGTTCGTGCGGCACATGGCGACCGGCCCGCTCGCCTATCTGCTGGGGGTCGCGCCCGCGCTGCCGGTGTCGGGCTTCTTCGCGGTCATCGGCGTGTATTTCGCCGAGGAGCGCGACGAATATCTGCGCATGCTGATGGCGCGGCAGGTGATCGTCGCGAGCGGCGTCGCGATGACCGCGGCGACCTTCTGGGGGTTCCTCGAGAACTTCGAACTCGTGCCGCACCTCGTCGCTTATGCCTGGCCGATCGTCTGGTTCGGCGGCCTTGGCGTCGGCGCCTGTCTCAACGCGGTGCTCGAACGGAGGGCCGCATGAACAACCGCCTGCGCGTGCTGCGCGCCGAGCGGGGGTGGTCGCAACAGGACCTGGGCGATCGGCTGGAGGTCAGCCGGCAGAGCGTCAACGCGATCGAGACGGGCCGCTACGACCCGTCGCTTCCCCTCGCCTTCAAGATCGCCGAGCTGTTCGGCCTTGCCATCGAAGACGTGTTCGTCAGTCCTTCCAAGGAGCAAGCTTCATGATCCGTCATCTCCCCCTGCGTATCGCCGCCTCGCTCGTCACGCTCGGCATCGTCCTTGCGCCCCATCATGGCCAAGCGCAGGCGGCCCCGGCCTCTGCCCCCGCGGCGCGCGACGTGCGGCTGCCGCATATCGCGATCCGCTCGGTCGGGACGGGCAGCCCGGTGGTGCTGATCCCCGGCCTGTCGTCGCCCGCCGCGGTGTGGGATGCGACGGTCGCGCAGCTGGCGCCGCATCACCGCGTCATCGTCGTGCAGGTCAACGGATTCGCCGGCGACGATGCGGGCGCGAACCTGTCGCCCGGCATTCTCGACGGCGTCGTCGCCGACCTCGACGGCTATCTGGCGCGCGAAAAGCTGGCGAAGGTCGCGCTCGTCGGCCATTCGATGGGCGGCCTCCTCGCGATGAAGATCGCGCTGGCGCACCCGGGCGATGTCGGGCGCGTGATGATCGTCGATTCGCTGCCGTTTTACGGCCGGCTGTTCGGGCCGCAGATGACGGTCGCCGCGATCACCCCGCGCGCGCAGGCGATGCGCGACATGATGCGCGCGCAATATGGCAAGCCCGCCGACCCCGCCACCGGTGCGGCGCTCGCCGCATCGATGGCGATCAAGCCCGCGTCGCGCGCTGCGGTGCAGGCCTGGGTGGCGAAGGCCGACACGCGTGTCGCTGCGCAGGCGATGTACGAGGATCTGACGACCGACGTTTCCGCCGACCTGCCCCGGATCGCCGCGCCGGTGACGTTGATCGTCCCCTATAACGCCACCGTGCCGCAGGCGAGCGTCGATGCGCTGTATCGCGATGCGTACAAGGGTACGCCGAAGCTGACCGTGGTCGAGATCGGCGATGCGGCGCATTTCGTCAT
This sequence comes from Sphingomonas sp. FARSPH, assembly GCF_003355005.1. Classification (NCBI taxonomy): domain Bacteria; kingdom Pseudomonadati; phylum Pseudomonadota; class Alphaproteobacteria; order Sphingomonadales; family Sphingomonadaceae; genus Sphingomonas; species Sphingomonas sp. FARSPH. Next base: position 2,093,406 of record NZ_CP029985.1, on the reverse strand, counting down.
GCTCGACCAGCCGGAAGCGTTCGCGCAAGCGGTCGACGCCTTTCTGCGCTGATCCGCGAAATGAACCATTCTTAACCGAATATCGGCTTGCCCCCGCCCCCCGGCCGCGTCACCTTCGCGGCCGGGGGGATTTGCATGACGGATCAGGGTTCGGCGGCACAGCGCGCGTTCCGCTTTCGCGGGACATGGCAGGAATATGCGCCGATCGCGTTCACCAACCTGCTGCTGACGATCGTGACGCTCGGCATCTACAGCTTCTGGGGCCGCGCGCGGACGCGGCGCTATCTGTGGAGCCGCACGGTCTTCATCGACGACCGGCTGGAATGGACGGGCACCGGGCTGGAGCTGTTCATCGGCTATCTGCTCGCCTTCGTGCTCTTCGTGCTGCCGTTCGGCGTCATCAACCTGGTGCTGCAGGGCGTGCTGATGCGGGGGCATCAGGGGGCGGGCGCGCTGATGGTCGGCATCCTCTACCTGCTCGCGCTGTTCCTGCTCGGCGTCGCGCGGTTCCGCGCGCTGCGCTATCGGCTCAGCCGCACCCTGTGGCACGGTATCCGCGGCGGCAGCGACCGGCAGGGCATCGCCTATGGCTGGTCGTGGTTCTGGCGCAGCATGGTCGCGACGCTGACCGCCTATCTGATGACGCCCTGGTCGATGGCGCGGCTGTGGAACGAGCGATGGAACGCGATGAGCTTCGGCTCGCTCCAGTTCCGCAGCCACGCGCGCTGGCAGCCGGTGTTCGGGCGGTTCATGCTGTTCTACCTCGCGCCCGTCGTGCTGTTCTTCGCGATATTGGGAATCGCGGCGATCGGATTCGGCGCCGGCATGATGGCGGGGATCAAGCCCGGCGCACCGCCCCCGGCGGGCGTGATCGTCACCTTCGCGCTGCTCGGCATCGCCTTCTACGTGATCTTCTTCGGCGTGCTGGGGGTGATAGCGGCGGCGTTCTTCTCCGCCTTCTTTCGCGAGGCGGTGGGCGCGACGCGCCTCGGCGATCTGGAATTCGGGTTCGAGGCGCGCACGAGGGATTGGGTGAAGCTGTTCATCGGCAATTACGCGTTGGTCATCTTCACCTTCGGCATCGGCTATATCTTCATCGCCTATCGCAACTGGGCGTTCTTCGTCCGCCACCTCGCCGCATACGGCAGCGTCGAGATCGACACGCTGACCCAGTCGACGACGCGCGAGCCGGGCCAGGGCGAAGGCCTGCTGGATGCGTTCGATGTCGGCGCCTTCTGAAGAAGGCGCGGGGGTGACGTCGGCGCCTTCTGACGAACGCGCAGGCGTGGCCGACGACGCGCCGCTGGTCTGGCATTACGATGGCGTCAACGCGTTGCGTCGGCGCGCGCGGCTGCATGTCGCGGGCGACACGTTCGTGCTGGAGGAGGACGGCGCCACCGGCGCGGCGCTGCCGCTCGCCGATCTCGTGCCCGGCCATGCCGATGCCGGATCGGCGAGCTACGGGCTGAAAGGGCGGCCGGGCTGGCGGATCGATTTCGCCGGCCCCATGCCGCCGGCGCTGCGCGCCGCGCTGCCGCAGGCGGTGCGATACGGGCGCTGGGTCGACCGGCTGGGCCTGTGGCGCGCGGCGATCGTCTTTGCCGCGCTGGCGGCGGTCGCGGTCGTCGTCGTGCTGCGCACGCCCGCATTGCTCGCGCGGCTGGTGCCCGATTCGGTCGAGCGCCAATTGGGCGAGGCGATGGTCGGCGATTTCGGTCGGCGCGGCTGCACCGATGCCGCCGGGCGCGCCGCGCTGAAGACGCTGGCGACGCGCATCGACCCGGACGATCCGCGGCTAGAGGTGGATGTCGTCAAGCTGCCGATGGTCAATGCGGTGACCTTGCCCGGCGGCCGCATCGTCGTGTTCGACGGACTGATCCGCGCGGCGAAATCGCCCGACGAGGTCGCCGGCGTCGTCGCGCACGAGATCGGCCACGTCCGCCACCGCGACGTGATGGAGGGGCTGCTGCGCCAGTTCGGCCTTTCGGTGCTGCTCGGCGGGATGGAGGGGCATGTCGGCGGCTACACCAACACGATCCTCGCCACCGCTTATTCCCGCGACGCGGAGGCGAAGGCGGACGGCTATGCGATCGGCCTGCTGCGCGCCGCCAAGGTGTCGCCGCTGCCGACCGCGGCGTTCTTCGACCGGCTGGGGCGCGGCGGGCCGGGCAAGGGCAGGTCGGATAGGGCGGAACGGATGCTCGCCTATCTCGCGACGCATCCCATGTCGGCGGACCGCGCCCGGCGTTTCCGTATCAGCGCGAACGGCGGCTATACGCCGGCGCTGAGCCCAGGCGAATGGCAGGCGCTGCGCGACATCTGCCGCGGCGATACCGACAAGATCGACTGGCGGTTCTGACGCCCCGGCTGCCGCTCAGCGGAAATTGTCGGCGTAGGCCTGCAGCTTGAGCTTGCGCTGCGGCGCGGGGATCACCTCGTAGTCGAAGCCCTGCGCCTCGCAATAGGCGATCGCCGCCGCCTCGGTCGGGAAGCTCAGACGCACCTGCTCGCGCGTGTCGCCGCTACCCGCCCAGCCGGTGAGCGGATCGGGCTTCTTGGCCTCGGCGGGCTCGAACTCGAGCTGCCAATGGTCTGTCCGGTATTTGCCGGACTGCATCGCGTTCTTGGGGCGCTGGAAGATGCGGGCGGTAGGCATGATCCGCTCCTTAACGCGCGCGCGCGGTTCGGGGAAGCAGGGTTTGCGCCCTCACGATGGGAGATGCTCGATCGCCCCCTCACCCGCTCCGGCGGGCGTCGGCCTTCTTGGTGCGCAGCGTCGCCGACGCCGCGGCGGGGTCGTCGGGCCACGGATGCCTTGGGTAGCGGCCGCGCATTTCCTTCGCCACCGCGCTCCAGCTGCCGCGCCAGAAGCCGGGCAGGTCCTGCGTCGTCTGGATCGGCCGGCCGGCGGGGCTGGTCAGGCTGAGGACGAGCGGCACGCGCGCCGCGCCGATCGTCGGATGCTCGGCCAGGCCGAACAAAGCCTGCACGCGCAATTCGACCTTCGGGCCCCCTTCCGCGGCATAGTCGATGGCGTGCGTGCTGCCTGCCGGGCTGGTGAAATCGGCCGGCGCGAGGCGATCGAGCCGCTGCATCTCGGTCCAGCCGATCAAGTTACGCAGCGCGTCGGTCAGCGCGCCTGCCGGAATCGCGTCGAGCCGGCGGCGGCCGGCGAGCAACGGTGGCAGCCATTCGTCCAGCCGATCCGCCATCATCTCTTCGAGCGGCACGCCGGCATAGGCGGCCCGGCGACGCAGCGCCGTGGCGCCGGCGCTCCACGGCAACAGGTCGATGCCGCGGCTCCGCACCGCGTCGAGCAGCGCGGCGGCGATCGCCTCCGGATCCGCCTGCGCGTCGGGGCCGCTCGACAGCCGGAGCGCGCCCAGCCGGCGCTCGCGCAGCGTCGTGACGCCGCCCGTCCCGGGATCGAAGGCGACAATGCGGTGCGTCTCGATCCGATCGGCGAACAGCCGCTCGATCGTGGCGAGCGCGATCGGCGCGGCGGCGAGGATGCGCGCGCCCGACGCCGCGCCCTGCGTCTCCGCGACCGCCAGCCATTCGGCGCGTGCGAGGCTGCTCGTGGGATCAAGGCGAAAGCCGCGGCCGCCCGCCGATGCCCAGTGCTCCCCCGACGCGTCGCGGCGGCGCGCGACGCGATCGGGAAAGGCGAGCGCGATCGCCACCTCGACGCCGTCGTCCTCGCCCTGCACGCCGCCCGCCAGCTTCGCCCAGCGTTCCGCAAGCTGGCGCGCCGCCTTCGCCTTCGTGCCGCGGTCGCTACGCCAGCGTTTCAGCCGCGTGTCGAGATCGGCGTCGCCGCCGCCCAGCCCGCGTTCGGACAAGAGCACCGCCACCTCCGCGGCGACGCGCCCCTGCCCCAGCGCGCCGGCGCGCAGCAGCATGTGCGCGAGCCGCGGCGGCATCGGCATCGCGGCGATGCGGCGCCCGTGCGGCGTCGGGCGGCCGGCCTCGTCGATCGCCTCGATCAGCGCCAGCCGCGCGCGCCCCTCCTGCACCGCGGCGTCGGGGGGCGGATCGAGCCAGGCGAGGTCGCGCGGGTCGCGCACGCCCCAGATCGCGCTGGCGAGGACGAGGCCCGACAGGTCCGCCTCGAGGATTTCGGGCGGGTCGAAGCGGGGCAGACCCGCGGTCGCGGCCTCTTCCCACAGGCGATAGGCGACGCCCGGCCCCTGCCGCGCGGCGCGGCCGGCACGCTGCGTCACCGCCGCCTGGCTGGCGCGCTCGGTCACCAGCCGGGTCATCCCCGCCGCGCGATCGTAGCGCGCGCGGCGCGCCAGCCCCGAATCGACGACGATGCGGATGCCGTCGAGCGTCAGGCTGGTTTCCGCGATGCTCGTCGCCAGCACGACCTTGCGCCGCCCGTCGGGTTCGGGACGGATCGCGGCGCGCTGCGCGGCGGGATCGAGGCTGCCGTGCAGATGATGCAGCGCGACATCGTCGGACAGGCCGGCGAGCCGCTCGTCGACCCGCTCGATCTCGCCGACGCCGGGCAGGAAGGCGAGCACGCCGCCCACCTCCTCGGCGAGCGCGCGGCGGATCGCCGCGGCGACAGAATCCTCGATGCGTGCCGTCGCGTCGCGGCCGAGGTAGCGCAGGGTGAGCGGATAGCTGCGCCCCTCGCTCTCGATCACCGGCGCGCCCGCGCCATCGGCGCCCATCAGCGCGGCGAAGCGGCTGCCGTCGAGCGTCGCGGACATGGCGACGAGCCGCAGGTCCGGCCGCACCGCCCCCTGCGCGTCGAGTGCCAGCGCGAGGCCGAAATCGCCGTCGAGGCTGCGTTCGTGCACCTCGTCGAACAGCACCGCCGAGACGCCGGCGAGTTCTGGATCGGCCTGGATCCGCGCGACGAAGATACCCTCCGTCACCACGGTCACGCGCGTCGCCGCCGATCGGCGCGAATCCATCCGCGTCGCATAGCCGAACGTCCCCCCGACCGGCTCGCCCGCCAGCGCCGCCATCCGCTCGGCCGCAGCACGCGCGGCAAGCCGGCGCGGCGAGAGCAGCAGCACCTCGCCCGTGCACCAGTCCTCGCCCAGCAGCGCGGGCGCGACCGCGGTCGTCTTGCCCGCCCCCGGCGACGCGACGAGCACGGCATTCGTTCCCGTTCGGAGCGTGGCGACGAGATGGGGGAGGACGGCGTGAATCGGCAGGTCGGACACGCGCGCGGCTGTCGCACGAAATCGGGGGTCGCGGAACCTGCGCATCCGCACGCTCCGCACGAGACGGGGCTGTGCCGCACTGCTATACAAGCGCCTCGACCAAAGGAGACGACGCATGGGTCTGTTGGACGGCATCTTGGGACAGGTTTCGGGCAATCCGGCGATCACCAATCTCGCCGAAAAGGTCGGCCTGTCGCCCGAACAGGTCAGCGATGCGATCGGCGCGCTGGGCGCGGCACACGGCGAAGACGGCGACACGGTGGCGAGCGCGGCCGAATCGACCGGCCTGCCGCACGACGTGCTGCACCAGATCCTGGGGCATCTGGGCGGCGAAGGCGCGCTCGGCGACATCGGCCGCGTGCTCGGCCAGGCGACGGGCAACGATGGCGATGGCGATGCCGACGGCGAGTCGGGCGGGATCGGTGGGATGCTGGGCGGGCTGTTCGGCAAGGACTGACGGCTCGCGAACATCGGGCCGATCTTTCCCGTCACCCTGGCTGCAGAGCCGGGGTGACGGGCGCCGGGCGTGGTATCGTTGGGCGGACAAGGTGCCCGCGCGGAAAAAATGCCGAAGGGTGCCACGTCCTAGCATCACCTGGCGCTGCGGTGATACGCCCGCACGGCGGGCCTCACCGCGGCAAGGATCGAACGGTTGCACCTTCATCACGATCACCACGACCATGGCCATGATCACCACGGGCACGGCCATGCGCACGGCCACGGCCATGGCGGGCATGGCCATCACGGACACAGCCATGCGCCCGCGAGCTTCGACCGCGCCTTCGCGATCGGCATCGGGCTGAACATCGCCTACGTGCTGGCGGAATCGGGCGCGGGATTGTGGACGGGATCGGTCGCGCTGCTCGCGGATGCGGGGCACAATCTGTCCGACGTGCTCGGCCTGGCGGTCGCCTGGGCGGGCGCGACGCTGGCGAAGCGCGGACCGACCAAGCGCTTCACCTATGGGTTGAAGGGATCGACGATCCTCGCCGCGCTGCTCAATGCGCTGCTGTTGCTCGTCGCGCTGGGCGCGATCGCGCTGGAGGCAGTGCAGCGGATCGGCGACCCGCCCCCGCTCGCCGGCCTCACCGTATCGGCGGTCGCGGGCGTCGGCATCCTCGTCAACGCCTTCACCGCCTGGTTGTTCGCGAGCGGGCGCAAGGGCGACGTCAACGTCCGCGCCGCCTATCTGCACATGCTGAGCGATGCCGCGGTGTCCGCCGCGGTCGTCGTCGCGGGGATGGTGATATGGGCGACGGGGATCGGCTGGATCGATCCGGTCATCAGCCTCGTCATCGCCGGGCTGATCTTCTGGCAGACCTGGGGCCTGCTGCGCGAGACGGTGGAGATGTCGCTGGCCGCGGTGCCGCGCGGGATCGATTACGATGCGGTGGAGCAGGCGCTCGCCGCACTGCCCGGCGTCGCCGCGATCCACGACCTGCACATCTGGCCGATGTCGACGACGGAACCGGTGCTGACCGCGCATCTGCTGATGCCCGGCGGCCTGCCGGGCGATGCCTTCCTCGGCGCGGCGCAGGCGATGCTGCACGACCGGTTCGGGATCGGGCATGCGACGCTGCAGGTGGAAACGGGGCAGGTCGATCTGCATGGCGAGTGCGGCGGGTGCTGATCGGGTGACCGAGACGCACGTCACCTACGAAGGCGACCTCCGCTGCCGCGCCGAACATGCCGGATCGGGCGCGGTCGTCGTCACCGACGCGCCGCGCGATCTGGGCGGCCGGGAGGATGGGTTTTCGCCGAGCGAACTGCTGTCGGTGTCGCTGGGTGGCTGCATCCTCAGCATCATGGCGATCGCCGCGCGATCGGTCGGATTCGACATTCCGGGCGCGTCGGTGACGGTGACAAAGGAGATGGCCGATCGGCCGCGCCGGATCGCGCGGCTGGCGGTGCATGTCCGCGTGCCGCGGCACGTTCGACACGCGGCAGAAGCGCAAGCTGGAGGCCGCGGCGCATGCCTGCCCGGTGCATCATGCGCTGGGGATCGATGCGCCGATGACGATCGAGTGGGACGATCGGGGTTGAGCGGTGGAGCGCCGACGGCGAAGCCGCCGGCGTGACGTCGGACGGGTTCGGCCGGGGCCGACCCGCCGGCCGTGCCGGGCCCTGCGCGCTACGCTTGCAGCGGCGCGGGCGTCGCCGCGCCTGTGCCCGTCAGTACGCCCTGGCCACCGCGAAGGCGACCGCTTCGACCATCGCGTCCTTCGCCTTGCCGGCGGGGAAGCCCGCGATCGCGTCAATCGCACGCTGACCGTAGTGGCGCGCGCGCGCCAGCGTGTCGTCGACCGCGCGGGTCTTGCGCACGAGCGCGATCGCATGCGCGAAATCGGCGTCCGAGGCGCGGCGGCCCTCGACCGCGTCCTTCCAGAACTGGCGATCCGCCTCGTCACCGCGCGCGAGCGCGAGGATGACGGGCAGCGTCATCTTGCCCTCGCGGAAGTCGTCGCCGGCGTCCTTGCCCATCGTGCCCGCGTCGGAGACATAGTCGATCGCATCGTCGACCAGCTGGAACGCGATGCCGAGGTTGCGGCCATAGGCGTCGAGTGCCGCCTCATCGCTTTCCGGTCGCTCCGCGACCACCGCGGCGATGCGGCAGGCGGCGGCGAACAGCGCCGCGGTCTTCGCATCGATGATGTCCAGGTAGCGTTCCTCGGGCAGGTCGATGCGCCGCGCCGCGGTCAGCTGGTTGACCTCGCCCTCCGCGATCACGGCGCTCGCGTTCGACAGGATGCGCAGCACCTTCAGCGATTCGGCCTCGACCATCAGTTCGAAACTGCGGCTGAACAGGAAATCGCCGACCAGTACGCTGGCGGGATTGCCCCAGATGATGTTCGCGGTGCGCTTGCCGCGGCGCAGGTCGGACCCGTCGACGACGTCGTCGTGCAGCAACGTCGCGGTGTGGATGAACTCGACCGCCGCCGCCAGCATGTGGTGCCGCGTACCTTCATACCCCAGCAACCGGGCACTCGCCAGCGTCAGCATCGGCCGCATCCGCTTGCCGCCGCCCGCGATCAGATGGCCGGCAAGCTCCGGGATCAGCGGAATGTCGGACTTCATCCGGTCGACGATCACCGCGTTGACATGGTCCATGTCGCCGGCGACCAGCCGGAGCATCGGCTCGAGCGAGGGGGCATGGGCATCGAGGCGCTGGACGGTGGCGGTCATTGCCGCTGCGCTGTGGCGGTTGGCGCGCGCGAAGGCAAGCCTTGCCCGACCGCCATCTTGGCATCATGGAGCAAGCCGACCGACGGACGGCGGACGAAGGGCGGCATATGAGCGACGAAACACTCCAGGGCTATCGCAAGAGCATCGACAATATCGATGCCGCGCTCGTCCATCTGCTCGCCGAACGCTTCAAGGTGACGCAGGCGGTCGGCCGGTACAAGGCGACGAGTGGTCTGCCCGCCGCCGATCCCGGCCGCGAGGAGCGCCAGATCGCCCGGTTGCGGCGCCTGGCGGAGGAGGCGGAGCTCGACCCGGAATTCAGCGAGAAATTCCTGCGCTTCATCATCGACGAGGTGATCCGCCACCACCAGCGGATGCGCGGGTGAACCAGGGGCGGTTCATCGCTGTCGAGGGTGTCGACGGATCGGGCAAGAGCGGCGTCGTGCGGGCGCTGGTCGATGCGCTCGCCGCCGAAGGGGTGCCGGTGCGCGCGACGCGGGAGCCGGGCGGCACGCCGGAGGGCGAGGCGCTGCGCGGACTGTTGCTGTCCGGCGCGGGCGAGGGATGGACGCCGCACGCCGAACTGCTGCTGATGACCGCGGCGCGCGTCCAGCATGTCGCGCGCGTCGTCCGCCCGGCGGTGGCGGCGGGCGAGATCGTCGTGTCGGATCGTTACGTGGGGTCGACCATCGCCTATCAGGGTGCCGGCCGCGGCATGGATGAAGGCCTGATCCGCGACCTTCACGCGCGCCTCGTTGACGATCTGTGGCCCGACCTCACCATCGTGCTCGACGTCGATCCGGCGATCGGCCTTGCCCGGTCGAAGCGACGGCTGGCGGCGGATGCGGTCGACGAGGGGCGGTTCGAGGCGCTCGACCTCGCGTTCCACCAGCGGATCGCCGCCTCCTTCCGTGCGCAGGCCGCCGCGGCGCCGGAGCGCCATGCGGTGATCGACGCCGCCGGTACGCCGGACGCGGTGCAGGTGGCGGCGATCGCGGCGGCAAAGACTTTCCTCCATAATTGATCTTTCTTGGTGGCCAGCTTTTGCTTAACTGGCTGACCGAATATTACAGAACAAAGATCGCTTGACCTTCCCCCACTCGCCTCATCATACTTTCTGCCTGTCGTGACGAAGAAAGGCGCGTGATGATCAAGCTTGCCGGTCTGCTGGCCGTGTCCTTCGTCCTGCTGTCCGCCGCGAAGGACGATCCGCTTGCCGGGCGCGTCGCGGGCGCGCCGGCGACGTGCATCGGCAGCATGGATGCCGACGCGCGCGCGCAGATCGTCGATGCCCGTACCATCGTCTATTCGCGCACCGAAAGGCGCAGCTGGGTCGTGCATCCGAAGGGCGCGTGCAACGCGCTGCAGCCGGGGCGGACGATCGTCGTCGAACAGCGCGGTGCGCAGCTTTGCCAGGGCGATCGGTTCCGCACCGTCCAGTCGACCTCGTCAGTGCCCTCGGGCTATTGCACCTTCGACAGCTTCACGCCCTACGACAAGCCGGACGCCCGCCGCTGAACGATCGCAGCGCGTGTCACGGACGATGCGGTGGCGCGACGCCAGCGCCGCCGCTCTTTTCCTTGCACTCTGCGGCGACGCGGCGGCGGCCAATATCTTCCACGCCGACGGCATCGACCCGCGCCGGTTCGTCGATCCGGGCGATCCGGACCAACGCCGCCTGGCGCCCGTCGGCGCGATCGCGTCGGACTTCGTGCTGAAGGACAAACGCGGGTTCGGCGGCGTCGCGCCCGGTGCGGGAACGGCGTTTCTCGTCTCGCCTTGCTACGCGCTCACCAATTATCATGTCCTGTTCGGCAACCGCACGCTGACCCCCGACCCGATGAGCGCCTATGTGGTGACGGTCCGCTTCGCGCTGGCGGACAGGGACGGGCGGGCGATCACCAGTCCCGGCCGGGTCCGCTATGCCGGCAGCCTCGACGGATCGGCGCCGGACGTCGCGCTGGTGCGGCTGGACGGCTGCCCCGGGCGACAGCTGGGCTGGTACGACCTGGCCGCGGCCGGCACCGTCGACACGCTGGCCGCGACGATCGACCTGCCCAGCTATTCGCACGACCGCAGCCTGCGACGGCTCAGCCTGCAACGCGGATGCGGCATCCGGGCCCGCGCGCCGCGCCGCGGCTGGCTGTTCCACGATTGCGCGACGCGAGAGGGAGCGTCCGGCGCGCCGATGGTCGTTGCCGGGCGCGACGGCGTGCCGCTGGTCGCCGGCATCAACGCGGCCGAACTGCAACCCACGCCGGGCGTACGCACCGCCTTCGATCTGCGCCACGCCAATCTGGCCGTCGACGCCGCCGCGCTCGTCCGCATGCCGCTTGTCCTCGCCGCGATCGAGCGCGATCGTGCGGGCGTGCGCAATCCCCTCGCCGCGGACTGACGGCGGCGGCGAGGGCCGCGATCGGACGGCCGCGCGGGGCGCCTATCGTCCCGTCCAGTGGCCCGGGCGCTTTTCGACGAAGGCGGTCATGCCCTCCTTCTGATCCTGCGTGCCGAACAGGCCGTGGAACAGGCGGCGTTCGAACTGGACGCCTTGCGCGAGGCTGGTTTCGAACGCCGCGTCGACCATTTCCTTGTTCGCTTTGACCGCGAGCGGGGCCATTGCGGCGATCGCCTGCGCCGTCTTCACCGCTTCCTCGACGAGGCCGTCGGCGGGGATGATGCGGCTGACGAGGCCGGCGCGTTCCGCCTCGGCGGCGTCCATCATCCGGCCGGTGAGGCACATCTCCATCGCCTTCGCCTTGCCGACCGCGCGCGTCAGCCGCTGCGAGCCGCCCATGCCGGGCGTGACGCCGAGCTTGATTTCCGGCTGCCCGAACTTCGCCGTATCGGCAGCGAGGATGAAGTCGCACATCATCGCCAGTTCGCAGCCGCCGCCCAGCGCATAGCCCGCGACCGCCGCGATCACCGGCTTGCGCGTGCGGGTCAGCGTCTCATAACCGGCGAAATGGTCGGTCGCGTACATGTCCGCAAAGGACATCGTCTGCATTTCCTTGATGTCCGCGCCCGCCGCGAACGCCTTGGCGCTGCCGGTCAGCACGGCACAGCCCTGCGTCTCGTCCGCGTCGAAGGCGGCGAGCGCGGCGAGAAGGTCGGCGAGCACCTGCGCGTTGAGCGCGTTCAGCGCCTGCGGACGGTTGAGCGTGACGAGCGTCGCGGCGCCGCGCTGCTCGATGAGGATCGTTTCGTAGGTAGCCATGCGGTCCTCCTTAGTCGTGCGGGGTCCACGCCTCCGCCGAGGGCAAAGGCGCGAAAATCTGGTCGAGCACATGGTCGGTCACGCCTTTGGGCGTCGCGGGGTCCCAGCGCGGGGCATGGTCCTTGTCGACGATCACCGCGCGGACGCCTTCGAGAAAATCGTGGCGCTGCACCATGCGGCCGGCGACGGCATATTCGCGCGCCATCTCGTCGGCGAATATCTCGGTCGACGCCCCCTCGTGAACGATGCGCAGACCGACCTTCATCGCGAGCGGCGATTTGGTGCGGATGACCGCGAGTTGCGCGCGCGCGAAGTCGCCGCCGTCCGCCTCCAGCGCGGCGACGATGTCCTCCAGCCGGCCCGACGCAAACAATCGGTCGATATCGGCGCGATGCGCGACGATCGTGCCGGCCGCATCCGGCATGCCAGACAACCCGCCCAACGTTGCGGCGATGGTCTGCGGGTCGGCGATGATCGCGGATTTGGCGTCGTCGAGGCGATCGGCGGGGATGTAATGGGTCGCGAGGCCGAGCGCAGCGCAATCCGCGCCGTTCAGGCGATGACCGGTCACCGCGAGGAATGCCCCGACCCGCCCGGGCAGGCGCGAGAGATACCAGCCGCCGCCGACGTCGGGGAACAGGCCGATCCCCGATTCGGGCATGGCGAAACGCGTGTTTTCCGTCGCGACGCGGTAGCGGCACGGCATGGCGATGCCGACCCCGCCCCCCATCGTCACGCCATCCATGAAGGCGATCGTCGGCTTCGCATAGGTGAAGAGCGCGTGGTTGAGCCGGTATTCGAGGTGGAAGAAGGCGCGCGCCGCCTCGCCATCGCCCGCCCCGCTGTCGGCGATCAGACGGATGTCGCCACCCGCGCAGAAGCCGCGCGACAGCTTCGGATCGCCATCGGGCGCCGGCGCATGGTCGAGGATCACCGCGACGACTGCCGGGTCGCTACGCCATTTCTCGAGCGCGGCGAGCAACGATTCGCACATGCCGGCGTTGAGCGCGTGCAGGGCACGGGGTCGGTTGAGCCGCAGCCGCCCGACCGTACCGGCGATGTAGATGATCACATCCGTCGTCATGCCCGCCTTCTACCCCCGAACCACCGTGCGTCCATACCGGAACGACGACGCATGCCTGCCATCTGTTGACACAGGAATGTCACAGCGGCATCGCGTCACAATGGCCACTCGTCCGTCGCGCAACATCTCGCTCACCGCCGAACTCGATGGATTCATCGACGCCGAACTTGCTTCCGGCGACTATGGCAACGCCAGCGAGGTGGTGCGCACCGCGCTGAAGCTGCTCCGCGAACGCGGCGAGGCGGGACGCCCGCCCGTCCCGCGCGGCGGATTCCCGATCGGCGGCGGCGAATGCGGACGGCTGATCCGCGAGCGCGACTGGAGCGCGACGCCGCTCGGCCCGGTCGACGATTGGTCGGAAGCGCTCCGCACCACCGTGTCCAACATCGTCAATTCGCCCGTGCCCAAGGTCCTGATGTGGGGGGCCGAGCATGTGATGCTGTACAACGACGGCTATATCGCGATCGCCGGCGCCCATCACCCCCAGGCGATGGGCGGACGGGTGGCAGAGGTGTGGCCCGAGATCTGGGATTGGAACCGCGCGATCCTGGATCGCGGCATGGCCGGCGAGATCGTCGCCTATCACGACCAGCCGCTGACGCTCAATCGCGACGGACAGTCGCCCGAGACGCTGCAGTTCGACCTGTTCTACACGCCGATCTTCCAGCGCGACGGCACGGTCGGCGGCGTGATGTGCACGGTGATCGACAACACCGCCCGTGTCGCGGCGGAATCGGCAGCCACGGCGAGCGCGACGGAATTGCGCACGATCACCGACGCGCTGCCGGTGCTGGTGTCTTATGTCGATCGCGACGGCATCTACCGTTTCGCCAATCGTTTCTACGAGGAGTGGTTCGGCACGCCGCCGGAAGGGATCATCGGCCGGCATCTGCGCGCGGTAATCGGCGAGGACACCTATGCCGAACGACTGCCGCTGATCGAACGGGCGCTCGCGGGGGAGGCGATCGTGTCGGAAGGCACGCTGCCCCACCGCGACGGGACGCTGCGCCGTGCAGAGATCCGCTATCTGCCGCGCGTCGCCGCGGACGGGACGATCGCGGGCTTCCATGTCCTTGCCACCGACGTCGAGGAACGCTCGCGCCGCGAGGCGGCGATACGCGTCAGCAACGAGCGGTTCCGCGCGGCGATGGAGGCGGTGCACGGCGTGCTGTGGACCAATACCGCCGATGGCCGGATGGAGGGCCCGCAGCCGGGCTGGCAGGCGCTGACCGGCCAGACGCCTGAGGAATATACCGGTTACGGCTGGAGCAACGCGGTGCACCCCGACGATGCGCAGCCGACCGTCGTCGCCTGGGAAGCGGCCGTGGCGGCGCGATCGATCTTCGTGTTCGAACATCGGGTGCGCCGGCATGACGGGGCGTGGCGCAACTGCCTGATCCGCGGCCTGCCGATCAAGGATGCCGAGGGTACGATCGTCGAATGGGTGGGGGTCCATACCGACATCACGGAACAGCGCGCGGCCGAAACCGCGCTGCGCGATCATGCCGACGCGCTGGCGCGGCAGGTGCGCCACCGCGAGCGCGCCGAAGAGCAATTGCGCCAGCTCAACGAGAATCTCGAGGCGCGCGTCATTGCCGAGATCGGCGAGCGCCGCGCCGCGGAAGCCGCACTGGCGCAGGCGCAGAAGATGGAGACGATCGGCAAGCTGACCGGCGGCGTCGCGCACGATTTCAACAACCTGCTGCAGGTCGTGTCGGGCAACCTCCAGCTGCTCGCCAAGGATATCGCCGGCAACGAGCGCGCCGAACGCCGCGTCAGCAACGCAATGGCTGGCGTGTCGCGCGGATCGAAGCTCGCCGCGCAGCTGCTGGCTTTCGGCCGGCGGCAGGCGCTCGAGCCCAAGGTCGTCAACGTCACGCGCTTCGTCCAGGGCATGGACGACCTGCTCCGCCGCGCGATCGGCGAGGGGATCGAGGTGGAGACGGTGTTCGGCGGCGGACTGTGGAACTGCTTCATCGATCCCGTGCAGATCGAAAATGCGCTGCTCAACCTCGCGATCAACGCGCGCGACGCGATGAACGGTCAGGGCAAGCTGACCATCGAACTCGCCAATGCGCATCTCGACGACGATTATGCGCGGCTGCACGACGAGGTGGAGCCGGGTCAGTATGTCATGCTCGCGGTCAGCGATACGGGCAGCGGCATGAGCCCCGACATCATCGACAAGGTGTTCGAGCCGTTCTTCTCGACCAAGAGCGAGGGCAAGGGATCGGGCCTTGGCCTGTCGATGGTCTATGGGTTCGTCAAACAGTCCGGCGGCCATGTGAAAATCTATTCGGAGGTCGGCGAGGGCACGACGATCAAGCTGTACCTGCCCCGCTCCGTCCAGTCGGAGGACGTCGAGGTCGTCACCGACACCGGCCCCGCGATCGGCGGCACCGAGACCGTGCTGGTCGTCGAGGACGACGACGAGGTGCGCGCGACGGTGGTCGAGATGCTGGGCGACCTGGGCTATCGCGTGCTGAAGGCGGTGGATGCGCAAAGCGCGCTAAACGTCATCGAAAGCGGCATCCCGATCGACATGCTGTTCACCGACGTGGTGATGCCGGGCACGTTGAAGAGCCCTGAACTGGCGCGCAAGGCGAAGGAGCGGCTGCCCGATCTCGCGGTGCTGTTCACCAGCGGCTATACCGAAAATTCGATCGTCCATGGCGGGCGGCTGGATGCGGGCGTCGAGCTGCTCTCCAAGCCCTACACGCGCGAGGCGCTGGCGCGGAAGTTTCGCCACGTCCTCGCCAACCAGCGCCAGCGGACGCAGAGCCTGGAGGCGCGCGCGATGGCGAGCGCCCCTGCCCCGCTGCGCCCGCAGCCCGCCGGCCAGGGCCAGGTGACGGTGCTGCTGGTCGAAGACGATGCGGTGATCCGCGGCACCACCGCCGAGCTGCTGCAACAGGGCGGCTATGTCGTCGTCGATGCGGCAAGCGCGGAGGATGCGATGACCGCGTTGCAGACGGTGCCGATCGACGTGCTGGTGACCGACGTAAACCTGCCCGGCATTTCGGGTCCCGAGTTCGCGCAGAAGGCGCGCGCGTTGCGCAGCGATGTGGGCATCGTATTCGCGACCGGCGACGTGGCGGGCGTGCCCGCGACGCGCGATGCGGTGCTGCTTGCCAAGCCTTATGGCCTCGAAACGTTGCAGGCGGCGATCGCGGGCGCGATCGGGCGCGACGCGTCGGCACCGCCCGTTGACGCCGCCGCGTCGCGCAAACTGGAGCGGGAGGCGGACTGACGACCCGCTGCCGCCATCGCCCGGCACCCGCGTGCCGAAGCGATGGCGGCAGCGGGTCGCGTCAGAAGCGGAAGCTGATCCAGCCTGCGAGGAAGGCGCTGTTCCGGTACCCCGCACCGGTCAGCGCAGGCCCCGCGATCAGATGTTCGTACCGCCCGGTCAGGCTGACGCGCGGCGACACGGTGTAGACCGCCTGCATGCGGATCGTGTCGGCGATCTTGCGCGCGCGCAGGGTCTGCGTGCCCGCAAAGGCGGCGCCGTTGGCGCGATAGACCGCATCGGTCAGCGAATCGCGCCAGCTCAGCTGATACTCGGCGGCGACGCGCAGGTTGCGCAGCGGCGAGACCGAAACCATCGGCGCGAGCGCGACGAGGTTGGTCGGCGTCGCGAACAACTGGTAGCTGTAATAGATGTTGTTGCCGAACGGCGCGAGCGCCGTGCGCAGCGTGCCCTTGCCATAGGCGCCGCCGCCGCTGGCGTAGTCGACGTGGAAACCGACGCGCGGCGCGTTCTTGTCCTTGCCGATGCGATAGGTCTGCGCCGCGAGGAACAGCCATGCGGCGATCGGCCGGTTGTCGAACGTGCCGCCCTGGTAATTGAGCGTCCAGTCCAGGTTCGTGCGGCCGGCGTCGCCCCACAGGTGGAGACCGTAGAAGGTGCGCGTCTCCAGCGTCGTGGTCGTGCCCCACAACGCCTTTGTGTTGCGCAGCCGCCAAACGAACGGATCGAGAAACAGCTTCGATCCGCCGAGCAAACCCTTGGGCAGGACGACGCTCGCGGACAGGCCGCTGAAGCGCCGCGTCCGGTCGGAGATATCGTCGCCCGTGCCGTTGACGCCGAGCTGCGTCAGCCGGAAGTCGAACACGTCCGCACGCAGCGTCTTGCCCCGTGCCCAGGCGCGGGTGCCGTTGTAGACGAGGAAGATGGTGTTGTTGTCGCGCGGCACGACCATCAAATTGGGGCCGTCCGCGAACGTTTGGCGCCCGTAGCGCACGCCGACGTCGGCGCCGCCGATCTCGCCCGTCAGATCGGCGAAGGATTGCTGCACGACCAGCCTGTTGCGCAAGGTGCCGAGCACGGTGCCGAGGTTCTGCCCCTCCAGCGAACCGTGCGCGAGTTCCCCGTACAGGCGGATATGCTTGCCGATATGCAGGTCGCCGCCGCCGACGAGGCGGACGATGTCCTGCCGCTGCGCCTCGGACTCGCGCAGATTGGGGTTGGTCGTTTCGTTGACGCGCAAACGCAATTCCCCCGACAGCGTGAGATATACGTCGCCGTCCGACGTGATCGGGATGAACTTCAACCGGTCGAGCGGATCGTCGCGCTTGGCGGGGTTCTTGTACTTCGTCCAATCCTCGACCCAGCGCGACTGGTTGTAGCCGCCGGCGGTGACCCCGTCGCCCACCCCTTCCACGGGATAGGCTTCGGACAGCGGCGCCGCCTTGGTCGGATTGGCGGCTTCCTTGGGATTGACGGTCTGCGCCCGGGCACCGGTGACCAGGACGAGCGACAGGGTGGCGGCACTGGCCGCGTAACGCATGCGGATGGACATGGATCGTTCCTTGGAGCGAAAAGGTTACATCACTCTGCGGGGATCGCATCGGCGCCGAGCTGGTCGACACGCGGCAGCGGCTGGCCATGCAGCGCGGCGTTCAGCCGGCCGTCGTCCAGCACGCCTTCCCAGCGCGAGACGACCACCGTCGCCACCGCATTGCCGACGAAATTGGTCAGGCTGCGGCACTCACTCATGAACCGGTCGACGCCCAGGATCAGCGCCATGCCCGCGACCGGCACGTCGGGTACGATCGACAGCGTCGCCGCGAGCGTGATGAACCCGGCGCCGGTGACACCCGCCGCCCCCTTCGAAGAGAACATCGCTACGCCGAGCAACATCAGCTGCTGTCCCAGCGTCAGGTCGACGTTGCACGCCTGTGCGATGAACAGCGCGGCGAGCGTCATGTAAATGTTCGTGCCGTCGAGGTTGAACGAATAGCCGGTCGGCACGACCAGGCCCACGATCGACTTCGGGCAGCCGGCGCGTTCCATCTTCTCGATCAGCGCCGGAAGCGCGCTTTCCGACGACGAGGTGCCGAGCACGAGCAGCAGCTCCGCCTTCAGATAGCTGATAAGGCGGAAGATCGAGAAGCCGCATGCCCAGGATACGATGCCGAGCACGACGATCACGAACAGTAGCGAGGTGAGGTAAAAGGTGCCGACGAGCGCGGCGAGATTGGCAAGCGTGCCGACGCCATATTTGCCGATCGTGAACGCCATCGCGCCGAACGCACCGATCGGCGCGGCCTTCATGACGATGCTGACCACCTTGAAGAAGGCGAGCGACACGTCTTCAAGGATGTGGAACAGCTTGTCGCCGCGGTCGCCGATCAGCGCCAGGCTGATGCCGAACAGGATCGAGACGAGCAGCACCTGCAGGATGTTGCCCTGCGTCAGCGACGACAGGAACGTGTCGGGGATGATCGCCATCAGGAAGCCGGTGATCGTCGTCTCATGCGCCTTTTCGGCGAATTCCGCGACCTTGCTGGTGTCGAGCGTGGCCGGATCGATGTTGAGCCCCGCACCCGGCCGCACGACGTTGGCGACGATCAGGCCGATGATGAGCGCGAGCGTCGAGAAGAACAGGAAGTAGACGAACGCCTTGCCCGCGACGCGACCGACCGATCCCAGGTCGCGCATACCGGCGATGCCGGTGACGATGGTGAGGAAGATGACCGGGGCGATGACCATCTTGACGAGCTTGATGAAGGCGTCGCCGACGGGCTTCAGCGCTTCGCCGTACGTCGGCGCGAAATGGCCGAGCAGGACGCCGGCGATGATCGCGACCAGCACCTGCGCATACAGATGCGCATACCAGGGCCGCGGCTTTGGCGGCAGCGACGGATTGATGGACAAATCGGGGACCATGGCCTCTTCCTCTCCTCACGCCGATCGACTGTCGCGATCCTGCGTATCCAGACGAGCAGCGTGCCATCGGTGCTTCGGCGGGAAAAGGCCGAGGGGCCAAATATCATTATCGTTTATTATCAGTATCCTGACCCACATCCACCCCAAGTGCCACGCCACTTTTTGCACAGGCTGGGCCGCCGATGTGCCAAAACTTGCCCATGATCGCGGCCCTGCGTATCGTCGCGGCCATGTCCTTCGCGATCCGCCGCTTTGCCGCTGCCCTCGCCGCGCTGCTGTTCGCGATGATGGTGGGATATGTGGCGGGCGAGATCGCGGGGCAGCGCGCGCGCGCGAACCTCGAAAACGGGCTGGCTGCGGACGCGCGGCTGCGCCAGGCGCTGCTTGCCAGCGAGCTGGAGCGGTTCGAGCTGCTGCCCGTCGCGCTTGCCGACGATGTCGACGTGCGCGCGGCGCTCGCCGGGCAAGCGGGCGCGGCGGTCCGGCTCGACGGCAAGCTCGCCGCGCTGGCGCGGGAGGCGGGTGCGGCGGCCATCTATCTGATCGCGCCATCGGGCCGCGCGATCGCCGCCAACAATGCGGGCACCGCGCAAAGCTTCGTCGGGCAGGATTACCGGTTCCGTCGCTATTATGCCGATGCGCGGCGTACGGGCGCGGGGCGGCAGTTCGCGCTCGGCACGGTCAGCCGCCGCCCCGGCCTGTACCTGTCGCGCCGGACGCCCGGCGGGGGCGTGATCGTCGTCAAGCTGGAATTCGACCGGATCGAGCAGGCGTGGCGCGCCGCGGGCGGGGACACGTTCGTGACCGATCGCGACGGCATCGTGCGCGTCACCAGCCACCCCGAATGGCGGTTCGCCGCGACACGCCCGCTGCCCGCCGCGCGGGCGGCGGCGGTGCTCGCGGACGGCGGCGTCGCCGCGCTGCGCCCGTCGCCCGTCAGCATCGACCCGACGCTGGGGCGCGTCCGCGTGGCAGGAATCGCCGGTCCCGTCGCATTGGCGAAGACGCGACCCGATGCCAGCGGCTGGCGCGTCCACCTGGCGATGGCCGCCGCGCCGGCGGTGCGCCCGATCGTCCGCGCCGCGCAGGGCAGCGCCGCCCTGGTCACGCTCGCGCTGATCGGCATCGGTTGGGCATGGCGCGCACGCGCCCGGCGCCGCGCCGAACGCACCGTCGCGCTGGAAACCGCGGTGAGCGAGCGGACCGCCGCCCTGCGCCGCGAGATCGAGGAGCGCGCCGCGGTCGAGGCGCGCGCCGCGGATCTACGCGAAAGCCTGCGCCAGGCGAACCGGCTCGCCGCGCTGGGCCAGATCACCGCCAGCGTCGCGCACGAAACCGCGCAACCCGTCGCCGCGATCCGCACTTATGCGGCGACCGGCGAGCGGCTGCTCGACCGCGGCGAGACGGAGGAGGTGCGCACCAATCTGCGCGCGATCGCGCGGCTGACCGAGCGGATCGGTGCGGTGACGGCGGAACTGCGCGGTTTCGCGCGCAAGGGCAGCGGCGCGATCCAGCCCGTGCCGCTGGTCGAGGTGATCGACGGTGCTCGGCTGATTCTGAAGGAGCGGTTGCAGCGCATCGCCTTCGTCGTGCCGCCGATCCCGGCGGACCTGCGCGTCGTCGCCGGGCGCGTGCGGCTAGAGCAGGTGCTGGTCAATCTGTTGCAGAATGCGATCGAGGCGCTACACGACCGCGCCGACGCGCGCATCGCGCTGGACCTGGCGACGGACGGCGACCTCGTCCACCTGACCGTGCGCGACAACGGGCCGGGTATCGCGCCGGAAATCGCCGATCGCATCTTCACCCCCTTCGCGACGAGCCGCCCCAATGGCCTCGGCCTCGGCCTCGTTATCGCGCAGGACATCATGGCCGACCTTGGCGGCGCGTTGCACCTGCTGGCCGCGGACGGCGGTGGCGCGGCGTTCCGCCTCACGCTGCGGCGCGCGGCATGACCGACATCGCCAGCCGGGTCGCCCTGGTCGAGGATGACGACGACCTGCGCGCCTCGCTGGCGCAGGCGCTGCGGCTCGCCGGGCTGGCGGTCGATCCGTTCCCGGCCGCGACCGCCGCGCTCGCCGCGATCGATGCCGACTATCCGGGCGTCGTCGTCACCGACGTGCGCATGCCGCGCGTGTCGGGTACCGAGCTGTTCGCGACGCTCGCCGCGCGCGATCCGGCCCTGCCCGTCATCCTGATGACCGGACACGGCGACGTGCCGATGGCGGTCGACGCGCTGAAGCGCGGCGCCTGGGATTTCCTGACCAAGCCGTTCGACCCCGAGGCGCTGATCACCAGCGTGCTGCGCGCCGGCCAGACGCGCGCGCTGGCGCTGGAGAACCGCCGCCTGCGCGCCGCCGCGGAGGCGGGGGCGGGCGACGGGCTGATCGGCGAATCCCCCGCGATCCGGCGGCTGCGCGCGATGATCCCCGCGCTGGCGGAGGCCGATATCGACCTGCTGATCGAAGGCGAGACGGGGACGGGCAAGGAGATGCTCGCGCGGCTGATCCATCGTGCGGGCAAGCGCCGGCGCCGGCGCTTCGTCGCGGTCGCCTGCGCCGCCTTGCCCGATGCGCTGGTGGAGGGCGAGATGTTCGCCAGCGTCGGCGAGGGCAGCGTCACCGCGGCGGACGGCGGCACGTTGTTCCTCGACGACATCGATCGTGCGACCCGGCGGCTGCAGGACAGGCTGGCGCAACTGGTCGAGACGCGCAGCGTGCCGGGGCGCGGGCGCGATCCGGTGGCAATCGACCTGCGCGTCATCGCCACCGCGCGCGAGGCGGGACAGCGCGCGGACGACGCGATCGACCCTGCCCTGCTCTATCGCCTTGCCGCGGTGCGCCTGCGCCTGCCGCCGCTGCGCGAGCGGCGCGAAGACGTGCCTTTGCTGTTCGCGCATCTCGCCGCGCAATCGGCGGCGCGGCTGCGCGCTTCGTTGCCGGCGCTGACCGATGCGGCGCGCGCGCATCTGGTCGGCCACGACTGGCCGGGCAACGTGCGCGAGCTCGCGCATTTCGCCGACCGGCTGGTGCTGGGGATCGATCCGCTGGCCGGTGGCGGGGCGGCGCCGGCGGCTGACGCGCCCCTGCCCGAACGGCTCGACGCCTTCGAACGCGGCGCGATCGTCGAGGCGCTGGCCGCGACCGATGGCGAGGTGGGCGCGGCGATCACACGCCTCGGCATCCCGCGCAAAACCTTTTACTACAAGGTGCAGCGGCTGGGCATCGACCTTGCCGCGCTGCGCCGGCGGCGGGGGGCGTGACGCGGAGCGATGCGCCGCCCCCGCCGCCGGCCTCAGAAGCCGAAGCCACCCTGCCCGCTTTCGAAGGCGAGCAGGCGCCGCTTCGCCGCCAGGCCGCCGGCAAAGCCGGTCAGCGCGCCGCCGCTGCCGATGACGCGGTGGCAGGGCACGACGATCGAGATCGGGTTGCGCCCGTTCGCCGCGCCGACCGCACGCACCGCGACGGGGCTGCCGATCGCGGCGGCGATGTCGGCGTAGCTGCGCGTCTCGCCGAAAGGGATGGCGGCGAGCGCCGTCCACACGCACCGCTGGAATGCGGTGCCGCGCGGCGCGAGCCGCAGGTCGAAGGCGCGGCGTTCGCCCGCGAAATAGGCCGCCAGTTGATCCGCCGCGGCGCGCAGCACCGGATGACCGGCATCGTCGTGCAGCGCGGGCAGCGGCACGCGCGCCGCCTCCCCCGCCTCGGGCCACAGGACCGCGACGAGGCCGTCGTCGTCCGCGACCAGCGTCAGCGCGCCGACCGGCGAGGCGACGACGTGGCGCGCCAGCGCAATCACCCCAGGATATGCATCCACAGCGGCGTCCCTGCGAGGCTGGACGAGCCGCGCAGCTTTTCCAGCGCCTGCGCGACGCAGCGTTCGGGCCCTTCGTGCGTGACGATCGCGACCAGCGCCTTGCCGTCGGCGGTGGTGCCGCGCTGGATCAGGCTTTCGATCGAGACGCTGGCATCGCGCATCGCCGCCGCGATTTCTGCGAGCACGCCGATGCGATCCTCCACCGTGAAGCGCAGATAGGCGCGGCCGCGCCGCTCGCCGCTGTCGGCGCTGTCCTGCGCGATCAGCGCGGCGGCGGGCATGGCGTAGGGCGGGCCGAATTCGCCGCGCGCGATGTCGATCAGGTCGGCGACCACCGCGCTCGCGGTCGGCCCGTCGCCGGCGCCCGCGCCCTGGAAGAACAGGCGACCGACGAAATTGCCCTCCGCCACCACCGCGTTGAGCGATCCCGTGACGTGTGCGAGCGGATGGTCGATCGGTACGAGATGCGGATGGACGCGCTGGAACAGCCCGTTCGCCCCGGATTCGGCGACACCGACGAGGCGCACCTTGTAGCCCAGCGCCGCAGCCTCCGCGATGTCGGCGGCGATGACGTGGCGCACGCCGCTCGTCGCGACGTCCGCGAAGGCGGGGCGCGTACCAAAGGCGATGCTGGCGAGGATCGACAATTTGTGCGCGGCATCGACGCCGTCGATGTCGAAGCTGGGGTCGGCCTCGGCATAGCCCAGCGCCTGCGCCTCGGCGAGCACCTCGGCGAAGTCGCGGCCCTCAGCCTCCATCTTCGACAGGATGAAATTGCACGTGCCGTTGAGGATGCCGTAGACGCGGCCGATCGCGTTCGCCGCCGCGCCCTCGCGCAGCCCCTTGATGACCGGAATGCCGCCCGCGACCGCCGCCTCGAACTTCAGCGGCACGCCCGCCGCCTCCGCCGCCTGCGCCAGTTCCAGCCCGTGATGCGCGAGCATCGCCTTGTTGGCGGTGACGAAGCCGCGCCCCGCCGCCAGCGTGCGCCGCGCCAGCGTCAGCGCCGGGCCGTCGGCGCCGCCGATCAGCTCGACCACCACGTCCGCGCCGTCGAATGCGGCGAGCGCGGTCGTATCATCGACCCAGGCGAAGCGCGACAGGTCGACGCCGCGGTCCTTCGCACGATCGCGTGCGGACACCGCGACGATC
The DNA here is from genome assembly GCF_003355005.1 of Sphingomonas sp. FARSPH. NCBI lineage: Bacteria > Pseudomonadati > Pseudomonadota > Alphaproteobacteria > Sphingomonadales > Sphingomonadaceae > Sphingomonas > Sphingomonas sp. FARSPH. Next base: position 2,069,608 of record NZ_CP029985.1, on the reverse strand, counting down.
TCGATCGCTCGGCCGGCGCGCCGTTCGATCAGGTCGCGGTTGGCGTCGAGCAAACGGATCACGCCGCCGCCGACGGTGCCGAGCCCGGCGAGCGCGACGCGTAAGGGTTGATTGGTAGCCATGCCGGCCGCCTAGCGGAAAGTGACAGCAGCTGTCGAGCGGGCGCAAGGTTGTTTCGTGGGTGATTTGGAGGTGGCGGGCGTCCGCCCCGCCCTCTCTCCGCAAGAACGAGACGGGGTGGTGCCGCTCGCTTCCTAATCCCGTCATCCCCGCGCAGGCGGGGATCCAGACGCGCAACGTCCGTTAATGTCCACGCGCGACGGCAGCGTTTCTGGATCCCCGCCTGCGCGGGGATGACGGGAGACGGTTTTGGCAGACCTCGGCTTGTTCCTCGCTCGCGTTGACGCGCGCCGGCGCGTGTGGCCGCGCCATTACAAACCCACGCTTGCCCTTGTCGGCGCAGCGGCATTCGTGCCACGCTTTGCCGCATGACCGATACCCGAACCGCGCCGGCACGGCCGATCGCCGAACTCACCGTCCGCGGCATCCTGCTCGGCGGGCTCATCACGTTGCTGTTCACCGCCGCCAATGTCTATCTGGGGCTGAAGGTCGGCCTGACCTTCGCGACATCGATCCCCGCGGCCGTCATCTCGATGGCCGTCCTGCGCTATCTGCCCGGCGCGACGATCCTCGAGAACAACATCGTCCAGACCGTCGCATCGGCGGCGGGCACGCTGGCGGCGATCATCTTCGTGCTGCCTGGCCTCGTCATGATCGGCTGGTGGAGCGGCTTCCCCTACCTGCTCACCGCGGGGATCACCGCGACGGGCGGGATCCTGGGCGTCATGTTCTCGGTGCCGCTGCGCCGCGCGCTCGTCGTCGACACCGACCTGCCCTATCCCGAAGGGCGCGCCGCCGCCGAGGTGCTGATGGTCGGCGCGGGCAGCCGCGCGGGCGAGGCGGAAAGCGCGCGCGGGCTGAAGCTGATCGTCGTCAACGCGATCGCGTCGGCCGGCTTTGCGATCCTGACGCAAACCAAGCTGGTCGTCGCGGAGGCCGCGCACTTCTTCCGCGTCGGCGCGGGCGCGACCGGGATTTCGGGCGGGCTGTCGTTCGCGCTGATCGGCGCAGGCCACCTTGTCGGCATTTCGGTCGGCATGGCGATGCTGGTCGGCGTCGTCATCGGCTGGTGGGTGGCATTGCCCTATCTTACCGCGCTGTCGCCCGCCGCGGTCGGCGTGACGGTGGAGGCATGGGCAGGCGGCGTGTTCCGCAGCGACGTGCGCTTCCTCGGTGCGGGCGTCATCGGCGTCGCGGCGATCTGGACCCTGCTCAAGATTATCGGCCCCGTGCTCGCCGGCATCCGCTCGTCGATCGCCGCGAGCCAGGCGAAGCGCGGCGGCGCCGTGCTCGAACTCGGCGAGCGCGACCTGCCGATCGGCCTCGTCGGCATCGTCAGCCTTGCGGTGCTGGTGCCGATCGCGGGGCTGTTGTGGTCGGTGATCGCGGGCGGCCCGCTGGCGGGATCGGCCGTGGCGCTGATCGCGGGCGCGCTCATCTTCATCCTCGTCCTCGGTCTGGTGATCGCGGCGGTGTGCGGCTACATGGCGGGCCTGATCGGCGCGTCGAACAGCCCCGTTTCGGGGATCGGCATCCTCTCCGTCCTTGCCGCCAGCCTGATGCTCGTCGGCCTGTTCGGCCGCGGCACGCCGCCCGAGACGACGCAGGCGCTCGTCGCCTATGCGCTCATCGTCACCGGCATCGTGTTTGGCGTCGCGACCATCTCCAACGACAATCTTCAGGATCTGAAGACCGGCCAGCTCGTTGGCGCGACGCCGTGGAAGCAGCAGGTGGCGCTGGTCTTCGGCGTGATCTTCGGCAGCCTGGTCGTGCCGCCGGTGCTCGAACTGCTCGCGACGACGCTGGGCTTCCAGGGCGCGCCGGGCGCGGGGCCGAACTCGCTCGCCGCGCCGCAGGCCGCGCTCATCTCCGCCCTGGCGAAGGGCGTGCTGGGCGGCGACCTCAACTGGGGCATGATCGGCATCGGCGCGCTGGTCGGCGCCGGCGTGATCGCGCTCGACGAGATGCTCGGCCGGATGGGCAAACTGCGCCTTCCCCCGCTCGGCATCGGGCTCGGCGTCTATCTGCCGATGGCGGTGACGCTGCCGGTGGTGATCGGCGCGATCATCGGCTTCTTCTACGACCGCTGGGCCGATGGGCGCGAGGACGTCGAGGGCGCCAAGCGCATGGGTGTGCTGACCGCGACGGGCATGATCGTGGGCGAAAGCCTGTGGGGCGTCGCCTTCGCGGTGATCGTCTACCTGACCAACTCCGACGCGCCGCTGGCGCTCGTCGGCGACGGTTTCGCGACGATCGCGCTGGTCGGCGGGACGATCGCGTTCCTCGCGCTGGTCGCGGCGCTCTATCGCTACACGCGGCGGATGGCGGCGGCAGTCTGAGCGCCGGCCCGTTTTTGCGACGAACGGTTGAAGACCGGGCGGAACAGGATGGCGGGCGCGCCGTTCTGCAACACGAACCCGGTGATCGCCTGCCCTCCCCCCCCGGACGGCGATCACCGGGTTCTATCGTATGCGTAGGATAGGGTCGGGCGTGACGTCGCGAGAAGAAGACCGCATCCGCCTTTCCGCCATCGGCGAGGCGCTGCGCCGGGGCGTGGCGGTGCCGACCGATACGTATATCACCGAAGACATTCCGCTTCTGCTCACCCGCCTGTCGCAGGTGGGCCGGACGCCGCCGGTCCTGCGCCCGGTGCGTGCCCGGCAGGACGATGCCGCGCCGATCGCGCGTGAGACCGGGGTCTGAGGCACGTCCGGCGTGACGCGCGGCCCCGACCGGGGGGCGGCGTATGGCGCATTATGCATAGTGAATGGTTCGTAGAGTTGGTCTAAGACCGCCCGACCTATGACCGACGCTACGCCTGCGCCAGACGCCGCCCCCACTGCCGCGACCGATTGGCGCGATACTGTTTTCCTTCCGAAAACCGACTTTCCGATGAAGGCCGGGCTCGCCGCAAAGGAGCCCGCGATCCTCGCACGGTGGCAGCGGATCGGCCTGTACGATCGCCTGCGCGAAATCCGCCGTGGCCGCGAGCTGTTCATCCTGCACGACGGCCCGCCCTATGCCAATGGCGACATCCACATGGGCCATGCGATGAACAAGGTGCTCAAGGACATCATCGTCCGCACCCAGTCGCTGATGGGCAAGGACGCGCCCTACGTCCCTGGCTGGGATTGCCACGGCCTGCCGATCGAATGGAAGGTCGAGGAAGCGTATCGCGCCAAGAAGCAGAACAAGGACGACGTCCCCGTCGCCGATTTCCGCGCCGAATGCCGGGCCTATGCCGACAAATGGGTGGGCGTGCAGCGCGACCAGTTCCAGCGGCTGGGCGTGATGGGCGACTGGGCCGACCCGTATCTAACGATGAACTATGCCGCGGAAGCCGCGATCGTTGGCGAATTGCTCAAGTTCGCGACAAGCGGCCAGCTGTATCGCGGCGCCAAGCCCGTCATGTGGTCGCCGGTGGAAAAGACCGCGCTCGCCGAGGCGGAGGTCGAATATGAGGACATCGTCTCGACCCAGATCGACGTCGGCTTCGAGATCGACCATGCGCCCGAGGCCGACATCCTGGTCGGCACGACCGCGGTGATCTGGACGACGACGCCGTGGACGATCCCCGTCAACCAGGCGCTAGCCTACAATCCGGCACTCGACTACATCCTGTTCGCCTGCGGCGGCCGGCGGTATCTGGTCGAAGAAAATTTGATGCCCGCGTTCATGAAGCGCACCGGCATTAAGATGGAGGAATTCGTCGCGCTGGTGAAGGGCGCGGTGCTGGAAGGCGCAACCGCGAAGCATCCGATGCATGGCCTGGGCGGCTTCTTCGCGAAACCGCGGCCGTTCCTGGCGGGCGAGTTCGTGACGCGCGACGCGGGCACGGGCCTCGTCCACATGGCGCCCGATCATGGCGAGGACGATTTCCTGCTGTGCAAGGCGCACGGCATCGATCCGGTCTTCGCGGTCGACGGCGCGGGCATGTACCGGCCCGACTGGGCGTGGCTGGGCGGCCAGGGCAGCGTCATCAACAAGAAATTCACCGCCGCCGACGGTCCGATCTGCACCGACCTGCGCGACGCGGGGGCGCTGCTGTCGGCGTCCGACGATTTCGCGCACAGCTATCCGCACAGCTGGCGGTCAAAGGCGAAAGTGATCTTCCGCGCGACGCCGCAATGGTTCATCCCGATGGACCGCGCCATCCTGGGCGACGGGCCGGACACGCCGAGCAACGGCGCGACGCTGCGCGAGACCGCGCTCGACGCGATCGAACACACCCGCTGGGTGCCGGAGCGCAGCCGCAACCGTATCCGCTCGATGGTCGAGGGACGGCCCGACTGGGTGATCAGTCGGCAGCGCGCCTGGGGCGTGCCGATCGCGCTGTACGTCCATCGCCAGTCCGGCGAATATCTGGTCGATGCCGCGGTCAATGCGCGCATCGTCGCGGCGTTCGAGGCGGGTGGCGCGGACGCCTGGTTCACCGCCGACCACCAGGCGCTGCTCGGCCCCGATTACGACCTCGCCGATTACGAGGTGGTCGAGGACATCCTCGACGTGTGGTTTGATTCGGGATCGACGCACGTCTTTACCGTCGAGGCGCGCTATGGCGCCGACGTCCGCGCCAACCTCTACCTCGAAGGCAGCGACCAGCACCGCGGCTGGTTCCAGTCGTCGCTGCTCGAAAGCTGCGGCACGCGCGGGCGCGCGCCCTATGACGCGGTGCTGACGCACGGCTTCGCGCTCGACGACAAGGGGCGCAAGATGTCGAAGAGCCTCGGCAACGTCGTCGATCCGCTCAAGGTGATCGGCGAGAGCGGCGCCGACATCCTGCGCATGTGGGTCGCCTCGACCGACTATTTCGACGACGTGCGCATCGGCAAGGAAGTGCTGGCGACCGCGTCGGACGCCTATCGCAAGCTCAGGAACACCTTCCGCTACCTGCTCGGCGCGCTCGACGGCTTTACCGAGGCGGAGAAGGTGCCGGTCGCGCGGATGCCGGAGCTGGAACGCTACATTTTGACGCTGCTCGGCCAGCTCGACGCCGACCTGCGCGAGGCAGCGGAAGGCTATGAGCTCAACCGCTATCTGCGCCGCCTGACCGATTTCGCCAACGAGGATCTCTCGGCGTTCTTCTTCGATATCCGCAAGGATTCGCTGTATTGCGACGCGGCGGACGATCCGAAGCGGCGGGCGTATCGAACCGTGCTGGACCTGCTGTTCCACGCGCTCGTCCGCTATGCCGCGCCGGTGCTGTGCTTCACCGCGGAGGAGGTGTGGCAGGCGCGCTTCCCGAGCGAGGATCAGTCGGTGCATTTCCTCGAATGGCCGGAGCTGCCGGCGGTCGCGGGCGACGATCCGCTGTCGACCGATTGGGCGGACGTGCGCACGCTGCGCCAGACGGTGACCGAGGCGATCGAACCGCTGCGCCGGGAAAAGACGGTACGCTCCAGCCTGGAGGCGGAAGTGACGGTCCCCGCCCTGCCGCTGCCAGCCGAGGCGCTGGCGGAGACGTTCATCGTCGCACGCGTTTCCGACGGTGACGGCGTCGCGGTATCGCGCACCGCCTATCACAAATGCGGGCGCTGCTGGCGGCACCTGCCCGATGTCGATGCGGACGGCGCGCTGTGCGGCCGCTGCGAACAGGTGGTGGCGCATGCGTAAGCCGCCGCTGATTGGCCTCGCCGCGGCGGGGATGCTGTTCGTGCTCGACCAGCTGACCAAGATCGGTGTCACGCAGGGGCTGAAGCTCGATGCGCTCGCCGATGCACGCGAGGTAACGCCCTTCTTCAACCTGCGCTTCGTCGCCAATCACGGCGTGTCGCTCGGCCTGCTGCACGCCGATACCGACGCGATGCGCTGGGCATTGGTCGCGATGACCGGTGCGATCGCGATCGCGGTCGGCGTGTGGATGACGCGCGAGACGCACCGCGCCGACCAGATCGCCCTCGGCGCGATCCTGGGCGGCGCGCTCGGCAATATCGTCGATCGCGTGCGGCTGGGTTACGTCGTCGATTTCGCCGACCTGCATTTCGGCGAATGGCGGCCGTTCCTCGTCTTCAACGTCGCGGATGCGGCAATCACCCTTGGCGTGCTGGTGCTGCTTGTCCGCGCGCTCCTGATGCGCGACAAGCGCGACGCAGTTTCGGAGAATCCCCATGCGTAAGTTCGTTGCCGTTGCCGCTGGCCTCGCCTGCGTCGCCCTGTTGTCCGGTTGCGGCAAGCGCGGCTACGACCGCGCGCGTCCCGACGAATTCGCGGTGGCGCGCCAGGCGCCGCTGGTGATCCCGCCCGACTATTCGCTCGTCCCGCCGCAGCCGGGTGCCGCGCGGCCGCAGGACAATGCCAATACCGCGCAGACGCTCGACGCGCTGTTCGGCGGCAACACGCAGCGCAGTCAGGGCGAGAACGGCGTGCTGCAGCAGGCGGGCGCTGACACCGCCGATGCCGGCATCCGGTCGTCGGTCGGCGATCCCGACACCAACGTCGTCGACAAGGGCGCGACGACACGCGACATCGTCGCCGCGCCGCAAGGCGACGGCCAGGACGCGCGCGCCGCGGCGAAGTAATCACCTATGAGCCCCTCCCCTTCAGGGGAGGGGTCTGGGGGTGGGGCGTGTCTCACCTAGACCGGCGCCCGTGTCTCCCCCACCCCAACCCCTCCCCTGAAGGGGAGGGGCTTTGCATCAAGATCAGAAGCTCGTCCCCACATAGGCGAGCACGGTCGAGCCGCGGCCCAGCCGCTCGGCGAAGCGGTTCTGGTTGCTGATGTCGGTGCCGACATAGCTGACGCCGACCTTGAGCGGACCGCCCACCGCCTCGGCGGTCGCGGACCAGTCGAAATAGTCGTCGTCGCGGCTGCCCGGGATGTTGAGCGAGCCGAGCGCGCCCTTCGAATAGCCCAGATGCCCCTTCAGCGTGATTGGTGTCGTCGGGATACCGACCGATGCCTCGCCATAGGCATAGATGTTGCTGTTGTTGTTGGTGCGCACGTCGAAGCCGGCGAGACCCTTCTGCCCGTCCCACGCGTAAGCGACGCCCGCCTTCGTCGACACCGGTCCGACGGTGTAGGTGACCGAGGCATAGGGTTCGAAGAAGTCGGTGTTCTGGCCCTTGAGACCGCCCGGATAGTAATAATAGAGCAGGCCGACATCGACACCCACGCCGTTCTTCAGCGTCTTGGTGAAGCCGCCGTACAGATCGACCTCCGCCTGGCCATAGCCGGTCAGCGCGGGCGTGCGGCCCGACCCGTCGATCGTCGACATGAAGGTGCCGACATAGAAGCCCGACTTGTGGTTGAGGTTGAGCGTCGTCTGCAATGCCGGGCTGCTGTCGCTCTGCGTCGCGCCGCGGAAGCGATAGTCGCTGATCAGCGTCGTGCCGCCCGATAGCTTGAGCGCGGGTGGTGGCGCCGTTTCGTCCTGCGCGAGCGCGGGCGCGGCGCTCGCCAGCGCAAGGCCGCCAAGCAGGATAGTGGTGAAGCGCATCGTGTCCCCTTTCGGATCAAGGTCGATGTCCCCGCCTGCATGCCTCCGGTGGCCCGCATCTTCCGCCGTTACCGGGCAGCGCGCGAGACTCGTCCGAAGCGCGACGAGGATGCGCGACTATCCTGCACCGCACAACAATTTGTGTACGGCCGGTGAGCGATTCGTAACGGAATGTTGCCGAAATGCCGCGCCAGTTAGCGCGGCAGCGCGATCACATCGCCGCCCGGAAGGCTGCGAGCCCGCGATCGAGGTCGGCGATCAGGTCATCCGTGTCCTCCAGCCCGATCTGCAGCCGCACCACCGGCCCCGGAAAGTCGCGCCGCGCCACCGCGCGGATGCGCGCGACGTCGACGGGGATGGCGAGGCTTTCATAGCCGCCCCAGCTGTAGCCGATGCCGAACAGGTCGAGCGCGTCGATCAGCGCGGCGCGCGCCGCCTCGCCCCCGCCGGCGAGGACGAAGGAGAACAGACCGCTCGATCCCTTGAAGTCGCGCACCCACAGGTCGTGGCCGGGACATCCGGGCAGCGCGGGATGCAGCACCTCCGCCACCTCCGGCCGGTCCTGCAACCAACGCGCGATCGCGAGCGCGGAGCGCTGATGCTGGTCGAGCCGCACCTTCATCGTGCGCAGGCCGCGGCTGCCGAGCCACGCGTCGTCGGGACTCGTCACCTGGCCGAGCTGGTAGCTGACGTCGCGCAAGGCGGCATAGCGTCCGTGCGCCGCGGTGACCGACCCCATCATCACGTCGGAATGGCCGACGACATATTTGGTCGCGGCGAGGATCGTATAGTCGATGCCGTGCGCGATCGCGGGAAAGAACAGCGGCGTCGCCCAGGTATTGTCGAGCAGGGTCGCGACCCCGCGCGCCTCCGCCGCAGCGACGATCGCGGGCACGTCCTGCACCTCGAAGGTCAGGCTGCCCGGGCTTTCGAGGAAGATCGCCCGCGTCCGCTCGCCGATCAGATCGGCGATGCCTGCGCCGATCAGCGGGTCGTACAGGCGCGTCGTGATGCCGAACCGCTTGAGCAGGCCGTTCGCGAGGCTGCGCGTCGGCTCGTAGGCGCTGTCGACCAGCAGCAGTTCGTCGCCCGGCGACAGCACCGCAAGCAGCGCGGCGGCGACCGCCGCGACTCCCGATGGGTATAGGAATGTTGCCTCCGCCCCAGGCTCCAGCGCGGTCAACGCATCGGCGAGGCTCCATTGCGTCGGCGTGCCGCGGCGACCGTAATAGAGGCGATGATGCGTGTCGCCATGGCCGTTGGCGCGCAGGTCCGCGATGCTGTCGTAGAGGATGGTCGAGGCACGCCAGACCGGCGGGTTGACGATGCCGGCGGTCCATTCGGGGCGGCGGCCCGCCTGGACGACGCGGGTCGCGTCGGCCAGGCGAGCTTCCGGGGAGGTTTCGTCGTCGGAGTTACGCGTCAACGGCTTCCTTGGCTCCCATGGCCTTGGGGGTCGAGCGGTCCGCTCCCCATTCCGACCAGCTGCCGTCATAGATCGGCATGTCCTTGCCGACCAGATGCGCGCCGAAGGCGAGCACCGCCGCGGTAATGCCCGAACCGCATGTCGCCACCATCGGCCGGTCGAGGTCGACGCCCGCGTCCGCGAACGCCCGGCGCAACGCGTCGCCCGTCTTCCATGTCCCATCGGCGTTGAACAGCTGGCCCTGCGGCAGGTTCTTCGATCCCGGAATGTGGCCCGCGTGCGTCGCGGGGCGGGGATCGGGCTCCTCGCCAGTGAAGCGTGCCGCCGATCGGGCGTCGATGACCTGCTCCGCCCGGCTGTCGACGTTCGCCTTCATCTGGTCGAGCGTGCGGACGGTCTTCGTATCGACCCAGACGGTGAAGTGGCGATGCCGCGACGTTTCCCTGCCGCTCGCCGTCTCGCGCCCCTCCGCCTGCCATTTGGCGAAGCCGCCGTCGAGGATCGCGACATCGTGCGCGCCGAAAGTCCGCAGCATCCACCACGCCCGCGCCGCGGTATGGTGCGGCGAATTGTCGTAGAGGACGATGCGGCTGCCATCGCCCAGCCCCAGGCTCTGCATGCGGCTGGCGAATTTCTCGGCGCTCGGCAGCATCATCGGCAGGTCGCTGTCGGTATCGCGCAATTCGCCCAGGTTCATGAACACCGCGCCGGGGATGTGCGCCGCCTCATATTCCGCGGCGGCATCGCGCGGCGCCTCGCCGGGGAAATTGGCGAAATAGGTGGCATCGACGATCCTGAGGTCGCTCGCACCCATTTCCTGGGCCAGCCATGCGGTCGTCACCAACGCATCCATCACACGTCCTCCATCCACGTTTACACGTTCACGTCCGGGCTACGCTGGGGAGGAGTGCCCGGTGCACTCAATAGCCGCCTTCGCCGCCCGAGTCGAGAGCCTGCAAGAATGTTTTAGCCTGGGCACGCGTTTCGTTACGAGATTGCGCCGATTGCTTCTTCCATGTCGCATACGGCATACGCAGGCGGGGATTGTCCCCCAATCTGTCCTCGTGCCGGGCGAGGAAATCCCAATAGAGCGCGTTGAACGGACAGGCGTCGTCGCCGACGCGTTTCTTCACGTCGTAACGGCACCGCCCGCAATAATCGCTCATCCGGTCGATGTATGCGCCCGACGAAATATAGGGTTTCGAACTGAGCAGCCCGCCGTCGCCGAACTGACTCATCCCCAAGGTATTGGGCAGCTCGACCCATTCATAGGCGTCGATATACACTTCGAGATACCAGCGATGCACCGCGGCGGGGTCCGCGCCGATCAGCAGCGCGAAATTGCCGGTGACCATCAGCCGCTGGATATGATGCGCGTGCGCCGTCGCCAGCGTCTGGCCGATCGCCTCCTTCAGGCAATGCATGTCGGTGTTGCCCGTCCAGTACCAGCCCGGCAGCGCGCGATGGTGGTTCAGGAAGTTGCGGTCGACATAGTCCGGCCCTTCGCGCCAGTAGATGCCGCGCATATATTCGCGCCAGCCGATGATCTGGCGGATATAACCCTCGACCGCGTTGAGCGGCGCGCGGCGAGCGCGATATTCCGCCTCTGCCCGGCGACAGAGGTCGATAGGATCGAGCAGGCCGGAATTGATGTAGGGCGACAGGATCGAATGCCACAGGTGCCGCTCGCCGGTGAGCATCGCATCCTCGTAATCGCCGAACAGCGGCAGCGCCTCGGCGAAGAAGTGCGCCGCCTGCGCCTCCGCATCCGCAGCGGTGACGGCCCACGCGAAGCCGTCGAGGCTGCCCGGATGATTGCCGAACCGCCGCTCGACCAGCGCGAGCACGTCGCGGGTGATCGCATCGGGTTCGAACGCCAGCGCCTTGGGCACGAACAGGCCGCCGCCCGGCGCGGGCTTGCGATTGTCCTTGTCGAAATTCCACCGCCCGCCCTCCGGCTTGCCGTCCACCATCAGCAAATCGGTGCGGCGGCGCATATCGCGATAGAAATATTCCATGGTCAGCTGGCTGCGCCCGTCCGCCCAGGCGGCGAAATCGGCGTGGCTGCACAGGAAGCGGTCGTCGGCGCGGATTTCGACGGGCACTCCGAACCGGGTCGACCAGCCATCGAGCATCCCCGCGACGCGCCACTCGCCCGCCTCGGTCACCACGATCCGCCGCGCCCCGTGGCGTTCGAGGGCGCGCGCGACCTCGGCGGTGAAACTGCCGCCGTTGTCGGGATCGTCGAGCGCGACATAGTCCACCGTCCATCCCGCGTCGCGCAGCGCCGCGGCATGGTGGCGCATCGCGGACAGGATGTAGGCGAGCTTCTGCTTGTGGTGGCGGACATAGCCCGTCTCCTCCGCCACCTCCATCATCAGCACGACCGTATCCTCCCGATCGGCGTCGCGCAGCGACGCGATCGTCGGGGTCAGCTGGTCGCCGAGGATGGGAACGAGCGTTTTCATTGCGGCGTGAAGCTCCTACATGCGCGGCCATGACCCCGATGCATCTCGGCCAGACGAGCCACCTGCCCGCTTCTCCGGAAGAAGCTATCCTGGATTATGTTCCCAATCCGCGCGCCGGCACGCTCTATTGCGTCCGCTTTGCGGCGCCCGAATTCACCTCGCTTTGCCCCGTCACCGGCCAGCCCGATTTCGCGCATCTGGTGATCGATTACGCCCCGCGCGACAGGATCGTCGAATCGAAGTCGCTCAAGCTGTACCTGGGCAGCTTCCGCAACCACGCCGCCTTTCATGAGGATTGCACCGTCGGCATCGGCCAGCGCCTGTTCGACGAGATGGCACCGGAATGGCTGCGCATCGGCGGTTACTGGTATCCGCGCGGCGGCATCCCCATCGATGTCTTCTGGCAGAGCGGCGCGCCCCCCGCGACGCTGTGGCTGCCCGATCAGGGCGTCGCGCCCTATCGTGGAAGAGGTTGATCTGCCTCAATAAACTCGCCGTCGTTGCGTTGCAGCAATACTGCAACCTTTTAGCCCTGTCGCGTGTTCATGGTGCCGCAAGGTTGCCGGTACGTCCGGCGGACTTTCGGCGGCATATGAAGGGTTTGGCATGGCGGGCAACGCGGCGACGGGCAGCATCAACCATCTGGCGCTAATCGGCAACTTCCTGCCGCGTCAGTGTGGTCTGGCGACCTTCACCACCGATGTCTGGCAGGCGATGCGGGACCGCTTCCCGGAGGTACGCGTCGACGTTTACGCGATGGACGACCATCCCGGCCGCTACGCCTATCCGCCCGCGGTCACCGCCGCGATCCCGCAGAACGAGCTTGCCGCCTATGTGGACACGGCACGCGCCATCGAAACGAGCGGTGCCCAGGCGATCTGGGTGCAGCACGAATACGGCATCTATGGCGGCCCCGCGGGCGAGCATCTGCTGACCCTGCTCGATCGGACCACATTGCCGGTGATCGCGACGCTGCACACCGTGCTCGAAAAGCCCAACGCCGACGAACGGCGCGTCATGGAGGGCCTGCTGCGCCGCTGCGCCAAGGTCGTCGTGATGGCGGAGCGCGGGCGCGAGATCCTTCGCCGCGTCTATGGCGCGAACCCGCGCCAGATCGCGATGATTCCGCACGGCGTGCCCGACCGCGCCTTCGTCGATCCCGAACAACTCAAGCCCCGTTTCGGTTGGGAAGGGCGCGAAGTCGTGCTGACCTTTGGCCTTCTCGCGCCGAACAAGGGCATCGAGACGATGATCGAGGCGTTGCCCGCGGTTGTCGCCAAGCATCCCCATCTGCTTTACGTCGTGCTCGGCGCGACGCACCCCAATCTCGTTGCGCATGAAGGGGAAGCTTATCGCGACCGGCTGAAGGCGCAGGCCGCCGAGCTCGGCATCAGCGACAATGTCGCGTTCATCGACGGCTTCGTCGAGCACGACGAACTGATCGACTATCTGCAGGCCGCGGACATCTATGCGACGCCGTATCTGAATCCCGCGCAGATCACGAGCGGCACGTTGTCCTACGCGGTCGGCGTCGGCAAGGCGGTGATTTCGACGCCATACGTCCATGCGACCGAAATCCTCGCAGACGGGCACGGCGTGCTGGTCGACTTCCGCGACGTCGCCGCCTTCTCGCGCGAAATGGAGCGGCTGCTCGCCAATGGCCGTGACCGGACGCGACTGGCGCAGCGCGCCTACGACCGCGGCCGCACCATGATCTGGCCGCGCCTCGCCGAAGCGACGCTGGCGCAGGTGGAGGCGGCGGTCACCGCGCACCCTAAACGGCTCAGCCAGTCGCATGCGAAAGCAAAACCGCTCGCGCCCAATTTCGCCGCAGTCGAGCGGATGAGCGATGCCACCGGCATGCTGCAACATTCGATCTATTCGGTGCCCGACCGTCGCCACGGCTATTGTATCGACGACAATGCCCGCGCGCTGATGTTGATGAGCGCGATCGATGACATCGATCCGGTGGTGCGTGACAAGTGGACGACGATCTACGCGTCGTTCCTGCAATATGCCTGGAACCCGGAAGCACGGCGGTTCCGCAACTTCATGAACTTCGACCGGACGTGGTGCGAGGACGTCGGCAGCGAGGACTCGAACGGCCGCACGATCTGGGCGCTGGGCGTCACCGCACGTGACGGCCGCGAACCGAAGCATCGCGACTGGGCGAAGTCGATGTTCGATGCGACGGCGAGCTGCGCGCTCGAACTCGGGTCGCTGCGCGCGCAGTCGTTCGCCATGCTCGGCGCCGCCGCGATGCTGGAGGCATCGCCCGGTCACAAGCTAGCGCATGCCATCCTGGAACGCTTCCCCGACGATCAGCTCGCATTGCTCGAGGAGGCGCGGCGACCACAATGGCAGTGGTTCGAGATCGTACTCGCCTATGACAATGCGCGCCTGCCGCAGGGTATGATCCGCGCGGGCATGGCGCTGGGCCGTCCCGAACTCGTCGCGCGAGGGCTGGAGACGCTCGATTGGATCGTCGCCAAGCAGACCTCGCCCGAAGGCCGGTTCCGCGCGGTCGGCACCGAGAGTTTCCACCGCCCCTACGCCGAACCGTTGCAGTTCGACCAGCAGCCGCTGGAGGCGCAAGCGACGGTGGATGCGTGCGCCACCGCGTTCGAGGCGACGGGCGACGAGCGCTGGATCGTCGAGGCGGAACGTGCCTATGCCTGGTATCTCGGCCACAACGACCTCGACCTGCCGCTCGCGACGAGCACGGACGGCGGCTGTTTCGATGGTCTGATGCCGACCGGGCTCAACCGCAACCAGGGTGCCGAGTCGATTTTGGCGCTCCAGTTGGCGAATTGCGCGATTTCGGCTCTTTCAAAGAACGCCCAAGGCGTGGCAGGGACCGGTCGCGTCGTCGCGTGATCGTTCACGGGGCGGCGGCCTGAAACGACCGGTGAGGCTGTACCCCGCGATGGAGTTGTTCAACCACGATCTGCGGCTGCACGCCGATCCGTCGCGCGTCGTCGTGCGGCCGTTCCACATCGCATGGGGTGGCAAAGGCGGCGCGCCGAACCGGACCGAGCGGCTGGTCGGCGAAGTGCTGCGCATGACGGCGCAGCAGGCGCGCGACGAGCTGGAAGAGGTGCTGAAGGACTTCGAGGCGCGTCACTGGCAGACCCGCCGCGTGTTCATGACGCGCTACGACGAGATCGCCGACCTGCTCGGCCTCGACGGCAGCGAGATCGGCGACGAAAAGCGCCAACTGATCGGCGCGTATTTCTGCCACGAATACAGCTACGCCGCAGCCGCGCTGATGAATCCCAGTGCGGTGCCGCATTTCGATCAGTCGGGCATGCCGCCGGGGTCGATGCGCATCCTGATGTCACTGCGCTCGGTCGGTGAGGGGCACATCAGCTCCGTCGCGTTCCGCGAAGGCATCATCACCGACGAGAACCAGCTGAAGCTGGCGCCCGAGCCGCCCTTCGCCACCGCCGCCGACGTTGCGGAAGGGATCGAGGACGAGATGCCGGAAGGCCCCGTTACCGTCTATCGCCACCGCGATTCGACGCTGTCGGGCACCGTCATCTTCCCGATCACCAGTGCCCAGTCGAAGGGGCTGGAGGATCTGCGGATCGTGCATTTCCAGCATGACGACGGCAGCTTCGAATGGATCGGCACCTACACCGCCTATAACGGCTCGGTCATCCAGTCCGAACTGATGCGCACGCGCGATTTCCGCGCGTTCGACCTGGTGCCGATGAGCGGCCCGGCGGCGCGCAACAAGGGCATGGCGCTGTTCCCGCGCAAGGTCGGCGGCCAGTATATGATGATCGGCCGGCAGGACGGCGAGAATCTGTTCCTGCTGAAATCCGACACGCTGGAACATTGGGACGAGGGCGAGAAGATCCTGACCCCCGTCTATCCGTGGGAACTGGTGCAGATCGGCAATTGTGGACCGCCCATCGAGCTGGACGAAGGCTGGCTGCTGCTGACCCACGGCGTCGGCGCGATGCGCAAATATTCGATCGGCGCGGTGCTGCTCGACAAGGACGATCCGTCGAGGGTGATCGGCCGCACGGTCGAGCCGATCCTGGCCGCCAAGGATCAGGATCGCGAAGGGTACGTGCCCAACGTCGTCTATTCGTGCGGCGCGATCCGCCACGACGACACGTTGTTCCTGCCCTATGGCATCGCCGACAGCTCGGTTGGCTTCGCCTTCGTCAAGATCACGGAGATGCTCGCCGCAATGGCGTGACGCGCGGCGGCGGTCAGCCGTCCAGGATCGCTCGCGCCCGCGCGCAGTCCGCATCCATCTGGCGGACGAGCGCGTCGAGATTGTCGAACTTCGCCTCCGGCCGAAGGTATTCGACCAGCGCGACTTCGATCGTCTGGCCGTACAGATCGCCGGCGAAGTCGAAGAAATAGGGTTCGAGCAGTTCCTTGGGCGGATCGAACGTCGGGCGGATGCCCAGGTTCGCCGCGCCGTTCAGCACGCGCCCATCGCCAAGCCGCCCGGTCACCGCATAGATGCCGTAGGCGGGGCGCAGATACTTGCCCATGTCGATATTGGCGGTCGGATAGCCGATCGTGCGGCCGAGCTTGTCGCCGTGCTGCACGACCCCTTCGATCGCATAGGGCCGCGTCAACAGCCGCGCCGCCGCGCGCATTTCACCCAGGCGCAGCGCGGCGCGGATACGGCTGGACGAGACGATCTCGCCGTCCAGCGTGACGGGGGCGACCGTCTCCGCGGTGAAGCCCAGCGCGGCGCCATAGGCGGCGAGATCGGCAACGCTGCCGCGCTTGCCCTGGCCGAAGGTGAAATCCTCTCCGGTCACGACGCCGCCGACCCGCAGCGTTTCGACGAGCCGCTGCACGACGAAATCCTCGACCGACAGGGCGGCGAGCGACGCGTCGAAATGGAAGACGACCATCGCATCAACGCCCGCCGCGGCGAACAACTGCTCGCGCTGGTCGAGCGTCGTCAGCCGGAACGGCGGCGTGTCGGGGCGGAAGTGGCGGACCGGATGCGGATCGAACGTCGCGACGAGCGCGGGACGTCCCTGTTCGCGCGCGCGCGCGACGGCGCGGCCGACCACCGCCTGATGGCCCAGGTGAAATCCGTCGAAATTGCCGAGCGCGACGATGCCGCCGGCAAGGTGCCGCGGAATGGCCGAGCCGCCGTCCAGCCGCTCCATGACGCGCGCCTATAGGGGGCTAACGAACCAGTGTCACGAAGCTGTACGCCGGCCGGCCGTCCACCGCGGCATAGTCCGCGCGCGCCGCCTCGCGATAACCCGCGAACGGCGGCACGACCGCATCGCCGTCGAAGGCACCGTGAACCTCGGTCAGTTCGATCCGGTCGGCGTCGAACAACGCGAAGATTTCCGCACCGCCGATCACCGCGACCTCGCCTGCGCCGGCGCGCGCCAGCGCGTCTGCCGGATCGTGCGCGACCTCCGCACCCGGCGCGGACCAGCCGCGATCGCGCGTCAGCACGATATGCCGGCGGGCGGGCAGCGGCGCGGGAAAGCTGTCGAACGTCTTGCGCCCCATCACCATCGGCTTGCCCGTCGTCAGCGCCTTGAACCGTTTGAGATCGGCGGGAAGATGCCAAGGCAGCTGCCCGTCGCGGCCGATCACGCCATTGTCGGCGCGCGCGAGCACGAACACGATCGTCATACCGCGACGGGCGCCTTGATATGCGGCTGCGCGACGTAATCGTGCAGCACGAAATCCTCGTACGCATAAGCGTCGATCGACGGCGGGGTACGGACGATCTCCAGGCGCGGCAGCGGGCCGGGATCGCGCGTCAGCTGCATGCGCGCCTGGTCGAGATGGTTGAGGTAGAGATGGCAGTCGCCGCCCGTCCAGATAAAGTCGCCGACCGCCAGCCCCGCCTGCTGCGCGAGCATGTGCGTCAGCAGCGCGTAGCTCGTGACGTTGAACGGCACGCCCAGGAAGATGTCCGCCGAACGCTGGTAGAGCTGCAGGCTCAGCCGCCCGTCCGCGACATGCGTCTGGAACAGGCAATGGCACGGACTGAGCGCCATGGCGTGGAGGTCGCCGGGGTTCCAGGCGGTGACGATCTGGCGGCGACTTGCGGGATTGGTGCGGATCGTGTCGACCAATTCTCGGATCTGGTCGATATGCCGCCCGTCCGCCGCGACCCAGTCGCGCCACTGCTTGCCATAGACCGGACCAAGATCGCCGTTCGCGTCGGCCCATTCGTCCCAGATGCTGACCTTCTGCTCCTGAAGCCAGCGGACGTTGGTGTCGCCGCGCAGGAACCACAGCAGTTCGACTATGATCGAGCGCAGGTGCAGCTTCTTCGTCGTCAGCACGGGAAAGCCCTGCCGCAGGTCGAAACGCATCTGCGCACCGAAGACCGACAGCGTGCCGACGCCGGTACGATCCTCCTGCCGGCTGCCGGAGGTGAGAACGCGGTCCATCAGGTCGAGATACTGGCGCATCGCCACCGCCTACCCTGCGCGCCGCGAGTCGCCAAGCATGCCGCCATTCCGGACGCGCTTTGCGGTGAAGCGCGAAGGCGCAGGCGGCAGGATGGTCCGTGCATCCCGCGCCCGCCCTACCCCGTATCGCCGACGTCGCCGCCGCGACCGCGCTGTTCGCGGACCTGCGGGGCGGCGCTGTCGAGCGCGCGGCGGTCGCTTTACTCGATCCGGAATGGAGGCTTCTGGCACGGCTGGACTATGAAGGGCATGTGGTCGCGGTGTCGCCGCCGCTGCGCGACCTGATCCGTGCGGCGCTGGTCCAGGATGCCGCCGCGCTGATCCTCGCACACAATCACCCGAGCGGTTCGGCGACGCCGAGCGCAGACGACCTGGCCTACACGCGCGCGCTGGCGCGGGCCGCGGAGCCCGTCGGGGTGACGCTCGTCGACCATCTGATCCTGACCGCGACCGCGACGACGAGCTTCCGGACGCTGGGCCTGCTCTGATCCTTCGCCGCGTCGATATCGGGCGCGTCAGCGCAGGCGGCATGCCTTGATCTGCGCTGGCTCCGGCCGCGCGCCGCTCGGCTGGAAGGTCGCCATGTAGCCGCCCGCCGACGGCATCGGCGACTGCGACACCAGGCGATAGCCGACCGCGGCGAATTCGCAACGGAGCAGTTCGGGCGGCGTGCCGTGATCCTGCGGCCGGCGGTCCGCGTCGACCACCACGACGAGGCCGTCCGGCTTCACCGACGGGCGCAGCCGCCACAGGAATTCATAGGGCTGCGCGATCTCGTGATACATGTGCACCATCAATACGCGATCGAAGCTCTTTTCGGGCAGCTTCGGATCGGCGGGTTCGCCGAGGCGCACGGAGACGTTCTCCAGGTCCTCGCGCGCGACGCGGTCGGCGAGTGCGTCGCGGACGCTCGCGACGATGTCCTCCGCCAGCACGCGCCCCGTCTTGCCGACGCGCTGCGCCAGGCGGATCGTATAATAGCCCTCCCCCGCACCGATGTCGGCGACGGTCATGCCGCGGCGGATTTTCGCCTTGTCCATCACCTCGGTCGCCTCGTTCAGCCGATCGCGCGCCTCTTCGTTCGACCAGCGCGACGAGACGATATTGGCGACGGGGCGATCGGCGGCGGGGAACGGCCCCGGCTCCTCGGCATCGTGGCGGATCAGCGGTTTCGACCCGTCGCACGCGGCGAGCAGCAGCAGCGCGCACAGCACGCCGTCCACCCAACCCCGCCCGATGCGACGCGTCGCGTCCATCAATCGACGTCCTCGACGTCGACCTTCTCGCCCGTCACGCGCTGCGACAGCGCCGCCGCCATGAACGGATCGAGCGCGCCGTCGAGCACGTCGCCCGGCGCGGTGGAGGTGACGCCGGTGCGCAGGTCCTTCACCAGCTGATACGGCTGGAGGACGTAGGAGCGGATCTGATGCCCCCAGCCGATGTCGGTCTTGGTCGCATTTTCCGCGTTGGCCGCCTGCTCGCGGATCGCCAGTTCACGCTCGTACAGGCGCGCGCGCAGCTGGTTGTACGCCTCCGCCTTGTTCTTGTGCTGCGAGCGCTGGTTCTGGCACTGGACGACGATGCCGGTCGGGATGTGCGTGATGCGCACCGCGGAATCGGTGGTGTTGATGTGCTGGCCGCCGGCGCCACTCGCGCGATAGGTGTCGATGCGCAGGTCGCTTTCGTTGTATTCGACCTCGATATTGTCGTCGATGACCGGATAGACCCAGACGCTCGAGAAGCTGGTGTGGCGCCGCGCCGCGCTGTCATACGGGCTGATCCGGACGAGGCGGTGGACGCCGCTTTCGGTCTTGGCGAAGCCATAAGCGTTCTCGCCCTTGACCAGCAACGTCGCGGATTTGATCCCCGCCTGCTCGCCCGCGTGGTAGTCGATCAGCTCGACCTTCATGCCGCGGCGTTCGGCCCAGCGCGTGTACATACGCTGCAGCATGCCCGCCCAGTCCTGGCTCTCCGTACCACCCGCACCCGAGTTGATCTCGATATAGGTATCGTTCGCGTCCGCCTCGCCGGCGAGCAGCGCCTGAACCTTGTCGTGCTCGGCGCGCGCGGCGAGCGCCGCGAGCGCCTCGACGCCCTCCGCCTCCATCGCGGTGTCGCCCTCGGCCTCCGCCATCTCGATCAGTTCGACGGTATCGTCGAGTTCGCTCTGGATCGCTTTGGTCGCGGTGATCGCCTCGTCCAGGCGGCGACGCTCGCGCATCACTTCCTGCGCGGCCTTGGGGTCGTTCCACAGCGCCTGGTCCTCGACGCGCGCATTGAGTTCGTCGAGCCGGCGCAGCGCGCGGTCCCAATCGAGGAAGCGGCGCAGCAGCGCCAGCGCGTCCTTGATGCGGTCGACATGGGATTGCGCTTCGGCGCGCATGAAACGTCTCCGGAAAATTCGAGAATGGCGGAAGGGCCGCGACTATGGAAGCGGCGCTAGTAGATTCCGCCTTCCCTTTGCAAGAAATCGCTGTCGCGCTGGCCCTGCGCCTTGGGTGCGGCGGTGGTCGCCGCGGGGGCGGGGCCAGCGTGGCGCGCAGCGCGGCGGGGTTCGCTTTCGGGCTTGAACGCTTCCCAGATCACCGCCGGCTTGGGATCGCTGTCGGTCGGGAAGGTGCCATAGACCGGACGACCGCTGGCGCGATCGATGCGCACCATGCGGATGCCCGGCGCGGCGCGGAACGGCAGCTTTTCCAGCCCGTCATACGCCTTGACCGCAAATTCCTTGAAGATCGGCGCGGCAACCGTGCCGCCCTCCGCCGCGCCCAGTCGGCGCGGACTGTCGTAGCCCAGATAAAGCCCGCCGATGAACTGCGGCGTGCCGCCGATGAACCAGACGTCGGTCGGGCCCGTCGTCGTCCCCGTCTTGCCGAACATCGGCCGGTCGAGATCGCGCAGCGTCGTCGCGGTGCCGCGCTGGATCACGCCTTCGGTGATATGGACCATCTGATAGGCGGTCATCGCGTCGATCGCCTGGCGCGTGCGGTCGCGCGGACGCGGCATCGCCTTGCCGTTCCAGTCGGGCGCGTTGCAGCCGTCGCAGGCGCGCCAGTTTTCCGGCCAGATCACCTGGCCGTGGCGATCCTGCGCGAAATCGACCAGCGTCGGCTCGTGCGCGCGCCCCTGATTGGCGATCGTCGCATAGGCGTTGACCATGCGGCTGACCGTCGTCTCGCCCGCGCCCAGTGCGATCGCCAGATAGGGCGAATAGGTGCCAACGCCGAGGCGCTTCATCACGTCGACGACCTTGGGCATGCCCGTCGTGGCCGCGGCGCGCACCGTCATGAGGTTGCGCGACTGTTCGATGCCCCAACGCATCGTGTGCGGCCCCGCCGCGCGCATGTTGGCGAAGTTGCGGAAGCACTTCTGCCCCAGCCGCGCGCCCTGATAGACGCAATAGGGACCGTCGACGATGATCGTCGCGGGCGTCATCCCGTTTTCCAGTGCGGCGGAATAGATGATCGGCTTGATCGTCGATCCCGGCTGGCGCATCGCCTGCGTCGCGCGGTTGAACGCCTGGATACGGCTGTCGAAACCGCCCTGCATCGCCAGCACGCGGCCGGTCGCGGGTTCCTCGACGACGAAGCCGCCCGACACCTTGGGTATCGATCGGATCGCCCAGCCGCCGCCTTCCGGCGCGACCGCGATGATGTCGCCGGGCTTCAGCGCCGAAAAGCTGCTCGCTGCGCCGCCGCGCACCGGCATCGCCGCGCGCGATCGTGGCAGCTCGGCGGTCTTGCCGTCGGCGAAGCCGATCTGCCAAGCGTCGCCGTTTCGCGCGATGACGATCGCGGCGCGCCAGTCGGCATAATCGAGCGCGATGTTGGTGTTGATCAGCGCGCCAAGCCAATTGTCGCCGTCGATATCGACATGGCGCATCGGCCTCGACCAGCCGCGTCCACGGTCGTAGCGGACCAGGCCGTCGCGCAGCGCCTGCGTGGCGAGGTCCTGAAGCCGCGTGTCGAGACTGGTGCGCACCCACAGGCCGCCCGCATAGACGCTGTGCGGCCCGTCGCGCGACGTCTCGCCGAACTTGTCGATCAGCTGGCGGCGCACCTCCTCGACGAAATAGCCGCCGACGCGCTCGAACTTGGGGGTGCGGCGCAGCACGGTGCCGAGCGGCTCGGCGACCGCCCGGTCGTGCTGGCCTTGCGTGATGAAGCCGTTCTTCAGCATCTCGCCCAGCACCCAGTTGCGCCGTGCCAGCGCGCGGTCGGGGTGGCGAACGGGATCGTAGTTCGACGGGCCCTTGGGCAGGATCGCGAGATAGGCGAGCTGCGCGAGATCGAGTTCGGGCAGTTCCTTGTCGAAATAGGCGTGGCTCGCCGCCTCGACGCCGAACGCGTTACGCCCCAACGCGATCTGGTTGAGGTAAAGTTCGAGGATTTGCGGCTTTTGTAGCGTATCCTCGATGCGGAAGGCGAGGATCGCCTCCTTGAGCTTGCGCGTGGGCGAATATTCGTTGCCGATCAGCAGGTTCTTGGCGACCTGTTGCGTGATGGTCGATCCGCCGCGCGCGCGCTTCCCGGTGCCGAACTTGCGCGCGTAATCGACCACCGCGCCGGCGAGGCCGGGATAATCGACGCCGTGATGCTCGAAGAACGTCTTGTCCTCCGCCGCCAGAAAGGCGCGCACCAGCAGCGGCGGATATTCGGCATAGGACAATTCGACGCGCCGTTCGCGGGCGTAGGACTGGATCGGGCTGCCGTCATTGCCGCGCACGTTGGTGGGCAGCGGCGGCTCGTAGGTGCGCAGCTGCGCGACGGAGGGCAGATCGCGCAGGATCGTGATCCACAAGACGCCATAGCCGATTGCGGCAAGCACCGCGAGCACCGCCAGCGCCTTCACCCACCAGCGCCCCCGCACGCGGCGCAGCGCGCCGCCGACTGCGTCGCGGAACCTGGTCATGCGGGTGATGCGGGGGGGATCGGACGCCATAACGATGGCCGCGGCTGTAGCAGGTTCGCGGGACGTTGCCAGCCGGGTTGCGGCTGGCCGTGCCGATATGGGTGCCCCCGGTTTCGGCCGGTACGGCGAGCCCAGGTTACCGGCTGGCTATCTGGCGGGCGAAGTGGACCTCGACCGCGCGCGTCACGCTTTCCGCGATCTTGCCGCGGCCGTCGCGGCTGTCGAGGAAGGCAGCGTCGCGCGGATTGGAGATATAACCCGTCTCGAACAGGATCGATGGCATGTCGGGCGCCTTCAACACCATCAGCGACGCCATGCGGTGGAAGACGTCCTTGGTCGGGATCAGCGGCTTCGCCTCGCGGCCGAGCAGGCGGGCGAAATTGGCCGAGGTGTTCATCGTCTCGCGCTGCGTCAGGTCGATGAGGATCGACGACACGTCCGCCGGTGCACTGCCCAGGTTGACGCCGGCGATGACGTCCGCCTTGTTCTCGCGCGTGGCGAGGCGCGCGGCCTCCTTGTCGGACGCGACCTCGGACAGGGTGTAGACCGACGCGCCCGTCGCGTCCCCGCTGCCGACGCTGTCGCAGTGGATCGAGATGAACAGGCTGGCGTGCAGCCGCCGCGCGATGCCGAACCGTTCGCGCAGGACGAGGTAGCGGTCGTCGTCGCGGGTCAGCGCGACGCGCACCCGCCCGCTGGCGAGCAATTCGTCGCGGATCGCCCGGGCGATGCGCAACGTCACGTCCTTTTCGCGCAGCCCCGTGTCGGGATTGATCGCGCCGGGGTCGACGCCGCCATGGCCGGGGTCGATCACCACCAGCGGCCGGTCGTCGTCGCCGGCGACGCGTGGCAGCTTCACCCCGCGCGAGGGCGGCGGCACGGGCACCGACACCTTGTACCTGGGGCGCGCCGCCCAGTTGCCGAGGTCGAAGGGGAAGAAGCTGAGCGGTCCCGCCGCGCTCGCCGCGGCGAAGCGCGCGATGTCGACCGTCTGGAGCGACAGCGTCAGGCGGCGACCGTCGGCATCGAAGCCGCCGTCGCCGATCACCGCAGGCTGCGCGAGATCGAACAGCAGCCGCGTGCCGCCCGCATGCGCGATCTGGCGAACGTTGGTAACCGGGCCGCCGGGCATGGCGCGCAGGCCGGGCATGGCGCGCAGGCCGGGCATCGCGCCCGCGACGTCGACCGCGATCTGGCGCGTACTCTTCAGGATCAGGCCGGTGGCGTCGGGAACGGGGCCGTCGAAACGGATGTCGATGCGCCCGTCGACGACCGCCACGCTGCGCACCGCCGTCGCCGCGGTCGCGGGACCGCCGACGAGCCATCCGGCGAGGAGGGCGAAGAACGCGAACACGGCACGTATTTGCCGCTTCACCCATCCCCGGGTCCAGCGAAAAACCATCGTTACCCCTTTGGCGATCCCGTTGTGATCGCGAGGAGTTCGGATAGGCGCCAAGGCCCTGACGCGGGGTTGCGCGGCACGGTTAACATCGCGTTCGGCACGATTTTGCCGGCCGCACCGGCAATATCCCGCCGGTTGCGATGCGCGTTCGGTGATGCTACCTACCCAGTCGCACCCGTGCGTCGCGACTGTGTCCGCGACACGCCGGTCATCCGCACCGTCCTGGCGCGGGATTTAACCAGGTTGACGCTCGCATGACGCACTTCTCCATGTCCCGACACCGCCCGGCCCCGGCCGGCGGGTGCGTGGGCGTGTGGGCGGGCCGTGCCCCCCGACGTGCCGGGCGAGCAGACGCATCTTTGCCAAACACCCGCGCCGACACGATCGGCGCGCCTTATCATCGCGCGCCCCGCCCTGCTGCCGGCCCTGCCGCACCACCGGGACGCGCGTGGAGACTATTCAATGACCACGCGCATGCTGATCGACGCACGCCACCGGGAAGAAACCCGGGTCGCCGTCGTCAAGAACAATCGTATTGAAGAATTCGACTTCGAATCCGCCGAACGCAAGCAGCTCAAGGGCAACATCTATCTCGCCAAGGTGACGCGCGTCGAGCCGTCGCTGCAGGCGGCGTTCGTCGATTACGGCGGCAATCGCCACGGCTTCCTGGCGTTCAGCGAAATCCACCCGGATTATTACCAGATCCCCAAGGAGGATCGCGACGCGCTGCTGCGCGAAGAGGCGGAGCATGCCGCCGAGGAAGCCGCGCTGCGCGCCGAACATGACGGGGACGACGAGGATTTCGACGGCGACCACGACGCCGCCGACCATGACGACGATCGTCACCACGACGAGCATGACGACCATGCCGAGGACGGCGAGGCGCCCGCCGCCGGCACGTCGAAGCGCCCGCGCGGCAACGGCAACGACGACCAGGTCGAGGCGCTGCGCCAGCGCCGAATGAACCTGCGCCGCCGCTACAAGATCCAGGACGTGATCCGCCGCCGCCAGGTGCTGCTGGTCCAGGTCGTCAAGGAAGAGCGCGGCAACAAGGGTGCGGCGCTGACCACCTATCTCAGCCTCGCCGGCCGTTACTGCGTGCTGATGCCCAACACGTCGCACGGCGGCGGCATTTCGCGCAAGATCAGCAACGCGGCCGACCGCAAGCGGTTGAAGTCGATCATGGCGGATATGCAGCTGCCCTCGTCGATGGGCTGCATCGTGCGCACCGCGGGACTCCAACGCACCAAGACCGAGATCAAGCGCGACTTCGACTATCTGGCGCGCCTGTGGGACGGCATCCGCGAGAACACGCTGCATTCGTCGGCGCCGGCGCTGATCTACGGCGACAGCGATCTCATCAAGCGCGCGATCCGCGACATCTACAATCGCGAGATCGATGAAGTCATCGTCGAGGGCGAGGAAGGCTATCGCCACGCCAAGGACTTCATGAAGCTCTTGATGCCGAGCCATGCGCGGCGCGTGAAGCAATATGCCGACGCAGTGCCGCTGTTCCAGCGCGCGCACGTCGAGGATCAGCTGGCGGCGATGTACAACCCCGTCGTCCAGCTGAAGTCGGGTGGCTATCTGGTCATCAACCCGACCGAGGCGTTGGTGTCGATCGACATCAACTCCGGCCGGTCGACGCGTGAGCACAACATCGAGCAGACCGCGACGGCGACGAACCTGGAAGCGGCGAAGGAAATCGCCCGCCAGTTGCGCCTGCGCGACATGGCCGGCCTCGTCGTTATCGACTTCATCGACATGGACAACGGCTCCAACGTCCGCAAGGTCGAAAAGGCGATGAAGGAGGCGCTGAAGGACGACCGCGCGCGTATCCAGGTCGGCCGGATCAGCAGTTTCGGCCTGATGGAGATGAGCCGCCAGCGCCTGCGCACCGGCGTGCTCGAGGCGTCGACGCGCCCCTGCCCGCATTGCGAGGGCACCGGCCTCGTTCGCACCGCCTCGTCGTCGGGCCTGTCGGCGCTGCGCCTAATCGAGGACGAGGCCGCGCGCGGCCGCGGCTCGGTGCTGACGCTGCGCGCGAGCCAGGAAGCGGCGATCTACGTGCTCAACAAGAAGCGCGGCGACATCGCGGAGATCGAGGATCGCTATGGCGTGATCGTCGAGATTCTGCCCGATCGCGAGGAGGAGGGCGCGCGCATGTCGGTCGAGGCGAGCGGCCCGCCGCCCGCGCACGCCCCGAAGATCGAGCCTTTGGTCGAGGATCTCGACGATGACCTGCCCGAGGAGATCGAGGAGGAGTTCGACGAGGAGGACGAGGTCGAGGCGGAAACCGATACGCGTGCCCCGCGCGAGGAGCGTGGCGAAGGCGAGGATGGCGAGGGCCGTCGTGGTCGCGGCCGCCGCCGCCGCCGCGGTCGCGGCCGTGGTCGTCGCGACGAGCAGAACGGGCAGGACGGGCAGCATGCCGAGGCGGACATCGCGCCGGCGGATGACGACAGTGCCGAGGATACCGGAGACGACGAGGCGCATATCGACGCCGAGGACGATACCCCCACCGACCAGGCGCAGGGCGAAAAGCGCCGCCGCCGCGGTCGTCGCGGTCGTCGCGGCGGACGTCGCATCGTGGAAGGCACGATCGACGCCGCCGAGGGCGCGGATGCTGAGGCCGGCGACCCCGCCGCGCCGGAGCTCGAGCCGATCGTCGAGGCGGGCGACGCCGGGCCGGTGACCACGGGCCTTGACGCCCCCGTCACCGAGCCGGTCGAGGACGCACCCGCCGAGGCACCGCGCACCCGTCGCCGCCCCCGTGCACGCAAGACCGCCGACACGGCGGTCGAGACGGCAGCGCCCGCGCAGCCGGCAGCCGACACGGTCGCCGCCGAGGTTGCTCCCGCCGCCGAAGCCGCGGAGGCGGTGCCCGCCGCCAAGCCCAAGCGGACGCGCAAGAAGGCCGCGACCGTTGCGCAAGACGTGCCGGTCGTCAGCGAAGCACCGGCGGAAGCCACTGCCGAGCCAGCGCCCAAGCCGAAGCGGACGCGCCGCAAGGCGACGCCCGCCGCGACCGCGGACGCGGGTACGGAAGGCGCGCCGACGCAGGCCGCCGCCGCGCCGGTGCCCGACACCCCCGCCCCTGTGGCGGCGGAACCGGCCGGCGACGACACCGGCGCTGACGCCAACCCGGCCGATGACGCCGGCGAGACGCCGCGCCGCGGCTGGTGGCAGCGCACCTTCGGCGGCTGACCATCCGCGCCAAGACGGACGATCGAAAGGCCCTTCCGCCCCGTGGCGGGAGGGCCTTTTGCCGTTTGGCCGGTTGCATCGGTGAGCGACCTATCCGCCGCCGATCCTCAGGCCGATCGCCATCCAAGCCCCCTTCGTCACCCCGAACGTGTTCCGGCGTCCACGGCGCGGCGATCGGCACGGCTTGAGCCTCTATCGATAGCGATTGCGGCTCGGTGGCCCCCGGAATACGTTCGGGGTGCCGAAAGGGCAGGCTGTTCGATCGAAGGCGACATCGGGGACGGCTGAAGGTCGATTCAGCCTACACCACCGGGCGCTTTCACCCCCCGTTCACCTCGGTTTCGCGATGAAGCGCACACGATGCTTCGTTTGCCGTGTTTCGCCGTGACCTGTCGCCGCGGTGCGCCTATGCTGGTCGGCATGATACCGGCCGGGGATCGATAGCGCATGAAGCGTCTGCTCGCCGTCGCGGCGACCGCGATCCTGCTCGCTGCCCAGCCCGCCGCGGCGCAGTCGATCCTGCGCGATGCGGAAACCGAGGCGATGTTCGCCGACATGTCGAACCCGCTTATCAAGGCGGCCGGCCTCAGCCCACGCGACGTCAAGGTCGTGCTGATCAACGACGATTCGATCAACGCCTTCGTCGCGGGCGGCCAGACGGTCTACGTCCATTCCGGTCTGCTCCAGGCGGCGGACAACGCCAACCAGGTGCAGGGCGTGATCGCGCACGAGCTGGGCCATATCGCCGACGGCCATGTCGTGCTCGCCGACCGCGGCATGAAGCCGGCGATGGGCATCACGTTGCTGTCGATGGTGCTGGGGCTTGCCGCGATCGCGGCGGGCAGCGGCGAGGCGGGCGCGGGTCTGATGGCGCTCGGCCAGCAGGCGGGGCTGGGCAAGTATCTGGCCTTCAGCCGCACGCAGGAATCGACCGCGGACGCGGCGGGCGTCAAATATCTCAACACCGCCGGCGTCACCGGCAAGGGCATGCTGAGCTTCTTCAAGAAGCTGCAGCAGCAGGAATATCGCTATGGCGTCGAAAATATCGACCCGTTCATGCAGACGCACCCGTTGTCGGGCGAGCGCATCGCCCACCTGACCGCAGACCTGCAGGCGTCGCCGTCATGGAACACGCCGTCGGACCCTGCGCTGGAGGAACGGTTCCGCCGCGTGAAGGCGAAGCTCGAAGGCTATGTGATGCCGCCCGAGCGGACGCTCGCCGATTTCCCCGAAACCGACGCGTCGGTCTACGCGCATTACGCACGCGCCTACGCCTATCACAAGGCGGGCTATCCCGACAAAGCCGATGCAGAATCGGCCGCGCTGCTGAAGGCGAAGCCGAACGACCCCTATTTCCTCGAAATCCGCGGGCAGATCCTGCTCGAGGCGGGGCGGCCGGTCGATGCGCTGGTGCCGCTGCGCCGCGCGACGGAGGGATCGGGCAACAACCCGCTGATCGCCACCACCTTCGGCCACGCGTTGATCGCGACGGAGAACAAGGCCAATTATCCCGAGGCAATCAAGGTGCTGCGCATCGCGACGCAGCGCGACGACGACAATCCCTTCGCCTGGTACCAGCTCGGCACCGCGTACGAGCTGACCGGCGACGCCGCGCGCGCGGCACTGGCGACGGCGGAGCGCGCGAGCATGACCGGCGACCAGCGCACCGCGGCGCAGAGCGCGCGTTATGCGATGGCGAACATCCCCGCCAACACCACGGACTGGATTCGCGCGCAGGACATCGCCATGGCCGCGCAGAACGACATGGACGACAATCCGAAGAAGTATAAGCGCAAGTGAAACCCCTGCATCTTCTGGGCGTCGCCGCGCTCGGCGCCCTGATCGGCGCCGGCGCGGTGTGGAGCGCCGATCGCCTCGTCGCCCCGGGCCGCGCGGACCGCGTGCGTATCGAGCGCGTCGTCCACGATTACGTCCTGTCGCATCCGGAGATCATTCCGCAGGCGATGCAGACGCTGCAGGCGCGCGAATCGGGCAAGGCGGTCGCCGCCAATCGCGACGCGATCACCACGCCGTTTGCGGGTGCCTGGGCGGGCAATCCCAAGGGCGACGTGACGCTGGTCGAATATTACGATTACAATTGCGGCTATTGCCGGGCGTCGCTGCCGATGATCGCCGATCTGATCCGGCGCGATCCGAACCTGCGCGTCGTCTATCGCGAACTGCCGATCCTGGGGCCGACCAGCCGCCCCGCCGCGCGCGCCAGCCTGGCGGCGGCGCAGCAGGGCAAGTTCGTCGCCTTCCACGACGCGCTCTACGCCGCCGGACCGGTGAGCGACGCCAGCATCCGCGCAACCGCGGCGAAGACGGGCGTATCCCTGCCGGGCAGCAACGCGCCGGTGCTGGATGCGGAGATCACCCGGAACATGGAGACGGCGGCAAAGCTGGGCATGACGGGCACGCCGACCTGGGTGATCGGCGACCAGATGCTGGCCGGCGCGTTGCCGATCGAGGAACTGGAGAAGGCGATCGCGACGGCACGCGGGCGTTAACGCCGGCACCGCTTGCCCGAGGCGGCCGGGGTAGGCTCCGGCCTTACCGAGACCTGCGTGAAGGGACAGCCCCTCTCGTTTTTTCGCAGGCGGAAGGGAATGCTCCCCCGCCCTTCCCACACCACCCTGCCCGCCCTATCTCCCGCAGCAACAAAAGGGGCATGGCATGGCCGAACCGATCCTCACGCTCACCGGCGTGTCGAAAACCTACAAGAGCGGCACGACCGCACTCGCCAGCGTCGATCTGACGATCAACAAGGGCGAGATTTTCGCGCTGCTCGGGCCGAACGGCGCCGGCAAGACGACGCTGATCAGCATCGTTTGCGGGATCGTCACGCCGTCGACCGGCAGCATCGCCGTCGGCGGCCACGACGCGCTGCGCGATTTCAAGCGCGCGCGGGGGATGATCGGGCTGGTGCCGCAGGAACTGTCCGTCGACATGTTCGAGACGGTGCTGGCGACGGTCAGCTATTCCCGCCGCCTGTTCGGCCACGGGCCGAACCCCGCGCACGTCGAGCAGGTGTTGCGCGACCTGTCGCTGTGGGACAAGCGCGACGCGAAGGTCATGGAATTGTCCGGCGGCATGAAGCGGCGCGTGCTGATCGCCAAAGCGCTGGCGCATGAGCCCGAGATCCTGTTCCTCGACGAGCCGACCGCGGGCGTCGACGTCGCGCTGCGCCGCGACATGTGGAAACTAGTGCACAAGCTGCGGCAGCGCGGCGTGACGATCATCCTGACCACCCACTACATCGAGGAAGCGGAGGAGATGGCGGATCGCGTCGGCGTCATCACCGGCGGCAAGCTGCTGCTGGTCGAGGACAAGGCGACGCTGATGCGAAAACTCGGCAAGCGCGAGATGGACCTGACGCTCGCCGAACCGATGGCGGCGGTACCGCCCGGGCTGGAACGCTGGCACCTCAGCCTCGAGAACGACGGTAAGACGCTGCGCTATGTCTTCGACGCGACCGAGGAGCATACCGGCATCCCCTCGCTTCTGCGCGCGCTGGCCGACCAGGGCATTGCGTTCAAGGACCTGGAAACCTCGAAATCGAGCCTCGAGGACATTTTCGTCGATCTGGTGGGAGCGCGCGCCGCATGAACCTCAACGGCATCTGGGCGATCTATCGCTTCGAAATGGCGCGTGCGCTGCGCACTTTGTGGCAGAGCCTGATCACGCCGGTCCTGCTCACCAGCCTCAACTTCATCATCTTCGGCGGCGCACTTGGCGGCCGTATCCAGGAAGTGGGCGGCGTCCCCTATGGCAGCTTCCTCGTCCCCGGCCTCATCATGTCGTCGCTGCTGGTGCAGAGCGTCAGCAACGCGTCGATCGGCATCTACTTCCCCAAATTCACCGGCACGGTGTTCGAACTGCTTTCCGCGCCGATCTCCGCGATGGAGATGGTGATCGGCTTCGTCGGCGCGGCGACGACCAAGTCGGTCGCGATCGGCCTCGTCATCCTCGCGACCGCGACCGCCTTCGTCACGGTACACATCGATCATCCGTTCGCGATGGCGGCGCTATTGATCCTGACCAGCCTCGCCTTCTCGCTGTTCGGGTTCATCATCGGCATCTGGGCGAAGAATTTCGAGCAGCTGAACTTCGTGCCGACCCTGGTGGTGACCCCGCTGACCTTCCTGGGCGGCGTCTTCTATTCGATCGACATGCTGCCGCAGCCGTGGCGGACGGTGACCTTGTTCAATCCCGTCGTCTACCTCGTCAGCGCGTTCCGCTGGAGCTTCTTCGGGACGGGCGACGTGCCGGTGCTGATCAGCCTGGGCGTGACGGCGGGGTTCCTGCTGCTGTGCCTGGGCGTCGTGGGATGGATATTCCGCACCGGATGGCGGCTGAAGAATTGATGGCTTCGTACCGGCCTGCCCTCCCCCTTCCGGCGCTGCACGCCTCCCTCCCTCTCCCGATGGGGGAAGACAAAGCCGCCGCAGGCTGCGAAGGGTGAGGGCAGCCGAGACCTTCGTCGGTTTCGATTCCGCCTGGACGGACAATCCCCGCGCACCCGGCGCGATCTGTGCGGTCGCGCTGGCGGCGGACGGCACCGCCACCTTTCATCCGCCCCGTCTCGCGCGTTTCGGCGACGCGCTGGACTTCATCGAAGCGGTCGCCGCCGATTACACGTTGATCGCGCTCGACCAGCCGACGATCGTCGCCAACCCCACCGGCATGCGTCCCGCCGAACGCGTCGCGGCCGCCGCGATCAGCTGGCTGGGCGGCGGGGTGCAGCCCGCCAGCCGGGCGAGGACGGGCATGTTCTGCGACGCCGCGCCGATCTGGCCGTTCCTTGCCGCGCTCGGCGCAAACGACGATCCGCTCGCTGCCCGCGAGGCCGCAGCGGGGCGGCATGTCATGGAGGTGTTCCCGGCGCTCGCACTCGCCGCGTTCGAGCCCGCCTTCGCCTGCCGCCGTGGCGCGCCCAAGTACAATCCCTCCAACCCGCTTTACCGCCCGGACGATTGGCGCCGTGTCGCCGCCGCGGCTGCCACGCAATACGACCGCTGGCAGCTTCCCGAACCCGCCGCATGGTGCCAGGATGCTGCTACGCTGTCCCGCCCGCGCAAGGCGGATCAGGACCGGCTGGACGCGATGCTGTGCCTCGCCATCGCGCTCCACTGGCGCCGCGCACCGGCAGGGCAGTCGATCATGATCGGCGACCTCGACAGCGGCTATATCGTCGCCCCGCTCGCTCCCGCGCTGTGCGACCGGCTGCGGGTCGCGGCGGCGCTGCACGGCGTCGCTATCGACGGGACCGTCGTATCCATGCGCTGAGCGCGGGTCGCAGCACGAGGGCGTTGAGGTCGGTCAACGCATGCGCCGCCATCGCCAGCCATAAAGCGCCGCTGCCCATATACAGCGCGGTCATCAGCGCGCCGCCGATCGCGGTGGCGACGACGCCCACCCAGCCCTGATACCGGTGCATCGCCGCGAAACAGGCGATGGCGAGCCCGCAACCGATCGCGACCGACCCGGTCAGCGGCGCCAGCGCGAGCGGCAGCGCGAGGCGGAAGAACAGCTCCTCGGTCACGCCGGCGCTGAGCGCGAGCAGGGTGGCGGGCCACAACTCCGCATCGCTTGCAGGCATGATCGCGCAGGTGTCGCCCGCGGTCCACGGCGCGCGCCCGCGCCGCGCGCGCCACCAGGTCGCGATAAGGCCGAGCAGGCTGCCACCCGCCAGTCCGACGGCCACCGTTCCCACCCCGATCGTGCCGGGCAGGAGGTCGAGCGCCGTGGCGAGCGGTCCGAACGCCGCCGCCAACCGCACGATCGCCCCGATCTGGCCCGTCAGCACCAGCACCAGCAGCGCAGGAAAGCCATAACCCAGCCACAGCCCCGCGGCCCAGCGCGTGTGCCGCGCGCCGATCGGCACCGCCACCGGCAGCCACAGCCGCCCACGCCACAACAGGACGGCGGCATAGGCGCCGATCAGCGCGGCGAGCGCCTGCGCGATCATCCGTCGATGCGGTGTTCGCCCTTCACCCAGCGCACCGTGCCCGACGAGGCGCGCATCACGACGCTCTCCGTAGTCATCTTGCCCTTGCGGCGTTTGACGCCTTCGAGCAGCGAACCGTCGGTGACGCCGGTCGCCGCGAAGATGCAGTCGCCGCGCGCCAGTTCCTTGAGGTCGTACTGCTTGTCGAGGTCCTCGATCCCCCATTTGCGCGCACGCGCTCGCTCATCGTCGTTGCGGAACAGCAGCCGGCCTTTGAATTGGCCGCCGACGCAGCGCAGCGCAGCGCACGCCAGCACGCCCTCCGGCGCGCCGCCCGATCCCATATAGACGTCGATCGTCGTTTCCGGGTCGGCGGTGGCGATCACGCCCGCGACGTCTCCGTCGCCGATCAGCATCACGCCGACGCCCAGGCTGCGCAGCTCCGCGATCAGCGCCTCGTGCCGGGGCCGGTCGAGGACGCAGGCGATGATGTCGGACGGCTTGACGCCCTTCGCCGCGGCGATCGCGGTGACGTTCTCGGTCGGCGACCTGTCGAGGTCGATGACGCCGTCGGGCAGGCCGGGGCCGACGGCGATCTTGTCCATATAGACGTCGGGCGCGTTGAGCAGGCCGCCCTTTTCCGCGATCGCCAGCACCGCAAGGCTGTTCGGCCCCGCCTTGGCGCAGATCGTGGTGCCTTCGAGCGGATCGAGCGCGATGTCGATCTCCGGGCCCTTTCCGGTGCCGACCTTCTCGCCGATGTACAGCATCGGCGCCTCGTCGCGTTCGCCCTCGCCGATCACGACGGTGCCGTTCATGTATAGCTCGTTGAGCGCGGCGCGCATCGCCTCGACCGCGGCGGCATCCGCGGCCTTTTCATCCCCGCGCCCGGTCAGCGTCGACGCAGCGATCGCCGCCGCTTCGGTGACGCGCACCATCTCCAGAACGAGAACGCGGTCGAGGACCTGGCTGGCGGCGGTCATATCTTCCCCATGATGTTATCGATGTTGCCGCCGCGATAGGGGGACGGGCGGTGCGTGTCGAGGTCGCGACGCACCTGGCGCCTGCGAGCGGCGAAAACCCCCATTTCGAGTAACGTCCGTTGCGGACTCACTTAACGCTATTTTCACCAGTCCCTGTCAGAGGGAGCTGGGGAAAACCAGACCTTCCGGGGGGGGCGGCGGAACCATGAACGGCGCGGCGGCGGCCTGCGAATGGCACCGACGCCCGGCATACGGAAAAGACCGCCGACGCGGCTGCGGCGGGCTGGAGGACGCGTGGGGCGCGTCCTCCGGACGAAGTCTGCCGCGTTTGAGGCGCAAATGCGCCGCTCAGCTGAGGGACGCACCTTTGAAAAACCTGCCCATCGCCAGCAAGCTTTTGCTGGCTTTTGCGATCGCACTGCTCGCGCTCATCGCGCTGGGCGCCTTCAGCGTCTCGTCCCTGTCCATCGCCGCGGAACGCGCGGATTATATCGGGCGCGACCAGTCGCAGAAACTGGTTGTCGAGGACGATCTCAACACTGCTACGTCAGACTACGGCACGGCGCAGGCCAACATCATGAATGCCAGCACGCCCGAGCAGCTCCAGATCGCCGAGCAGGCCTTGGCCAGCCGCGGCGCCGCGATCGATCGGGATATTGCGTGGCTTGGCCCGCGACTCGTCTCTGCCGGCCCACGCAAGGCACTGGAAACGATGAAGGCGGAATGGAACGCCTATACCGCGACGGTTCAGCCGATCACCGCGCTGGTCCGCGCGGGCCGGCATGACGAGGCTATGGCGCGCTATAGCGCGACCCGCCATCTTTATAATCGCGGCAACACCGCAACCTCTGCCATCCTGACCATGCAAAAAGACAATATGGTCAAGATCGCGCAGGAGGTTCAGGACACATATGTCAGGACGCGCAACTGGATGATCGGCGCGATCGTGCTGGTATCGTCGATCATCATCGTCCTGCTGGTGGCACTCGTCCGCTCGATCGCGACGCCGCTCGGCACCGTCACCACGGGGCTGACCGAACTGGCCACCGGCAACACCGCCGTCGCGGTGCCGGACGACGACCGCCGCGACGAGATCGGCAACCTTGCAAGGGCGATGCGGAATTTGCGCGACCAGCTCGACGCGGCGGAGCGCGCCAAGGCCGAGCAGACGACCCTGATCGTCGACAGCGTCGGGCGCGGGCTGGAAGCGCTGGCGCAAGGCGACCTCACCGCGCGGATCGATACCGAGCTGACCGGACCCTTCGCCAAGCTGCGCGAGAACTTCAACCGTGCGCTGTCCGCGATGGGCGATGCGATGCGGGCGGTGACGGAGGCGACCAGCGGTATCAACAGCGGCGCCAGCGACATTCGCCAGGCATCGGACGACCTGTCGCAGCGTACCGAGCAGCAGGCCGCGAGCCTGGAGGAGACGGCGGCCGCGATGGACGAGATCACCACGACGGTGCGCCAGACCGCCGCAGGCGCCGTCAAGGCGAACAGCGCCGTCGAGGACGCACGCGTCGAGGCGGAACAATCGGGCGGCATCGTCAGCCGCGCAGTCGACGCGATGGGCGGCATCGAACGCGCATCGAACGAGATTTCGGAGATAATCTCCGTCATCGACGGCATCGCGTTCCAGACCAACCTGCTCGCGCTCAACGCGGGCGTCGAGGCGGCGCGCGCAGGCGACGCGGGCAAGGGCTTTGCCGTCGTCGCGAGCGAAGTGCGCGCGCTCGCGCAGCGCTCCGCCGATGCGGCCAAGGACGTCAAGACCAAGATCACCGCATCGACACAGCAGGTCGAAGCGGGGGTTCAGCTGGTCAGCGAGACGGGTGCGGCGCTCAACCGCATCATCGGCCGCATCGGCGAGATCAGCGCGCTGGTCGGCGAAATCGCCAAGGCCGCGGAAAGCCAGGCGACCGGTCTGCAACAGGTCAACACCGCGGTCAGCGAGATGGACGGCGTGACGCAGCAGAATGCCGCGATGGTCGAGGAGGCGACCGCCGCCGCGCGATCGCTGTCGGCCGAGGCGGACGAGCTCGCCCGTCAGGTGACGCGCTTCAAGGTGTCGCACGAGCGGCCTGCTGCACTCACGCCGGCGAGCCCGGTCCACGACCTGCAGCAGCGCGCCGCGGAAGCCGGCCGCCGCATCGCCCGCGCGACGCCGACGCGCCGTCACGGCAACGCCGCCGTCGCCTTGGCACAGGACGACTGGTCGGAATTCTGACGCTTCCCGCGCGCGACGCACGTCAGGCGGCGATCCGATCGGGTCGCCGCCTTTTGCGCATCCGCTACAACGTAATGGCCGCCTTCATCCCGACGACGCCCACATCCGCCGCCTCGCGGATGCCGCCGGGGTGATGGATGTACTGGACGTTCGGCCGCAGTTCGAGCCAGTCGGCCGGGTGCACCGAATAATAGACCTCCGCCGCATATTCCGCATGCCGTACGGGCGTGCCCGGCACCAACCGATCGGCGGTCGCGGCGCGGCCGTTGACGTTGGTGCGCGCGACGCCGAAGCCGAGCACGTCGCCCGGCACCGCCGGTACCAGCCCCTTGTAGAACAGCCCCAGCGCCACCTGATTGTCGGTGACCGAAGTGCGTCGGTCCGCCTGCGTCACGTTGGCGAACATCGACAGGCCGGTCAGCGCCTTGCCGTCCTTCGACCGGCCGGTCAGCTGCTGCTGCATCGTCGCATAGACGCCGTAGCGGCTGCTATGCTGCAGCGGCGTAAGGCCGGTGACGACCGCCGGGTTGCGATTGATGTCGAGCAGCACGTCGTCGCCGGGCGCGGTCCCGATCCAGCCGCCGATCTTGTACGATCCGACGCGGCCGTCGTTGCCGCCGCGCGACCAGCCCGCCTCGATCGGGATCAGCGTGCCCGTCGCGCCCTGGAAATGTGCGACGAAGAAATGCGCATCGAGGTTGCGCGGATTGATCTGATACGCCCCGCCCTGGACGTAGAAATCATGCGGCAGGTCGACGCGCACGCGCGCGCCCCATTGGCTGACCGGCCAGTTGTACCAGTAATCGCCGACCAGATTGCCCGGCTGTGCGCCGCAGAAGCTGAGGTTCATGAAATGGCAGGAGAAGACGGCGAAATCCTCGCCCGGATTGGTGAGGCCGAGCTTGACCTCGATCGCCGGACCCAGTTTCTGTTCGTACCATAATTGCGTGACGCGCACCGTCTGGCCGCGGCCATAGATCTCCTGCACCTGTTGCAGCGCGTTGATCCCGGCGTCCGCGGTCAGGTTGTCGCCGCGCCGCCACGTCACCGTCGCCTGGAACGCGCCGCCCTTCAGCCCGGCGAGCTTTTCGAGGTCGAGCAGGGCGCCGACGTCGAACTGCCCCGTCTCGCGCAGCAGGTTCCGTGTGCCGCCCGCGAAATTATAGCCACTTTCGGAGGCGTAGCGCGCGCTCAGCCCGATGCCCCGCCGGCCCAGCCGCGTGCGGATATCCTGCCAGTCGCCGATCAGCCCCGGCGGGGGCGCGCTCTGCGTGTCGCCGATGAGCGCGGAGGGCGAGGTGTCGCGCTGGCGCGTGCGCGACACCGCGGTCTGCGGCCGGTGCTGCGTGTCGCCGAGGCTGGTGTCCGGTGACTGCTGGCGTGTCTCCGGCGCGGGCGTCTGCTGCGTCGCGCCGGCATCGGCGGGCGGCGAGGCGCCAACGTCGACCTGTTGCGCCGCCACCGCGCCGCATCCCGCAACACTCGCCAGCATCACCGCACACGCGCGGCGACACATCCGCCCCTTCGTCATGCCATCCCCTTTTTACGCAGTTCCGAGCCTGCCTGGAAAGGATAACGTCGATGGCGCGATTAGGTTCTCGCTGCGTAACGACCCGTCACAACCGCGGCGAAAGTCGCCGCCGGATCGATCAGTCGCGCAACAAGTCGTTGATGCTGGTCTTGCTGCGCGTCTGCGCATCGACGCGCTTGACGATGACCGCGCAGTACAAGCCGAGGTTTCCGCCGGTCGAGCCCGGCACCACCACGGCATAGGGCGGCACCTCACCCTTGAATACTTCGCCCGTTTCGCGGTCGATGATCTTGGTCGACTTACCGAGGTATACGCCCATCGACAGTACCGCGCCTTCGCCGACGCGCACGCCCTCCGCGACTTCGGACCGCGCGCCGATGAACGCGCCGTCGCCGATGATCACGGGGTCCGCCTGCAACGGCTCGAGCACGCCGCCGATGCCCGCGCCGCCCGACAGGTGGACGTTGCGGCCGATCTGCGCGCAGCTGCCCACCGTCGCCCAGGTGTCGACCATCGTGCCTTCGCCGACATAGGCGCCGATGTTGACGAAGCTCGGCATCAGGATCGCACCCGGCGCGACATAGGCGCCGCGGCGTACGATGCTGCCCGGCACGGCACGGAAGCCCGCGCTGCGGAATTCCGCCTCGCTCCAGCCCGAAAACTTGCTGGGCACCTTGTCGAACCAATGGCCCGCGCCCGGCCCGTTGTCGATCAGGCTGTTGTCGTTGAGGCGGAAGCTGAGCAGCACCGCCTTCTTCAGCCACTGGTTGACGCGCCAGCCGCCCTCACCGTCGGGCTCGGCCACGCGCGCCGTGCCCGCATCGAGCATCGCCAGCGCGCGGTCGACCGCCAGCCGCGTCTCGCCTGCGGTGTCGAAACCGATGGTGGCGCGATCCTCCCACGCCGCCGTGATGATGGTTTCCAGTTCCTGGCTCATGATGCCTCCGTGACGTGGGTGAGCCACGACGCCAGGTCGTGGACGATGAAGTCGATGTGTTCGCGCGCGGCCTCCGGCCCCTGTTCGGAGCCCCCCTGTTCTGAGCCATTGTCGACCCACAGGGTAGTCATGCCGATCGCCTTGGCGGGCGCGAGGTTGCGCGCCATATCCTCCGCGAACAATGCACGGGTCGGATCGATGCCGAAGGCGGTACAGAGGCCCGCATAAGCGGACGGATGCGGCTTGGGCACCAGCCCCATCGCGTGGATGTCGTGGATCGCCTCGAAGCTGTCGCCCAGCCCGAGCCGGTCGAGCACCTTCAGCGCATAGGGCTTGTCGCCGTTGGTGAAGACCAGCTTGCGTCCGGGCAGCTTCGCGATCGCAGCGGCGAGCGGCGCATCGGATTCCAGCACGTCCATCTCGACGTCGTGGACGTCGGCCAGAAATTCATGCGGGTCGACGCCATGGTCCGCCATCAGGCCGGTCAGCGTCGTGCCGTGCTGGTGGAAATACGCCTTCTGGATCCGCAGCGCTTCCGCCGGGTCGACGCCCAGCCGCCGCGCGACGTAGGCGGTCATCCGCGCATCGATCCGCGCGAACAGATTGGCGCTCGCCGGATAGAGCGTGTTGTCCAAGTCGAAGATCCAGGTGTCGATCGAGGCGAGACGCTCCAGCATGGCCCGGGCGTCTAGGCGGCACGCCCGCGGGGGGCAAGCAGCGCATCGCCCCGGCGGCCGTCAATCCCCTGTAAACCGTTGGGCGCGCATGATAGATTGCGATCGGTAGGCGTTGGGTGGGCGGCCAATGAATAGTCGGACGGGGTTGCTGCAGTCGGTGGCGCTTAGCGGTACGATGGCGCTGGCGGCATGCGGCGGCGGCGGGGGTGGCGGCGTCAACACGATTTCGCCGCCGCCCAGTGCGACGATCCCGACTCCCACGCCGTCGCCCACACCCGCTCCTGCGCCCACGCCCGCCCCGACACCAGCGCCCTCCCCCACACCCACGGCGAGCTACGACACGAGCGAATATCGCGCGACGGTGGGCGCGGTGTCGATGAACGCGCTCGCCGCCTACAACCGCGGCGCGACGGGGCTGGGCGTCAACCTGGCGATCATCGACAGCGGCATCGACACGTCGAGCGCCGAATTCGGCAGCCGTATCTCCGCCGCGTCGCAGGACGTCGCCGGCAACACCAGCATCAAGGACGAAGGCGGCCACGGCACCGCCGTCGCCTTCACCGCGGCGGGGCGACGCAACGATGTGGGCTCGCACGGCGTCGCGTTCGACGCGACGCTGACCATCCTGCGCGCCGATACGCCGGGCAGTTGCACCGCGACGACGACGGGCACCGATTCGCCCTGCAAGTTCAACACCGATGCGATCGCGCGCGGCGTCGATGCGGCGCGCGTGGCGGGTGCGCGCGTCATCAACATGTCGCTCGGCGGATCGGCGATGCCGCAGAACCTGGTCGATGCGATCGGCCGCGCCACCGCGCAGGGGATCATCGTCGTCATCGCCGCGGGCAACGACGGCAGCGACAATCCCGACCCCTTTACCTCGGTCGCGTCCAACGCGGCGGCGCGCAACCTCGTCATCATCGCCGGGTCCGTGGGGACGACGGACGTCCTGTCCTCGTTCAGCGACAAGGCCGGCACCGGCGCGGCGCATTATCTCGCCGCCGTCGGGGAGAAAGTGCGCGCGCCCGACCAGACCAACACGCCCTATCTCTGGTCGGGCACGTCCTTTGCCGCGCCGCAGATTTCGGGCGCGATCGCGCTGCTCGCCCAAGCATTTCCCAACCTTTCCGGAGCACAGATCGTCGACCTCCTGTTCCGCACCGCGCGCGATGCGGGCGCGGCGGGGGTCGACAGCGTATACGGCAACGGCGTGCTCGACCTGACCAAGGCGTTCCAGCCGGTCGGCACCACCGCGCTTGCGGGGTCAAAGGTGGCGGTGTCGACGACGAGCAATGCGACGCTCTCCGCGCCTATGGGCGATGCGCAGGTCGGCACGCTCGGCGCGGTGATCCTCGACAGTTACGCCCGCGCCTTCGCGATCGATCTGGCGCATACGATCCAGCGCAGCGCACCGACGCCGATGCTGGCCGGCACGTTGCAGATGCCGATGCGCAGCCTGTCGCTCGCCAATGCCGGCACGACCGTGTCGCTGACGCTGGCGCCGCGCCGCGACGGCAGCGTCGCGGTCGAACGCAGCATGTTGAGCCAGCAGCAGGCGGACACCGCGCGCGCCATCGCCGGATCGGTGACGCAGGCGCTGGGCCACGGCACGCAATTCGGCTTCGCCTTTTCGCAAGGATCGAACGTCCTCACCGCACAGATGGCGGGCCGGCGCGACCCCGCCTTCCTCGTCGCGGGGCAAGGCGGGGTCGGGTTCGAGAGCATGGCGCGCGCCGCGGGATCGCTGCGCCAGCAACTGGGCCCGATCGGCGTCAGCGCGGGCATCGAGAACGGCGACGTGATCGGCCGGCGCGATCCGCTGCTCGCAGGGCTACAGGGCTACCGCCGGTCGGGCTATGACCGCGCGAGCTTCGGGGTCGATACGCGCTGGCGTGGGCTCGCCACCGGTATCACCGCGAGCCGCCTCGCCGAACGCGACACGTTACTCGGCGCGCGATTCGACGGATCGCTGGGTGCGCCGCAGGCGACGAGCTGGTTTCTCGACATGGATGCGCGCGCCGACCTGGGGCGTGGCTGGACGGTCGGCGGCAATTGGCGGCGCGGCTGGACGCGCGCGGCGATGCAGAGCGGGCTTGCCGGCAGCGGGCGCCTGTCGACCGCGGCCTTCGCGTTCGATGCGGGCAAGGACGGCGTGCTCGGCAGCGACAGCATCGGCCTGCGCGTTGCCCAACCGCTGCGCGTCACGCGCGGCGGCATCGACTATCGCCTGCCGACCGGCTGGGACTATGCGACGCAGGCGGTCAGCGACTGGACGATGCAACGCATGAACCTCGCCCCCACCGGGCGCGAAATCGATATCGAGGCGCGCTATCGCGTGCTGCTGGGCATGGGCGATTTACAGGCCAATCTGTTCTGGCGGCGCGATCCGGGCAATGTCGCCAGCCTGCCCGACGACCGCGGCGGGGCGATCCGTTACGCGATCGGTTTCTGATCGGGACCGATTGCAGCGGCGCCGCGGCTCCCCATCTTGGTGGCATGACCCGTTTCGCCCTGCTCGATCTGGTGCCCCTCGTCGAAGGCGGCACCGTTTCCCAATCGCTGGCCAACGCCGCCGATCTCGCGCGCCATGCCGAATCGCTCGGCTTCAACCGCTATTGGGTGGCGGAGCATCATGGCATGCGCGGCATTGCCAGTGCAGCGACCGCAGTCGTCATCGCGCATGTCGCCGCGGCGACGCGCACGATCCGCGTCGGGGCGGGCGGCATCATGCTGCCCAATCATGCGCCGTTGGTGATCGCGGAACAGTTCGGCACGCTCGACGCGCTGTTCCCGGGGCGCATCGACCTGGGCCTCGGCCGCGCGCCGGGCAGCGACCAGCGCGTCGCGCGCGCATTGCGGCGGACGCTGGAGAGCGATCCCAACGCCTTCCCGCAGGATGTCTTGGAACTACAGAGCTATTTCGCCGATGACGGCCAGACCGGGATCGCCGCAACGCCCGGCGCGGGCGCGAACGTGCCGCTGTGGATTCTCGGCTCCAGCACGTTCGGCGCGCAACTCGCCGCCGCGCTAGGGTTGCCCTACGCCTTCGCCTCGCACTTCGCCCCCGATGCGCTCGACCAGGCGCTGGCGATCTACCGCCGCGATTTCCGCCCCTCGGCGCAGCTGGCCAGGCCCTATGCGATGGCGGGGTTCAACGTCTTTGCCGCGGACACCGACGCAGAGGCCGAACTGCTCGCCAGTTCGCAGCAGCAGTCGTTCGTCGCGCTGCGCACCGGCAATCCGCGCCAGCTGCCACCGCCCGTCGCGGGCTATCGCGCCAGCCTCGGACCGCAAGGGTCCGCGATCCTCGACCATGTGCTGCAATGTTCGGCGGTCGGTTCGCCCGCGACGGTCGCGCGGCAGACCGCGGCCTTTATCGAACGCACAGGGGTCGACGAGATCATGGTGACGAGCGCGATCTACGACCACGAGGCGCGCAAGCGCAGCCTGTCGATCACCGCGCAGGTGATGCACGACACGGTGCGCGCCGCGGCCTGACCGCCGTCGTCAGCTGGCGGCGGGCAGCCGCAACCGCACGAGCAGGCCGCCCAGGTCCTCGCTCTCCTCGAGGCTGACGGTGCCGCCGTAGATTTCAGCGACGTCGCGCACAATCGCGAGGCCGAGGCCGGTGCCCGGCTTGCCCGTGTCGAGCCGCACGCCGCGATCGAAGATGCGCACGCGATCCTCCTCTGGGATGCCGGCGCCGTCGTCCTCGATCATCAATTCGACGAAGCTCGCCTGCGCCGCGACGGTGACGAAGACGCTGCCCCCGCCATATTTCGCAGCATTCTCGATGAGGTTGCCGAGCATTTCGTCGAGGTCCTGTCGCTCGACGTGGACCTGAAGGTCCTTCGGCCCCGTTACGTCGATGCGGACGTGGCGATAGAGTCGGCCGACCGCGCGTTCGACCGATTCGAGGCTTGGCCAGACGTCGGCGCGGCTGTGTGCCGAACCGCGGCGCCCGACCGCGCGGGCGCGGGCGAGGTGATGGTCGACCTGACGCCGCATCGTGCGCGCCTCGCGGATCACCGTGTCGGCCAGGTCGTCGGCATGCGCGGTCGCGGCGTTCATGATGACGGTCAGCGGCGTCTTCAGCGCATGCGCCAGGTTGCCGGCATGCCGCCGCGCCTCCTCCGCCTGCCGTTCGTTATGTTCGATCAGCGCATTGAGTTCCTCGACCATCGGCGCGACCTCGATCGGCATCGCGCTCGATACGCGGCTCGACTGGCCGGCGCGCATCCGCGCGATCTCCTCGCGCACGCGGCGCAGCGGCCACAGCCCATAGAAGGTCTGGAGCGCAGCCAGCGCGATCAGCCCGACGCCGAGCAGCAGGAAGCTGCGCACCAACGTCCGGCGCAGCGCCGCGATCTGTGCGTCGAGCCCGTCGCGGCTCTGCGCGACCTGGAACCGCCAGTGGACGCTGGATCCGGGCAACTGCGCATCGCGTTCGACGACGCGCAGTTTCTCGTCGGGGAACTGCGTGCTGTCGTAGGTGTGGATGGTGCGATCGTCGTGCGCGGCGCCGAACGCCAGGCGGCGATCCCACAAGGAGCGCGACGGGAACGCCTCCGTCACCGGGCGGCCGGGGGCGGAAATCTGCCAGTAGAGCCCCGAATTGGGTTCGAGGAAACGCTGGTCCGCGGTCGCGTTGCGGCTGAACGCCACCTCGCCGTCCGGATCGATATAGGCCGACACCAGCAGCGAGCGCATGACATAGCTGAGGTTGTCGTCAAAATTGCGCGTCACCGCATCGCGCAGCACCTTGTCCAGCGCATAGCCGCCGCCGAGCAGCAGCACGCCGATCCACACCGTGGCGATCAGGATCATGCGCCGCGACAACGATCCCGTCGTCCGCGCGCGGCGACGCGGCGGCGATTCGGCGAGCGGCGGGGTATCGGTCATCGTGTGGCCGTCAGGCGTCCGGGTCTTCGAGGCTGTAGCCGAGCCCGCGGATCGTGGTGATGACATCTTGGCCCAGCTTCTTGCGGATGCGGGTCACGAACACCTCGATCGTGTTCGAATCGCGATCGAAATCCTGGTCGTAGATATGCTCGATCAGCTCGGTGCGGCTGACCACCTTGCCCTTGTGGTGGAGCAGGTAGCTGAGCAGTTTGTATTCCTGCGCGGTCAGCTTCACCGCCTCGCCCGCCTTAGTCACCTTGCCCGAGCGGGTGTCGAGGC
Organism: Sphingomonas sp. FARSPH; assembly: GCF_003355005.1. Taxonomy (NCBI): domain Bacteria; kingdom Pseudomonadati; phylum Pseudomonadota; class Alphaproteobacteria; order Sphingomonadales; family Sphingomonadaceae; genus Sphingomonas; species Sphingomonas sp. FARSPH. The sequence continues at coordinate 2,024,727 of NZ_CP029985.1, read as the reverse complement.
GGACGTCGCCCGCCGTCAGCTCGCTCGACGCATTGCCGCTCGCCCGGCGGATCAACGCCCGCAGGCGGGCGATCAGCTCCTCGGTCTGGAACGGCTTGGCGACGTAGTCGTCCGCGCCCGCGTCGAGCCCGGCGACCTTGTCCGACCAGCTGTCGCGCGCGGTGAGGACGAGCACGGGCGTCGTCTTGCCTTCCTTGCGCCAGCGATCGAGCACGGTCAGCCCGTCGATCTCCGGCAGGCCGAGGTCGAGCACGATCGCGTCATAGCTTTCGGTCGAGCCCAGGAAATGCCCTTCCTCGCCGTCGGTGGCGAGGTCGATGGCATAGCCTGCGCCCTCCAGCGTATTCTTCAGCTGCTGGCCGAGATTGGGTTCGTCCTCGACGATCAGAACGCGCATGTGATCCCCTGTTCCTGACTCTGGCGGTCTTAGCGGCCGGTACGGCCGATGATCTGGCCGGTGCGGCCATCGACGTCGACCCACACGACGGTGCCATCGCGCAGGAATTTCAGCGTGTAAACGCCGCTCGAAAAGTCGAGGTCGAAACCGAGATACTCATAGCCCCTCATCTGCGGCACGACGCGCGCCTCGATCACCTTGTTGGGCAACAGGTCGCCGCGCCGGCGCGCGTCATACGCACGCTCCTGATCGCTGCGTCGCTGCGGGTCGGGCGCCTGCGCGACCGCGGGCGCCGCCGCGAGGAGAAGAAGGGGGACAAGCATCGGCATGAGGGGTGACATAGGCGGATGGCATTGAACAGCCTGTGAATGGGCCGGGCGGGGCAAGGTTCAGCTTGGGACAGAAGAGCTTCGGCGGAATTGACATCTGGCGGGGGAAGAATTGTCGCCGGCGGTTTTGGTTTCGCTTTTTCCATCCTTCCCGCTTCGCGGGGAGGATGGACCGTTCGGCGCAGCCGAATGGTGGAGGGGCAGCCAAGGGCGCTGGCTCTGTTTTGGCTGCCCCTCCACCACCGCCTTCGGCGGCGGTCCCCCTCCCCTGCAGATGCAGGGGAGGATTTCGGCAGCCCCCGCTTGCCCCCCTCGCCCGCACCGCCTACCGCCCGGCGCCTATGGCTGCCCCCATCCTTTCCTACGAAGACCTCGGCCTCATCCAGGGGTCGGGCTGGCTGTTCCGCCATCTCGACATCCACGTCGGCGCGCGCGACCGGCTGGCGCTGATCGGGCGCAACGGCGCGGGCAAGACGACGTTGCTCAAGCTGCTCGCCGGCACGATCGACAGCGACGAGGGGCGCCGCACCGTCGTGCCCGGCACGCGCGTCGTCATCCTGGAGCAGGAACCCGACCTGACGCGCTGCCCGACGCTCGCCGATTACGTGCTGGGCGGCCACAATGCGCCGGAGCGGCACGCGGCGGATGCGATCGCCGACCAGCTGGGCATCGACCTGTCGCGCGAATCGACGACCGCGAGCGGCGGCGAACGGCGCCGCGCCGCGATCGTGCGTGCGCTGGCGCAGGACCCCGACGTGCTGCTGCTCGACGAGCCCACCAACCACCTCGACATCGCCGCGATCGAATGGCTGGAGGATTGGCTGAACCGCTGGCGCGGCGCGTTCGTCGTCATCAGCCACGACCGCACCTTCCTGACCCGCCTGACGAAGCAGACATTGTGGCTCGACCGCGGCCAGATGCGCCGCAACGAGGTCGGCTTCGGCGGGTTCGAGGCGTGGACGGAGGCCGTCTATGCCGAAGAACAGCGCGCCGCGGAAAAGCTCGATGCCAAGCTGAAAATCGAGGAGCATTGGCTACAGCGCGGCGTCACCGGCCGCCGCCGCCGCAACCAGGGGCGTCTCGCCAAGCTCAAGGAGATGCGGGCGAACCGCGCCGCGATGATCGGGCCGCAGGGTGCCGCGAACCTCGTCACCGGATCGGACGATGCCAAGACGAAGGTGGTGATCGACGCGCTGCACGTCACCAAGGGCTATGGCCCGCGCACCGTCATCCGCGACCTAAACCTGCGTGTCACGCGCGGCGACCGGATCGGCATCGTCGGGCATAACGGCGCGGGCAAAACGACGCTGCTGCGCATGTTGACCGGCGAGCTTCAGCCCGACAGCGGCACCGTCAAGCTCGCCAAGACGCTGGACGGCGTCGTCATCGACCAGCAGCGCAGCCTGATGGCGCCCGAAAAGACGGTGCGCGACGTGCTCGCCGACGGCGGCGACTGGATCGACGTGCTCGGCGTGCGCAAGCACGTCCACGGCTATCTCAAGGAATTCCTGTTCGATCCGAGCCTTGCCGAGGCGAAGGTCGGGACATTGTCGGGCGGCGAGCGATCGCGGCTGCTGCTCGCGCGCGAATTCGCGCGGCGGTCGAACCTGCTCGTCCTCGACGAGCCGACCAACGACCTCGATCTCGAAACGCTCGACCTGTTGCAGGAGGTGATCGCCGATTACGACGGGACCGTGCTGATCGTCAGCCACGATCGCGATTTCCTGGACCGCACGGTGACGGTGACGCTGGGCCTCGACGGATCGGGGACGGTCGACGTCGTTGCCGGCGGCTACGAGGATTGGGAGCGCAAGCGCAAGCCCAAGGCGGAACCGCGGAAGGCAAAGGCGGAGGTCGCGCCGCCCCCGCCCCCGCAAGCGCGCACCAAACTGAGCTACAAGGACCAGCGCGACTACGACCTCCTGCCCAAGCGGATCGAGGAGATCGACCGGATCATCGCGAAGAACGAGGCAACGATGGGCGATCCCGGCCTGTACGCGCGCGATCCCGCGGCGTTCGACCGGCTGGGCAAGGAGATCGCGGCGCTTCGCGACGAAAAGGACGCCGCCGAGATGCGCTGGCTAGAGCTGGCGGAAATGGTCGAGGGATTGGGGTAACGTGACAACAGGCCCTCCCCTTCAGGGGAGGGGCTTTTCGCACGACTCAGCCTTCCGCGCTGCCGTCGACGTCGAACAGATGCCGATACTGGCGCGGCTGCGAGCGGAGGTACTGGTCGGGCGCCTTGACGCGCGCGCCGAGGTGCGCGGCGGCGTGCCATGGCCAGCGCGGGTCGTAGAGGATGGTGCGAGCGAGCGCGATCATGTCGGCATCGCCGGTGCCCACGATCGCTTCCGCCTGGTCGTAATCGGTGATCAGCCCGACCGCGACGACGGGAATGGACACCGCCTGCTTCACCGCGCGGGCAAGCGGCACCTGATACCCCGGACCGACCGGAATCTCCTGCCGCGGGTCCAGCCCGCCGCTCGACACGTGGATGCCCGCGCAGCCCCGCGCCTCCAGCGCGCGGGCGAAGGCGATCGTCTGCGCGCTGTCCCAGCCGCCCTCGACCCAGTCGGTGCCCGATACCCGCACCGTCACCGGCCGATCGGCCGGAAAAGCGGCACGCACCGCGTCGAACACCTCGAGCGGAAAGCGCATGCGATTGTCGAGGCTGCCGCCATAACCATCGCCACGCGTGTTCGCGAGCGGGGAGAGGAACTGGTGGAGCAGATAGCCGTGCGCGGCATGGATCTGCACGACGTCGATGCCGAGACGCGCGGCGCGGGTCGCGCTAGCGGCGAAGGCGTCGCGGATCTCCGCCATGCGGGCCGTATCGAGGGCGGTCGGGACAGCATCGTCCGCGCTGAACGAAAGCGCGGATGGTGCCTCGGTCTGCCACCCGCCGGGCGCGTCGGGGGCGATCTGCGCGCCGCCCTTCCACGGTACTTCGGTCGACGCCTTGCGCCCGGCATGCGCGAGTTGGAGCGCGATCGGCATGTCGGAATGACGCCGCACGCTTTCCAGCACACGCGCCATCGCGCTTTCCGTATCCTCGTCCCACAGGCCGACGTCGCCATAGGTGATCCGCCCTTCCGGCACGACCGCGGTCGCCTCGATCGTCAGCAGCGCCGCACCGGACAGCGCCAGATGCCCGAGGTGGATCGTGTGCCAGTCGGTCATCCGCCCGTCTTCGGCGGAATATTGGCACATCGGGGCAATGACGATGCGATTGGCGAACGTGCGTGCGCCGACGGTGATGGGAGTGAACAGCTTGGCCATGCGGCGACTACGTCCGACCCGCCGTTCGGTGCCATGGTGATCGCGGCCAGCAGTGCGCAGGAGACGACGGGCGCGCCGCAACGCCGCGTCGGCGGCTTGCCGCCGCCGGGGACATCGCGATAGGCTGCATACTCCGGGAGGTTACCGACGATGCCACGCCTGCCTCGCCTGCTCGACGCCACCTTTGCCGCGCATCCGCGCCATGTCGGCGAAAGCTACCTTGCTCATGCCGCGACCGCGCTGCGCTTTGGCGGCACGATGGTCGCGGGCGGACTCGCCTGCATGATCCACGGCATCGTCCCCGCGCTGTTCACGACGACGGGCAGCGGCACGGTGCGCCGGCTGCACGCGCGCATGCAGGGACGCGCGCATGTCGCGGCCGAAGCCGAAAGCGCGGCGAGGGGCTGCCTCTCCTACGAAATCTGAGTAGACGCACCGCATGATCCGCCACGTCGCAATCGTCGGCGCGGGCTTTTCGGGCACCTTGCAGGCGATCAACCTGCTGCGTCACGATGGCCCCCGCGCCACCCTGGTCGAGCGCGCGCCCGTGCCTGGCCTCGGCATCGCCTATGGCGCCGCGCATCCCAGCCACGTGCTCAACGTGCGCGCCGGCAACATGAGCGCCTTTCCCGACGAGCCCGACCATTTCGTCCGCTGGCTGGCGGATCGCGGGATCGGCGATGCCGCGGGCGTCTTCGTCCCGCGCGTCACCTATGGCGCCTACCTGCGCGATCTGCTGGACGCCGCGCGGGCGCGGGCGGGCGAGCGGCTGACGGTGATCCGCGGCGACGTCTGCGACGTCGTCGAACAGGGCGATGGCGCGTGCCTGTGCCTTGACAATGGCAGCCGGATCGGCGCGGACGCCGCGGTGCTCGCGGTCGGCAACCTGCCGCCGCACGACCCGCCGGGGCTCGACGCCGACGCGCTGTCGCCGGGCCTGTACCGCAACGATCCCTGGGCGGCGGACATGGCCGACGGGCTCGCCAACGACGATGTCGTGCTGGTGATCGGTACCGGACTGACGATGATCGACGTCGCGCTGACGCTGGATGCACGCGGGTTTCGCGGGCGGATCATTGCCCTGTCGCGCCGCGGGCTGGTGCCGCGCGAGCACGCGCCGCCCGCGCCCAACCCGGACCGCATCCGTGAACGGCCGGCGACGGTCGCCTCGGACCTGCTCGCGCGCGTCCGCGCAAAGAGCGAAACGGTCGGCTGGCGGCAGGCGGTCGACGAGTTGCGCCCATTCACGCAAGGCATGTGGGCGAATGCGAGCGAGAGGGAGCGCGCGCGCTTCCTGCGCCACCTGCGCCCGTGGTGGGACGTCCACCGCCACCGCCTCGCGCCCGAGGTCTACGCGCGGCTGCAGGCGATGCGTGGTGCGGGGCGGCTGGATGTCATTGCGGGCAAGACGCTGGGCTTTGCCCAAACCGCCGGCGGCGTTGCGGTGACCTGGCGCGCGCGCGGGGACGATGCTGCGCAGACCATGGTGGTGCAGAGAATCGTCAATTGCACCGGGCCGCAGGGCGACCTGGCGCGCACGACCGAGCCGTTGCTGCGCCGGCTGGCGGAACGCGGCACGATCCGCGCCGACGCGGCGCATCTGGGGATCGACGTCGACGAGGCGGCGCGGACGATCGCGGCGGACGGACGGCCGAACGACTGGCTCTACGCGCTCGGCCCGATGACGCGCGGCGCCTTCTGGGAGATCGTCGCGGTGCCCGACATCCGCACCCAGACGTGGAGCGTCGCGCGCAAGCTGTCCAACGCGCACTGGGTGGGCGGCGAGGGATTGTAGCGCTTCCGCCCGCCGGAATCCGTGCGTAAGGAAGGCGACGATGATCGACACCCCGCCCGATCCCGCGCCCGCTGACGACCCCGTGCTGCCCCCCGAACTTGGTTTCCTCCACGGCGGCGGGCGGGCGACGCGGCTGATCCTGACGCGCGACTGGCGGGACCATCCTTTGGGCGAACCGGCGGGCTGGCCGATCGGGCTCAAGAACGCGCTGGGGCTGGTGCTCAACTCGCCCGAATCGATGATCCTGTCCTGGGGCCGCGACGCGCTGCATTTCTTCTTCAACGAAACCTATTGCCCGTTGCTGGGTCCGCGCGTCGAATGGGCGATGGGCGCGCCGTTCACCGAAGTGTGGGCGGACGCCTGGGATCAGGCGAAACCGATCATCGACGACGCCTTCGCCGGGCGCAGCATGCGTTTCACCGATCTGCCGTGGAAGCTCGACACCGATCGCGGGGCGGCGGACACCTGGTGGTCCTTTTCCTATTCGCGCATCCTGGACGACCGCGGCGAGATCGCCGGGCTGTTCATTTTCACCAATGAGACGACGGCGCGCGTGCTCGCCGACCGTGCGCTGGCCGAGAGCCAGGCGGCACTGACGGCGCTTAACGAGACGCTGGAGCGGCAGGTCGAGGAGCGGACCGCCGAGCGCGACCGGATGTGGAACACGTCGCCCGATCTGATGGTCGTGCTGTCGCCGGACGGCATTTATCGCCGGATCAACCCGGCGTGGCAGACGGTGCTGGGCTATGCGCCCGAGGACGTCGTCGGCCTGTATGCCACAGACCTGACCCATGCCGACGACCTCGCCGCGACGCAGGCGGCATTCGAGACGGCGCAAGCCGGCACGTTGCCGAGCTTCGAGAACCGCTTCCGCCACAAGGACGGCGGCTATCGCTGGATTCAGTGGGTCGCCGCGCCAGGCCCCGACGAGGTGTTCGCGATCGGCCGCCACGTCACCGATGCCAAGGCGGCGGAAGCGCGGCTGCGCGAGACGGAGGCGCAGCTGCGCCAGGCACAGAAGATGGAGGCGGTCGGCCAGCTCACCGGCGGGATCGCGCACGATTTCAACAATATGTTGACCGGCATCATCGGCAGCCTCGACCTGCTCGCCCGCCGGCTGGGTGATCCTAGCGATGCGCGCGTCGCACGCTACATCGACGCCGCCACCACCTCGGCGCAGCGTGCGGCGGGGCTGACACAGCGCCTGCTCGCCTTTTCCCGCCGCCAGCCGCTCGACGTACGTGCGACCGACGTCAATGCGCTGGCGATCGGCATGAAGGAGCTGCTGCTGCGCACGGTGGGCGAGAATGTCTCGCTCGAATTCGCGCTGGCGGACGATGCGTGGCCTGCGCTTACTGATCACAACCAGCTGGAAAGCGCGCTGCTCAACCTCGCGATCAACGCGCGCGACGCGATGCCCGGCGGCGGCCGGTTGTCGATCGTGACCGGCAACAGGACGATCGCGCCGGGCGGAGACGATGGTCTGGAACCCGGCGACTATGCGCGGATCGCAATGGTCGATACAGGCACCGGCATGGCGCCCGACGTCGTCTCGCGCGCGTTCGACCCCTTCTTCACCACCAAGCCGATCGGCGTCGGCACCGGCCTTGGCCTGTCGATGATCTACGGCTTCGTGCGCCAGACCGGTGGTCATGTCCGCATCGAAACTCAGCCCGGATGCGGCACGACGATCGAACTGCTGCTGCCGCGCGCGCTCGTCGCCGTGACGGCGGCGGCGCCCGCCGGCGCGCCGCGACGGGCGGCGCAACCGGGCGAATGCGTGTTGCTGGTCGAGGACGATCCGGCGGTGCGCATGCTGGTGTCGGACTTGCTCGGCGATCTCGGCTATACCGTCGCGCAGGCCGCCGACGGGCGTGAGGCGCTGGCCCGGCTGGACGCGATGGCGCGCGTCGACCTGCTCATCACCGACGTCGGCCTGCCAGGCATCAACGGACGCGACCTCGCCGACCTGGTCCGGGCCAGGCGACCGGGACTGAAGGTGCTGTTCGTCAGCGGCTATGCCGAACAGGCGATGGTGCTGGGCGACTTCCTCGACGAGGGCATGGCCCTGATTTCCAAGCCGTTCGAGATCGACATGCTGTGCCATCGCATCCGCGAGATGCTCGACTGACGCTTGCGGCGCGAAACCGCTCGCCCCATATCGCTTGGAGGGTGGACAAAGGCGCTGACCCGTGGCGCACGGCCGATGGGTCGCCCCCCGCCTTCCCTTTTTGCGCCCTTCGCGCTAAGGGCGCCCCCGTACATTTTCGACAGAGGTTTTGTTTGGCCAAGGAAGAACTGCTTGAGATGCGCGGTCGCGTGGTGGAATTGCTCCCCAACGCGATGTTCCGCGTCCAGCTGGAAAACGATCACGAGATTCTGGGTCACACCGCCGGCAAGATGCGCAAGAACCGCATCCGCGTGCTGGTCGGCGACGAGGTGCTGGTCGAACTGACCCCCTACGACCTGACCAAGGGTCGCATCACCTATCGCTTCATGCCCGGCCGCGGCGGCCCCGGCCCGTCCTGATCCAGGTCATGCCGGCGCATGTTCGCGGGCGCCGCTCGTGAGCGCGCCGCAACCGGGCCCTGCGTCGCCGCCGACGCTGGTCCTCGCCTCCTCCTCGCCGCGCCGACGCGATCTGCTCGCGCGGATCGGCGTCGTGCCTGCGCGCATCGCCGCGCCCGCGATCGACGAAAGCCCGCGCCTGCGCGAACTGCCCCGCGCCTACGCGCTGCGCCTTGCGGTCGAAAAGGCCGCAGCGGTGGCGCGCGCGCCCGGCGAGGTGGTGATCGCCGGCGACACGACCATCGCGCTCGGCCGGCGCATCCTGCCGCCCGCAGAGGACGAGGCAATCCAGCGCGCCCTGCTTCGCCTGCTTTCGGGCCGCCGCCACCATGCGCTGTCCGCGATCTGCGTCGTCGATGCGGCGGGGACGGTGCGCACGCGGCTCGCCGACACGATCGTCGCGTTCAAGCCCTTGTCCGCCGCCGAGATCGACGCCTATGTCGCCAGCGGCGAAGGACTGGGCAAGGCGGGCGGCTATGCCATCCAGGGTCGCGCGGAGGCGTTCGTCCGCTTCCTGCAGGGCAGCCATTCCGGCGTGATCGGCCTGCCGCTGTTCGAGACGCGCGCGCTGCTGCTCGCCGCCGGCGTCGCACTTGGCTGACCCCGCCGCCGGCTGGCTGCACGAGGCCGGTATCGGCGAGGATCGCGCCGCTCTCGTCATCGACGGCCGGATCGTCGAGGCGATTGTCGCCCTGCCCGATCCCCTTCGCCTCGGCGCGGTCGTGCGCGCGAAGCTGGTCGAGGCGCTGCCCGGCAAAGCGGGGCGGCTCGACATCGGCGGACGCGAGGCGGTGATCGCGCGCGTTCCCGCGGGCGTTACGCAGGGCGCGTCGCTGAGCGTCGAGATCGTGCGCGAGGCGATCCCCGAGGCCGGCCGCCCCAAGCCCCCGCGCGCCATCGCGACCGATGCCGATCCCGCGGAAGGCCCCGACCTGCACGCCCGGCTCGCCGCCACTGGCATCCCGGTTCGCACCCTACACGCACACGAACCCGATGCGCTGGAGGCGGCGGGATGGTCCGAGGTGCTGGAGGAAGCGACGGGCGGCGAGATCGCCTTCGCACTCGGCAATTTGCGCCTGTCGCCCACCCCGGCGATGACCTTGTTCGACGTCGATGGCCCGCCGCCGCTCGAGCCGCTGGCGACCGCCGCGGCGACCGCGGTGGCGCAGGCGATCCGCCGCCATGGCATCGGCGGGTCGATCGGCATCGATTTTCCCACCTTGTCGGGCAAGGCGGCGCGGCAGGCGGTGGCGGATGCGATCGACGCCGCCTTGCCGCAACCGTTCGAGCGCACCGCGGTCAACGGTTTCGGCTTTCTGCAGATCGTACGGCCACGGCCGCGCCCCTCGCTGCCCGAAATCCTGCGCGCCGATCCGGTCGGCGCGGCGGCGCGCGCCACATTGCGCCGGCTGGAGCGCGAACCCGTCGGCGGCCCTCGCCGCCATCGCCTGGCCGCCGCCATCCACGACCGGCTGATGGCGGAACCCGAATGGATCGCGGCGCTTTCCCGCCGCACCGGCTTTGCCCCCGAACTGGACCGTGCCTGATGCCCGCCACCTGCCCCATCTGCGACAAGCCCGCCGACCCCGCCTTCGCGCCCTTCTGCTCGCGCGGGTGCAAGGATCGCGACCTGCTGCAATGGCTGGGCGAGGGTTATCGCATTCCGGTGCGGGAAAATGCCGGGGACGGACTGGACAGCGGCGAAACCGCCCACTAAAGGCCGCGCTTCCGAACGCGGTTCGGCAAGCCCGGGTAGCTCAGTTGGTAGAGCATGCGACTGAAAATCGCAGTGTCGGCGGTTCGAATCCGTCCCCGGGCACCACAACCCCCACTATCCATATTTGCCGGGCAGGATCGCCATGGATGACCGCCCGACCGTTCGCCGCGTGATCCTCGTCGCGATCCTGTGCCTCGGCGTCGCGATGGCCGGCATGCTGTTCCTCGGCATCGCCCTGGTGCGCAGCTAGGCCGCGCGGCTCTGCGCCTTAGGGCGCCGGGATCGCCGGGTCGTCCGCCCCCGTGACGGCCGCCGTATCCTGCGCTGCGGTCAGCAGGTGCCAGCCGGTCGGCAGATAGTCCGTCGACATATAGAAATAGAAAGCGCAGCTGCCGTTCGCGCGATAGCTGCCGCCCTTCAGGATGCCGTAGGCGGTGGTCCCCAGGAACACCGGGCTGCCGCTGTCGCCGCCCTTGCACGTCGGGCCGGCGACCGTCGTCCAGGTCGGCAGGCACGCGCCGCCGCACAGATCGCCCGCCGGCGCGAAGTCGGTGAGTTCGACCTCGGCGCAGCTATACCCCGTTCGCTCGCCGCGGTGGCACACGACGTCGCCCGCGCGCATGCCGGCCCGCGGGCGCGCGGCGGTGACCGGGCGGCTGATCGTGCGTGCGCTGTCCGCGAAGAAGACGGGCGCGAGCGCCACCGGGCTGGCGTTGATCTGCACGTCCTGGTTGCCCCAGCCCCATTGCCCGACGAAGGGCAAGGCGGTCTCGACGCCATCGGCGTCGCGCGTGCTGAGCGTGTCGGGGCAATGCGCCGCGGTGGCGAGGCCCGTGCGCATCCCGTCGCCGACGACGAAGCCCGCGGTGCACATATACAGATGCGGATCGCCCGCCACGCTGCCGACGACGCGCGATCCGCCCGCGATCATGCCGCCCATGTCGAGCGTCGGCTGGTCGACGACGCGTAGCCGCACAGGCACGTGGGTCAACGCGGCGAGTCGGTCGCGCAGGCTGTCCGCGCCCTAGCGTGCGACATCGCGGGTGGACACGACCGCGACCAGTTCGCCGGTGCGCTGGTCGACGCCGAGCCCCGGCGGGATCAACAGGCTGGCGCGGATCGCCGCCTGATAGGCGGTGATCGCCTGCACCAGTTCGACATGGCGCGCGGCGGCGCCGGTGACGAAGACGACGGGCACCGCCGCACCATCGATCATCGCGCTTTCGTCGGCGACGGGCTCGTCACCGGTCAGGCGCACGACGATACCGAACGACGGTCGATGCCGCAGCGCTATTCCCGCCAGCCGCCCGGCAAAGCGGGTCGCGAGCGCATCGGTGGTGGCGACGCTATCCTGCTGCAGGCGCAGCTGCTGCGCGGCCTCGTCCTCGGGAACGCCGATGTGATTGGCGACCGCGGCGCCGTCCTGCGCCAGCGCGGCGGCTTCGGTGATCGTCGCCGGCATCGGCGGCGTCGGGGCGAATTGCTGCGCCGCCGCCGGAACGCTTCCGGCCAGCGCTGCGATCGCGCCGAATCTGGCCCACAGAGCCCACCCCACGTAAAGAAGGATACACAAGGCCGGCTGGCCCGCAACTGAACAATACGGCGCGATGCACGGATCGCCGGCGCGGTAAGCCGCTTCCCGAATCGATACAGTGACCCGGGGATTTAAACGTTGTCCGACCGGGGTCAGCGGCGCACATGACGATCGCCGGGGGGCCATGTCGTCGAGGATCCATCACGTGCCGCCACGTGCCGATTACCACGCGCTCCCCGCCCTGCCGCCGGTGACCGCATCGACGCCGTCCGCGCCGCGCCCGGTGACGGGGACGGCCGCCGGGGCGGATCGCATCCATACGCTCGACGTGCTGCGCGGGGTCGCGATCTGCGGCATCCTGCTCATGAACATCTATTCGATGGGCGGCATCACCGAATTTCCGATCCGGCATTTCCCCGCGGCGTGGAACATCGAATGGATGACGTGGGGCGCGCAGACGCTGTTCGTGCAGGGCGCGATGCGCGGCCTGTTCACGCTGCTGTTCGGCGCGGGCATGCTGCTGATGCTGCGCCGCGCGGAGGGGTCCGACGGCGGCGCGGCGCCGCTCGACGTGTGGACCCGCCGCTGCCTGGCGCTGATGGGGTTCGGCACGGCCTTGTGGCTGGTCTTCCTGTGGCCGGGCGAGATCCTGTGGAATTACGGTGTGACCGGGCTGTTCCTGCTCGCCTTTCGCACCGCGCGACCGCGCGTGCTGATCGCCGCCGCGCTGCTGCTGATCGCGGGGCTGAGCGCGAGCGACGGATACTGGACGCGCGAGCAGGCGCAGCAGCTGCAGCAGGGGCGCGTCGCCGCGGTGATGGCGACGGAGGGCCACGCGCTCGATACCGAACAGCGCGCTGCGGTAAAGGTGGCGGTGGACGAACAGATGCGGCTGCATCCGACGCCGGCGATGATCGCGGACAAGATCGCGCAGCGCACCCATGTCCGCTCGCTGCTCCACTGGAGCGAAGGCTATTGGACGACCGAGAACCTGACCGTCACCGGCTGGGTCGACGTCGCCGAAAGCCTCGCGTTCATGCTGGTCGGCATGGCGCTGTTCCGCGCGGGCATCCTGACGGGGCAGGCGCAGACGCGCACTTATGTGGTTATGGCCGTACTCGGCTATGGCGGCGGTCTGGCGCTGCGCGGCTTCCACGTCGCGCTGCTCGCGCGCAGCGGACTCGACATGAGCCTGCCCGTTGCCAGCCCTGCGCTGTGGGCGATATCGGAAGGGCTGTTCCAGCCCGCGCGCCTGCTCGTCACGCTCGGCCATGTCGGCGCGATCGCCCTGCTGTTCCGCAGCGGCGCGCTGGGCGAGGCGGTGACGCTGCGCGCGCTCGGCCGGATGACGCTCAGCGTCTATTGCCTGCAGGCGATCCTCGGCTCGATCCTGTTCTACGGTTTCGGGCTCGTCGGCGCCTTCACGCTCGCGCAATTGTGGCTGATCGCAGGGGGCATCTGGATCGTTTCGGCGATCTTCTGCCGCCAGTGGCTCGCGCATCATCCGATGGGCCCGGCCGAAACGTTGCTGCGCCGCATCGCCTATGGCAGCCGCGCCGCGGCGGCGAAGCCCGCGCCGCGCTGACCCGATCGACGTGATCGACATCGTGGCACGGCCTGCCGGAAACGGGCAGGCTGCACAACCATGACGGTCCTGCCCTCCGCCTTCTTCGATCGCGACGTCGAAACCGTCGCCCGCGCGCTCGTCGGCGCGACGCTGTTGGTCGACGGGGTCGGCGGGCGGATCGTCGAGACGGAAGCCTATGCCGCCGACGACCCCGCAGCGCACAGCTTTCGCGGCCCCACGCCGCGCAACGCGGCGATGTTCGGGCCGGCGGGCCGTGCCTATGTCTATCGCAGCTACGGGCTACACTGGTGTCTCAACGTCGTGTGCCGCCCGGGCAGCGCGGTGCTGATCCGCGCGATCGAGCCCGTCCACGGTATCGACCATATGGTCGCGCGGCGCGGCCTCGACGATCCGCGCCTGCTCTGCGCCGGGCCTGGGCGGCTGTGCCAGGCGCTCGGCATCGACAAGGCGCTGGACGGCGCGCCACTCGACCGGCCGCCCTTCGCGCTGCTTGCGGGCGGCGATGCGCCCACGCTCCACGCCGGGCGCCGGATCGGGATCAGCGTCGGCGTAGAGACGCCATGGCGCTTCTGCGCGGTCGGATCGCGATTCCTCAGCAAACCACCGCGCTGATCTCGATCAAGCGGGCGGGACCCTCCATGCTGCACCTGCGTTAGGGCGGCATAATCAGAAGGGGTCAATCGACGGTGCAATCCTTGCCGAACCGGCTCGAGCCGGGCTCGCCCTACCCGCTTGGCGCGACCTTCGACGGGCTGGGCGTCAATTTCGCGGTCTTTTCCGCCAACGCCGACGCCATCGAGCTCTGCCTGTTCGACCCGTCGGGCAAGCGCGAGGTCGGACGGATCGCCTTGCCCGAATGTACCGACGAAGTGTTCCACGGTTACCTGCCGGATGCGGAGCCGGGCCTGCTCTACGGCTATCGCGCGCACGGCCGCTACGCGCCGGAGGAAGGGCATCGGTTCAACCCGAACAAGCTGCTGCTCGACCCCTATGCGCGCAAGCTCGCCGGGCAGATCCGGTGGACCGACGCGCTCCACGGCTACAAGGTCGGCCATGCGAAGGAGGATCTGTCCTTCGACAAGCGCGACAGCGCGCCCGCGATGCCCAAGGCGGTCGTCGTCGACGATCATTGGGACTGGTCGCGCGACCGGCGGCCCAACACGCCTTGGTCGGAAACGGTGATCTACGAGGCGCACGTCAAGGGGCTGACCAAGCTGATGGAGCTGGTCCCCGCACGCGAACGCGGCACATACGCCGCGCTCGGCCATCCCGCGGTGATCGCGCATCTGAAGCGGATCGGCGTCACCGCGCTGGAGCTGATGCCGATCCACGCCTTTACCCAGGACCGGTTCCTGCAGGAAAAGGGGCTGAAGAACTACTGGGGCTACAACACGCTCGGTTTCTTTGCGCCCGAGCAGGCCTATATGGCGTCGGACCATCAGGACGAGCTGCGCCGTGCGGTCCACCGCCTGCACAAGGCGGGAATCGAAGTTATCCTCGACGTCGTCTACAACCACACGTGCGAGGGCAGCGAGAAGGGCCCGACGCTGTCGTGGCGCGGGCTGGACAATGCGAGCTATTACCGGCTGGTCAAGGATCAGCCGCGCTATGCGATCAACGACACCGGCACGGGCAATACGCTCAACCTCAGCAAGGCGCGCGTCATCCAGATGGTCGCGGATTCGCTGCGCTACTGGGCGACGAGCTTCGGGATCGACGGTTTCCGTTTCGACCTGGGGCTGACTCTGGGGCGCGAGGATGACGGCTTCGACCCCGGCGCCGCCTTTTTCGACGTGGTGCGGCAGGATCCGGTGCTCGGCCGCCTCAAATTGATGGGCGAGCCCTGGGATGTCGGGCCGGGCGGTTACCAGCTCGGCAACTTCCCGCCCGGCTTCGCCGAATGGAACGACAAATATCGCGACACGGTGCGCCGCTTCTGGCGCGGCGATCCGGGTCAGCGCGGCGACCTGGCGGCACGATTGTCGGGATCGGGCGACCTGTTCGACCGGCGCGCGCGGCGGCCATGGGCGAGCATCAACATGCTCGCCGCGCACGACGGCTACACGCTCGCGGACACCGTCATGTACGAAGAGCGGCACAACGAGGCGAACAAGGAAGACAATCGCGACGGCCATTCGGAAAATTATTCGCGCAACTGGGGCGCGGAAGGGCCCACCGACGATCCCGCGATCAACGATGCGCGCGGGCGCGTGATGCGGTCGATGCTAACGACGCTGCTCGCCTCGCTCGGCACGCCGATGCTGGTCGCGGGCGACGAATTCGGCCGCACGCAGCAGGGCAACAACAATGCCTATTGCCAGGACAATGCGATCAGCTGGCTCGACTGGGACGCCGCCGCGTCCGAGGAGGGGCAGCGCCAGATCGATTATGTCGCGCGGCTGACCGAATTGCGCCGCCGCTACCCCGTGCTGCGTGCCGCGACCTTCCTGTACGGACAGGATTCGCCGGGCCACGGCATCAACGACATCGAATGGTGGGACGAGCGCGGGCAGCAACTCACCCCGGAAGATTGGGACAATCCCGATGGGCGGGCGCTGATGATGCGCCGCGCGACCCGCAACGACGCGGGCGAGCTGGAGGCGGTGTCGCTGTTGGTCAACGGATCGGCCGAGCCGCTCACCTTCCGCCTGCCGCCACCCCATGCGACACGGATCGTCCTGATCGACAGCGCGAAGCCCAAGCAGGGCGAGGTCGCGATCGGCGACGACTATGAGGTCGCGCCGCAGGGGGCGGTGCTGCTGACCTGGACGGGAGCGCTGGAGGCGTGAGATGGGGACCCCAGCCGCTGGGCGGCGATCGCACGCGCTTTGCGCTCTGGGCGCCCGACCGCGATACGGTGACGCTGGAGATCGACGGCGGCGATACCGTGGCGATGACGCGACTGGATGCCGGCTGGTTCGCGGCGGAGGCGTGCGCGCCGGCGGGCAGCCGCTATCGCTTCCGGCTGGACGCGGACACCGCCGTCCCTGACCCGGCGTCGCGCGCGCAGGCGGACGGCGTCCATGGCTGGAGCCTGGTTATCGACCCCGCCTACGCATGGCGGCATGCCGACTGGCGCGGTCGGCCGTGGGCGCAAACGGTGCTGCTCGAAGTGCATGCGGGAACGCTCGGCGGCTTTCGCGGCGTCATGGCGCAGCTCGCCGACTGGGCGGCGCTCGGCATCACCGCGATCGAGCTGATGCCGGTCAACGCGTTCGGGGGACAGCGCAACTGGGGCTATGACGGCGTGCTGCCCTATGCCGTCGCCGAAAGCTACGGCACGCCCGACGACCTCCGGGCGCTCGTCGATGCAGCGCACGGCCACGGCCTGTCGGTGTTCCTCGACGTCGTCTACAACCACTTCGGCCCTGATGGAAATTACCTGAACGCCTACGCAAAGGCGTTTTTCGACGCCCACGTACACACCCCCTGGGGCGGCGCGGTCGCGGTCGACCAGCCGGCGGTGCGTCGCTTCTTCGTCGACAATGCCCTGATGTGGCTCGACGACTATCGCGTCGACGGGCTGCGCTTCGACGCGGTGCACGCCATCGCCAACGACGCCTTCCTCGACGCGATGGCGCGCGAAATCCGGGCTGCACTTCCCGACCGTCACGTCCATCTGGTGCTCGAAAACGAGCGAAACGACGCCGACCGCCTGCGCGAGGGCGCGTTCGATGCGCAGTGGAACGACGATTTCCACAACGTGCTCCATGTGCTGCTGACCGGCGAAACCAGCGCCTATTACGCGGATTTCGCCGACCGGCCCGCGGCGCGTTTGGCGCGTTGTCTCGCCGAAGGGTTCATCTATCAGGGCGAAGGATCGGCGAATCACGACGGCAAGCCGCGTGGCACGCCGAGCGCGCATCTGTCGCCGACGCGGTTCGTGTCGTTCCTGCAGAACCACGACCAGGTCGGCAATCGCGCGATGGGCGATCGGCTGATCCGGCTGACGGATGCCGCCAAGCTCCGCGCGGCGACCGCGTTGCTGCTGCTGTGCCCGCACATCCCCATGCTGTTCATGGGAGAGCCGGAGGGGAGCGAGACGCCGTTCCTGTTCTTCACCGATTTCCACGACGATCTCGCCGACGCGGTGCGCGAAGGGCGGCGCAGGGAATTCGCCAAGTTCGATGCTTTTGCCGACGAGGCGGCACGTGCGCGCATTCCCGATCCCAACGCTCCCGCGACCTTCGAAGCATCGCGTCCGCAGCCCGGGCCGGATGCCGACCGCTGGCGGACGTTGTACCGCGATCTTCTCGCGCTGCGGGCGGCGTATATCGCACCGCACCTCGACGACGCGACATCGCTGGGTGCGGAGGCGACCGGCGACGCGGCGGTGATGGCGCGCTGGCGGCTTGGCGATGGCGCCGTGCTGACGATCGCGGTCGACCTCGGCGAGACGCCGGCGTCCCTGCCCGGTGCCGAGGGCGAGTTGCTCCACGCCGAGGATGAGCGGTTCGCGGCATGGATCGCCCGGTGACCCGGCGGATCCGTCACGCCGGGCCAGGTTCGGTATCCGCGGTGCCGCAGGCGCCTGAGCGGTGGCATCTGCGGACCGGCGAAAGGCTTAATCGGTCAGGCATGATAGGCGGGTCGCTATGACGGATCTTCACGATCGTGCCGCGGCGGTCGGCCTGTGCCGCACGTGGGAGGATGCCGACGGCCGGCACCATATCGTCGCGGACAGAACGCTGGACGCGATCCTCGCGACGCTCGACACCCGCAGCGGCGAACGGACGTTCGTCAGCGCCGATGTCGGCACGCCCGTGCATCTGGGCGATGGTAGCGACGGCGCGGCGACACTGACGTTCGAGGATGGCGACACACATGCCGTCGCGGTCGCGGGCGGCCTGCTCGCGCCGATCGATCGGCCGGGATACCACACGCTGCGCATCGGCGACCGGGTGATCGACCTTGCCATCGCGCCACCACGCTGCCGGGCGCTGCCGCCGGGACGGCTATGGGGTGCCGCGGTGCAGATCCCCGCGCTGCGTGGCGATGGCCAGACGGCCTATGGTGATCTCGGCACGCTCGCGGACGCGGCGCGCGCCTTCGGAGCGGCGGGAGCAGCGGCGCTGGCGATCAGCCCGACGCATGCGCTGTTTCCGGCGGACGCGACGCGCTTCAGTCCGTATGCCCCCTCCTCGCGGCTATTTCACCACGCGTTGCTCGCCGAGCCGGCGCTGGTCGGCGTCGCGGCGCCGGGCGATGCCCCGGCGCTGATCGACTGGGCACAGGCACTGCCCGCAAGGCTGGCGATGCTGCGCCACGCGTTCGAGGCGGCCTCGCCGGACGTGCACGCGCGGGTCGCGGCGGCGCGCCGCGAGCGCGCCGAACTGGAAGCGCAGGCGCGGTTCGACGCGCTGCACGCGCATTTCTTTGCGCAGGGCGGCGCGAAGGGATGGCAGGACTGGCCCGCCGCCTTCCACGACCCCGCCGGTCCAGCCGTCGCACGCTTCGCCGCAGAGCAGAACGACGCCGTCACCTTCTACGCCTTCCTGCAATGGCTGAGCGCAGAAAGCCTCGCGCGCGCGCAGCAGGCGGCGCGTGATGCGGGGATGCGCGTCGGCCTGATCGCGGATCTCGCGGTCGGCATGGACGCGGGCGGAGCGCAGGCGTGGAGCCGGCGCGGCGATCTGCTCACCGGCCTGTCGATCGGTGCGCCGCCCGATCCGCTGGGCCCCCAGGGGCAGAATTGGGGCATAACCGCTTTGTGCCCGTTCGCGATGCGCCGCACCGGGTTCGACGCGTTCATCCGCACCGTTCGCGCGACCTTGTGCCATGCCGGCGGTATCCGCATCGACCATGCGTTGGGGCTGAAGCGCCTCTGGGTCATCCCCGATGGCGGCACCGCGGCGGACGGCGCCTATCTGTCGATGCCGTTCGACGACCTGCTGCGTATCCTCGCGATCGAATCGCATCGCGCCGACGCGGTCGTCATCGGCGAGGATCTGGGCACCGTGCCCCCCGGCTTTCGCGAAGCGATGGCGGCGCGCACGATCTACGGCATGCGCGTGCTGCCGTTCGAGCGCGCGGCGGACGGCGCCTTCACCGACCCGGCCGGTTGGGACGCCTGCGCGGTCGCGATGACGGGGACGCACGACACGCCGACGCTGGCGGGCTGGTGGACGGGGCGCGACATCACCTGGGCGCACAAGCTGAAGCGGAGTGACGGCGACGAGGGGGCCGAGCGCGTCCGCCGCATCGGCGATCGCAAGAAATTGTGGACTGCCGCGACCGCGGCGGGCGTGGCGACGGGGCCGATGCCCAACGATCCCGCCCCGGCGGTGGACGCCGCGCTGGCACTGACGACCACTGCCGCCTGTCCGCTGCTGATCGTGCCGATCGAGGATCTGGTCGGGTTGGAGGAACAGCCCAATCTGCCCGGCACGACCGACGAACATCCCAACTGGCGCCGTCGCCTGCCCGATACGACCGCGGCGCTGCTTGCCCGGCCAGAGGTCGCGCGGCGAACCGCCCTTCTTTCCGAAAGCCGTCCCGCATGACGCCGCGCGCCACCTATCGCTTTCAGTTTCACAAAGGTTTCGGCTTCGCGGACGCCGAGCGCCTGCTCCCCTATCTCGATGCGCTGGGGATCAGCCATGTCTACGCGTCGCCGATCACCGTCGCAGCGGCGGGATCGATGCACGGATACGACGTGGTCGACCCGACGCGGATCAATCCGGAACTGGGCGGCGAAGAGGCGTTCCGCGCGCTGGCGACCGCGGCGAAGGCACGCGGGATGGGCATCGTCATCGACATCGTGCCCAACCACATGGGCGTCGCGGGCGGCAACGCCTGGTGGAACGACGTGCTGGCCAAGGGCCAGGCGAGCGAGCATGCCGCGGTGTTCGACATCGACTGGCGCGAGAGGATCGTGCTGCCCGTGCTCGGCGCGCCGCTGTCACAGGTGCTCGCCGACGGCGACCTGACGCTGTCGCGCGACGGCGGGCGCTGGGTCCTCGTCGCCTATGGCGAACATCGCTTCCCGATCCGCGATGCGGACCAGGCGGCGGCGGATCGCATGCCACTCGCCGAACTGCTCGACCGCCAGCATTACCGGCTGGCATCATGGCGCGTCGCCAATGACGAGCTCAACTGGCGGCGCTTCTTCACCGTCAACGACCTCGCCGGCGTGCGGATCGAGGACCCGGCGGTGTTCGCCAAGACGCACGCGCTCTATTTCCGGCTGCACGACGAGGGGCTGATCGACGGCGTGCGCGTCGACCATGTCGACGGGCTGACCGATCCGATCGGCTATTGCCAGTCGCTGCGCGCGCGGCTCGGCCCCGACGCCTGGATCGTCATCGAGAAGATCCTGGGCGTCGGCGAGCCGCAGCCGGTCGGCTGGGGCGTCGACGGCACCAGCGGCTACGACTTCATGGAACAGGTGAGCACGTTGCTCCACGATCCCGCGGGTGCGCTCGCACTTGCCGAAGCGTGGGACCGGATCAGCCGACGCGGCGAATTCTTCGCGGTCGAGGAGTTCGAGGCGCGGCAGGACATGCTGTCGTGGCAGTTCGCGGGCCAGCTCGACGGCTGCATCGCCGCCTTCGCCGCGCTGGCGACATCGAGCGCGGAGGGCGACGGGATCACGCGCGCGATGCTGCGCCGTGCGATCGAGCGACTGCTGTGGGTGTTCCCGGTCTACCGCACATACGGCACCGGCGATGCGGCGCCGGCGCAGGATGCACGGACGCGCGCGATCGTCCGCGAGCGGGTCGAGGGATTGATCCCGCCGGGAGAGGATGCGGTCACCGACCTGGTTCTGGCGTGGCTGGCGGGCGACGGCCCCGGTGACACCGCGCTCGCCGCGGAGGCGGTCCGCCGTTTCCAGCAATTGTCCGCACCGATCGCCGCGAAGGCGGTCGAGGACACCGCTTTTTACCGCTACGGCCGCCTGATCAGTCGTAACGATGTCGGCGCCGACGCGGAAACGCTCGGGATATCGCTCGACGCATTTCACGAGGCGATGCACGAGCGGGCGCGCCACGTGCCGCATGCGATGCTGACGACCGCGACGCACGACCACAAGCGCGGCGAGGACATGCGCGCGCGGCTCGCCGTGCTCAGCACCGATCCTGCGACATGGGTTGGCCACGCCGATCGCTGGATGCGGCTGCACGCGGATCACGAGGTGGTGGCGGACGACCGCTACATGCTGTTGCAGACGCTGGTCGGCGTGTGGCCCGTAGACGGCGCAGCGGACGACCTGGCCGAGCGGGTCAAGGCGTGGCAGCAAAAGGCGCTGCGCGAAGGCAAGCTGCGCTCGTCGTGGGAGGCGCCCGACGAAGCCTATGAGGAGGAAGCGGCGGGGCTGGTCGACGATTTGCTCGCCGATGCCGCGTTCGTGCAGGAACTGGCGGACTATGTCGCCGCGCTCGCGCCGGCGGCGCGCGCGAACACGATCGTCCAGACGCTATTGCGCTACACTGTGCCGGGCGTGCCGGACCTATACCAGGGCACCGAGCTCACCGACCTCAGCCTGGTCGATCCGGACAATCGCCGACCGGTGGATTACGCCATGCGCGAGCGGTTGCTCGCCGAAGGCATGCCGGCCAAGATGCAGCTGATCGCCGACCTGCTGGCGCTGCGGCGTGCGGACCCGACGGTGTTCACCGACGGCGACTATCGGCCCGTCGAGGTCACCGGCAGCGACCGGATCGTGGCGTTCGAGCGGCGGGCTGGCGGCCGCACGCTGAAGGTCGCGGCGTTGATCCGCGGCGTCGACGTTCCCGACGCGACGGTCCAGTTCGCGGACGGCGAGCGGGCGGCAATCGTGCTGTTCGCCGACCGGCCAATATGGTTCGAGATCGCGTAACCTCCTACCCGCTCCGCGGGGAGGGGGACCGCCCGGCGCAGCCGGGTGGTGGAGGGGCAGCCCAACAGAGCGACGTGCGTGGGCTGCCCCTCCACCACCGCCTTCGGCGGCGGTCCCCCTCCCCTGCATAGCAGGGGAGGACCTGGGTCAGACGCGGACCGCCGCCGGCGCCCTTCCCTCGTCGCCGAAGATACGCAGATACCGTGCGATTTCGGCGGGATCGCCGGTCGCTTTTTCGGGATTGTCCGACAGCTTCACCGCTGGCCGGCCATTCGCGCTCACCACCTTGGCGACGAGCGAAATCGGCTCGAGTCCCGGCAGCCCGTCGGGATCGCAGCCGCGAAAGTCGTTGGTCAGGTTGGTGCCCCAACCGAAGCTCATCCGGACGCGCCCGTGGAAATGGTGATAGACGCGCTCGATACTGTCGACGTCCATGCCGTCCGAGAAGATCAGCAGCTTGGTGCGCGGGTCCTGCCCGTGCTTCTGCCACCAGCAGATGATCCGCTCCCCCGCGGCGATCGGCGGCGCGCTGTCGGGGCGAAAGCCGGTCCAGTCCGCGACCCAGGCGGGCGCATCGCGCAGGAACGCCTCCGTCCCGAACGCATCGGGCAATACGACCAGCAGGTTGCCGGCATAATGCGCCTGCCATTCGGCGAGCACGCGATAGGGCGCGTCGGCGATCGCTTCGTCCGTGCCGGCGAGCGCGGCGAGCACCATCGGCAGTTCGTGCGCATTGGTGCCGATCGCCTCCAGATCGTTGTCCATCGCCAGCAGCACGTTCGACGTGCCGACCATGCGGTTGCCCAGCCCCTCCTTCAACGCCTCGACGCACCAGCGCTGCCACAGGAATCCGTGCCGACGCCGTGTGCCGAAATCCGACAGGACGAGATCGGGCAGGTCGCGCAGCCGCTCCACCTTGTCCCACAGCTTCGCCTTGGCGCGGGCGTAGAGGACGTCGAGCGCGAAGCGGCCCTTGTCGCGTAAGGCGGCGCGCGCGCGCAGCTCGTTGACGATGGCGAGCGCGGGGATTTCCCACATCGTCGTATGCGTCCACGGCCCCTCGAACGTCAGCTCGAACTGCCCGTCGACGGTTTGCAGGTGATAGGACGACAGGCGGAAATCGGCGAGCCAGGCGATGAAGTCCGGCGCGAACATCTGGGCGCGGCCGTAGAAGCTGTTGCCCGCCAGCCAGATCAGTTCCTTCTTGGTGAAACGCAGCGTACGGGCATGATCGAGCTGCGCACGAAGCTCGCCTTCGTCGATCACATCGGCGAGCCGGACCTCAGTCGTCCGGTTGATCAGGCGGAAGGTCGCGGCGACGTCGCCATGCAGATGCCGGATCATCTGCAGCATCAGCAATTTGTAGAAATCGGTGTCGAGCAGGCTGCGCACGATCGGGTCGAGGCGCCAATTATGGTCCCACGTCCGCGTGGCGATGTCGGTTACGGCCATCGCGGCGGATTGCCCGACACCGAACCGCGCGGCAAGCGTTGGGCGATGATGACCGATACCCTTCCCAAGGCGCTGGCCGACTGGCGCGAGGCGCCGCGCGTGCGCGCGATGAACGACCGCGAAGCCCCGGCCAAGGCGGATTACGTGCTGTGCTGGCTGCAACAGGCGCTGCGCGCGCACGACAATCCGGTGATCGACGCCGCGGTACGGCTGGGCAATGCGATGGGGCTGCCGGTGCTGGTCTACCACGGCCTGCGCGAGGATTATCCCTATGCCTCAGACCGGCTGCATCGCTTCATCCTCGGCGCGTCGCGCGACCTCGGCAAAGGATGCCGGCAGCGTGGTCTCGCGTGCGTCCACTATGTCGACCGTTCGGAGAAACGCGAGAAAGGCCTCGTCTACCGCCTCGCCGCGCGGGCCGCCGCGGTGGTGCTGGAGGATCAGCCCGCCTTCGTCGCGCAATGGCAGGCGGAGCGTGTCGCGGACAAGGTCGACCGCCCCGTCTATGCGGTCAACGCCGCCTGCACCGTGCCGCCCGCTGCGCTCGCGCAGGACATCCGCGCGACCAGCGCCTTCCGCCGCCGCCACGAGGCGGTGCGCGAGGATTGGTACGATTGGCACGACGAGGAGCCGGAACGCCCACCGTATGACGGCGCGCTGCCCTACACGCCGGACGACCTCGCCACGATGGACGACGCCGCGCTCGACGCCCTGGTCGCCAGCCTCGCCATCGACCACGATCTGCCCCCCGTTGCGCGCTTCCCCGCGACGCGCGCTGCGGTGACCGAACGGCTGCAGCGGCTCGCCGAGGTCGTGCTGCCGCGCTACGCCGATGCGCGCGGCGATGCCTCACGCGCGGACGGGGCGAGCGAGCTTTCGCCCTATCTCCATTTCGGCATGGTCGGCCCGCGCGAGATCGTCGCGGCGGTGCGCGGCGCGGACGTCTCGGCGGAGAAGCGCGGCAAGTATCTCGACGAACTGCTGACATGGCGCGAGTGGTTCCATTACAAGGCGCGTCGGATGCGCGTGCCGGAAAGCTACGCGCGCCTGCCGGACTGGGCGCGGCGAGAGCTGGCCGAACACGCGCAGGACGAGCGGCCCAACCGCGAAACGCTGCACGCGCTGGTGCATGGCGAAACGGACAACGAAAGCTGGAACGCCTGTCAGAAGCAGTTCCTGCTCGACGGCTGGATGCACAACAACGTGCGCATGTTCTGGGCGAAATGGCTGATCCAGATGACGCCGAGCCCGGAGGAAGGCTGGGCCACCGCCTGCTATCTCAACGACCGGTTCAGCCTGGATGGCCGCGACCCGTCCACCTACGGCAATATCGCCTGGGCCTTCGGCGATTCCGCACCGGGTTACGGGCGGCGGCCGATCTACGGCCTCGTCGCCTATCGCACCGATGCATCGATCCGCAAGCAGAAGGGCGGACCGGCGTGGCTCGCCGAACAGGCGGCGCGCCCGGCGATCAAGGTGCACGTGCCCCGCACGCCCCCGAAGGACCCGTATCTGAGCGAGAAGGTGCCGATCTAAGATGATAAGCCCCTCCCCTTCAGGGGAGGGGTTGGGGTGGGGAACGCCGCACCCGGTCGCTCTGCGAGGCTCCCCCACCCCCTACCCCTCCCCTGATGGGGAGGGGCTAGTCGCCCGCTACACCCCCGCCGCCTCGCCGATGGCGGCGTAGATCGCGTCGAGGTCGTCGTCCTCGATACAATAGGGCGGCATGACGTATACCGTGGTACCGAGCGGGCGGAGCAGCAGGTCGCGCTCGCGGAAGAAGCGCAGCAGCCGGGGTGACCGGTCCGATAGATAACCGCCCTCCCCGCCCGGCAGGTCGACCGCGGCGATCGTGCCGAGCTGACGCGCGTTGGTCACGCCCGGCACCTCCGCCAGCGCTGCAAGCCGCCGCCGATGCGCGTTCGCTAGCGCCGCGATGCGATCGCGCACCGGTTCCTCGCGCCATATGGCAAGGTTCGCCGCCGCCGCGGCGCAGGCGATCGGATTGGCGGTGTAGCTGGACGAATGGAAGAACATGCGGCTGCGATCGGCGGCATAATGCGCCTGGTAGATCGGCTCGATCGCCATCGTCACCGCCAGCGGCACCGCGCCGCCGGTCAGCCCCTTCGACAGGCACAGGATGTCGGGCACGACGTCCGCCTGCTCGCACGCGAGCAACGTGCCGGTGCGGCCCCAACCGGTCATCACCTCATCCGCGACGAACAAAACGCCCGTATTGGCGCACATCTGCCGCATCTCGGCGAGTACGCGCGGCGGATAGGTCAACATGCCGCCCGCCCCGAGGATCAGGGGCTCGACGATCAGTGCGGCGGGACCGTCGCGCAGCGCCGTGGCAAGCGCATCGAGCGTCACCTGCTCGTGTCCCTCCGCCGGGAACGGGATCGTCGCGACGTCGAACAACAACGGCTCGTACGCGCGGTTGAACGCGCCGCGCGCGCCGATCGACATCGCGCCGATCGTATCGCCGTGATAACCGTGTTCGAGCACGAGGATGCGATGGCGCGGTTCGCCGCGGTGCAGCCAGTAACCGAGCGCCATCTTCAACGCGACCTCGACCGCGGTCGACCCCGAATCGGAAAAGAAGACGCGCGTCAGTTCCGGCGGCATGATCGCGCGTAAGCCGTCCGCCACCTCCTGCGCGGGCTGATGCGTCCAACCGGCGAAGATGATCTGGTCCAGCCGCGCTGCCTGCGCCGCGATCGCCGCGACGATGCGCGGGTGGCAATGGCCGTGCGTCGTCACCCACCAGGACGAGATCGCATCGACGATCCGCCGCCCGTCCGCGGTATGCAGCGCAGCGCCCGCGGCGTGCGTCACCATCGGGATCGGCTCGCCGAGGCCATGCTGCGTGAAGGGATGCCAGATCGCGCTGTCGCTCATCGGAACGCCGCCAAGTCGAAATTCACGGCAAAGGCGGCGGCGAGCGTATCGGGGGTCAGCGGGTCGAGCCGCGGCAGACGACCGAGGCGCGCGACACCGCCGATCCGCGCGATAGTCGCCTCGCTGTCCTCTTGCGCCTCGCCGATAAACGCGATGCCGCGGATCGGCACGCCGCGCGCGCGCAATGCCTCGATCGACAACAGGCTGTGGTTGATCGTGCCGAGCCCGGTGCGCGCGACGAGGACGACGGGCGCCTGCCAGCGGGCGAAGACGTCGGCATAGAGCAGGTCGTCGGTGACGGGCACGAGCACGCCGCCCGCGCCCTCCACCACCAGCGGTCCGTTCACGGCGGGCAGCGCGAGGCGCGCCGGGTCGATCGTCACGCCGTCGATCGCCGCGGCGCGGTGCGGCGAGCAGGGCGTGCGCAGGCGATACGCCTCCGGCAGGATCGCCGCGTGGGGCAGGCGCGACAGCCGACGGACACGCTCGCGGTCGGTGCCGTCGTCATCGCCAGCCTGCACCGGCTTCCAATAGGAGGCGCCGAGCGCGCCGGCGAGCGCGGCGGCGAAGACGGTCTTGCCGACGTCGGTGTCGGTGCCGGTGACGATGATAGAGGTCATGCAGGTTCCAGAATCGCAGCGAGAGTATCGGCAAGCGCGTCGATCGCGGCGGCATCGACGTTTAGCGTGATCGACAGGCGCAAGCGGGCGGTGCCGGGCGCGACGGTGGGCGGGCGGATCGCGCGGACGTCAAATCCCGCCGCCTGCAAGGCGGTCGCGCGCGCCACCGCGACGCCGTCCTCCCCCAGGATGACGGGGACGATCTGGGTCCCGGTCGGAGGCACACCGAGCGCCACGAGACGCTTTCCGGCATGGGTGACCAGCGCGGCGAGCGCCGTCTGCCGTTCGGGCTCGTCGGCGAGCATGCGCAAGGCTTCGCGCACCGCGGCGGCGACCAGCGGCGACGGCGCGGTGGAGAAGACGAAACCGCGCCCGCGATTGATCAGGAATTCACGCAGATGCGCGGGCAGGCAGAGCAGCCCGCCCTCGACGCCCAGCGCCTTGCCGCAAGTATGCAGCGTGACGACGTCGTCGCGGTGGTGGAGATGATGCGCGAGGCCGCGCCCTCGTGGCCCGAACACACCGCTCGCATGCGCCTCGTCGATCAGCAGCATCGCGTCGTGCCGGGATGCGATCCGCGCAAGGTCGTCGAGCGGCGCGACGTCGCCGTCCATCGAATAGAGGCTTTCGACCGCGATCCACGGCGTGCCCGTCCCGCCCCGCGCCCGCCAGTCGCGGATCGCGGTATCGAACGCGTCGGCGTCATTGTGTCGGACGGCGAGGCGCGGCGCGCGGCCCAACCGCATGCCGTCGTGTGCGCTGGCGTGTATCCGCTCGTCATGGACTACGATGTCGTCCGGCTGGGGCAACGTCGCGAACAGCGCCTGGTTGGCGGCAAATCCGCTGGCGAAGAACAGCGCCGCCGCGCTGCCGAAATGGCGCGCCGCCTCGACCTCGAGCGCCTCGTGCTCCGGATGGTTGCCGCGCAGCAGCCGCGAGCCGCCCGACCCGACCGCGACGCCGCGCGCCAGGGCCGCCGCGACCGCGGTGCCCAGCCGCGGCGATCCGGCAAGGCCGAGATAATCGTTCGACGCGAAGTCCGCGCCGGCGCGCGGGCGCAGCGACCGTAGCCGGTCGGCGGCGGCAAGGCGGGCAAGGTCGTCGTGGTGAAAGCGGGGCATCGTCACCCGCGCTGATAGCCCCGCTTTTCCGACGCGTCATCGGGCAACGCGTCCGTCTTGCCGCGGGGAAAATCGTGCAGCTTCTCCCGTCCCGCTAGCGGAAGGGGCGAGAGGTGGGCCTTTCCGGGCACGAAAAATCCCGGACAACCGGCAGCAAATCGTTATGAGCCGCCGCCCTTCCGGTTCCTGCGAAAACGCCGTCCACGGTTGTCGCCACCCCGCCCGCTCTGGCAAGGAACATCGCATGATCCGTCTGTTGCCCGCGCTGCTCCTTGCCCTTGCCCCCCTGCCCGCGGCGGCCCGCAGCCAGCAACGCGTCCCGCCACCGCCGGCGGCGCCGACGCAGCGTACGATCCTGTTCATCGGCAACAGCTTCACGCAGGGCGCGCATTCGGCGGTGCGCAACTGGCATGCCGATCGCGTCACCGACCTGACCGGCCAGGGCTATGGCGGCGTGCCCGCCCTGTTCAAGGAATTCACCGAGCAGGCGGGTCTGCGCTACGCGGTCAGTCTGGAGACGCAGGGCGGCCGCAGCCTCGCCTTCCACTATGACGAGCGGCGGCAGCTGTTCGACCGGCCGTGGGACGTCGTCGTGCTACAGGAATACAGCACGCTGGATCGCGAACGGCCCGGCGACCCCGCCAAATACCTGTCGGCGGTCGACCGACTGACCCGACTGTTCCGCGCGCGCAACGTCAACGTCCGCGTCGCACTGACCGCGACCTGGAGCCGCGCCGACCAGACCTATCGCCCCGGCGGCCATTGGTACGGGCGCGGTATCGCCGCGATGGCGGAGGATCTGCAGGCCGCCGCGGTCGCCGCCCGTCGGGCGAGCGGGGCGAACGTCGTCGTGCCCGTCGGCCTTGCCTGGACGCGCGCGATGGCGGACCATGTCGCCGATCCCGATCCGTATGACGGCATCACCTTCGGCCAGGTCAATCTATGGTCGTACGACCAGTATCACGCCAGCATCGCGGGTTATTATCTGGAGGCGCTGATGGTGTTCGGCCAGGTGACCGGCGTCGACCCGCGCACGTTGGGCGCGGGCGAGCGCGCCGCGGACGAACTGGGGCTGTCGCCCGATCTCGCCGTCTCGCTGCAACGCGTCGCCGCCGCGCAGCTGGCGGCGGAGCGCCCGCGCGCCCGCTGACCCAAGCGCGCGCAGCCTACCGGATCGTCAGCCCGCGCATCGTGGCGCGGAGCGCGCTCGACAGCTTTTCCGCCGAATAGGGTTTGTGGAGCAAAGGAAACCCATGCTCCGCATCCTCGGCGAGGACATGGCTGTAGCCCGAGGTCAGGATCACCGGCATGGCGGGCAGCCGCTCCCGGATCGCGCGGGCGAGATCGACACCGCCCATGCCCGGCATGACCACGTCGGAAAAGACGATGTCGAACCCGGCGCCGTCGACATCTAGCGCCTGCAGCGCGAGGTCGCCGTTGGTGACCCAGTGCGGTGCATAGCCAAGATCTTCGAGGATCTGCGAGGCGAAGGCACCGACCTCGACATTGTCCTCGACCACCAGCACGCGGCAGCCGTGGCCGTGCGGGGCGAACGCTGCCGGCGGTCCATGATCCGCCACGATCGGGGCGGCAACCTGCGGCAGATAGAGCGTGAACGTGCTGCCCTGGCCCAGCTTGCTTTCGACGCCGACGTCGCCGCCCGATTGCTTGGCGAAGCCGAACACCTGGCTGAGCCCGAGCCCCGTGCCCTTGCCGACGCCCTTGGTGGTAAAAAAGGGTTCGAAGATCGTCGCGAGATGATGCGGTGCGATGCCGGCGCCGTGATCGACGACGTCGACCGCGACGAATGGCCCCGACACCTCCGCATGACCGCGGATCGCGGGCAGCGCGCGGTCGGCGGCGATGCGCAGGGTGATCGTCCCCGTTCCGTCCATCGCATCGCGCGCATTGACCGCCATGTTGACCAGGGCGGTTTCAAACTGGCTGAGGTCGGCGTGGATGAAACAGGGCGTGGCGGGCAGATCGAGCGCGATATCGACACGCGCGCCGGTCAGCGTGTCGATCATGTCGACGACCTCCCGCAGCTTGGCGCAGGCGTCGAACGTCTCGGGTTTCAGCGCCTGCCGCCGCGCGAACGCGAGCAGCTGGCGCGTCAGCCGCGCCGCGCGATCGACCGTATCGGACACCGCATCCAGATAGCGACGACGCCGCTCGTCGGGCAGGTCGGGGCGGCGCAGCAGATCGACGGACGATCGGATGATCGTCAGCAGGTTGTTGAAATCATGCGCGACGCCTCCGGTCAGCTGGCCGACCGCCTCCATCTTCTGCGACTGGCGCATCGCTTCCTCGACCTGCTCGCGTTCCGCGATCACGGCGGCGACACGCTGTTCGAGCAGGTCGTTCAGCGCCTCGTGCTCCGCCTCCACCTGCTTGCGCGCGGTGATGTCGAGCGACGAGCCGACCAGCCCGATCACCTCACCAGCGGCATTGTACAGCGGCGCCTTGGTCGACAGCCATATCGCGCGCCGACCGTCGGGCAGGTTGACCGCCTCCTCGCATTGCTCGGCAACGCCCGTTTCCATGATGCGGCGGTCGTTCGCCATCACCGCCTCGGCCTGCGCGCGATCGGCGAGGTTCTCGAGGTCGGTGCGCCCGATATAGGTTTCCGGCGGCAGGCCGATCAGCGCGGTCGTACCAGCATTGCCGAGCAGCATCCGCCCCTGCCGGTCCTTGGCATAGACGACGCCGGGCACCGCTTCGATGATCGACGCCGCGAGCGCGTGTGCGCGATCGCGTTCCGCCTCGATCCGCCGCCGCGCCTCGACATCCAGGAGGACGCCGGGAAAGCGCAGGGCCTTGCCGTCGGGGGACAGTTCGACGCGGCCGTTCGCCTCGATCCATCGATACGCGCCGTCGACATGGCGGACGCGATATTGGTGCGCATAGGGTCCGCCGCGACGGATCGCCGCCTTGATCGCGGTGAGCAGGCCGGCCTTGTCGTCGGGATGGACGGTTTCGATGATATCGTCGATGCGGGGGCCGTTTTCGGTCCGGTCGAGCGCGATGCCGAAATCGGCCGCGAATTGCGCGTCGAGCGTGAAGCGGTCGCCGGGCAGGTCCCACATCCACGACCCGATGATCGCGCCGGCGGCGCGGGCGAGTTCGACGCGCTCCGCATCCTCGGACACGTCGGCGTTGTCGCCGTGCCTGCGCCTGTCCGGCGAGCGCCTTTGCGTCGAGCGATCGTCCCCCATGGTCGCGCACCATAGGCCGCGTGGCGACATGCACAACGGCATGACGCCGCCCGGTACGAAACCGGGCGGCGCCTTCCAGGCCCCGATCAGGCTGCGGGGGCGGCAGCCGGTGCGGGGGCAGGAACCGGGGCAGGTGCAGGGGCCGCGGGAGCGCCCGCCTGCCCGGCCGGCGGAGGCGGCGGGGGCACCGCGCCCGGGGGCGGGGGCGGCGGCACGGCGCCGGGTTGCGGCGCAGGCGCCCCGCCGGGGGCGGGCGGCGGGGGCGGCGGCGGGCCATCGGGACGCGGACCACCCGGGCCACGGGGACCGCCGGGACCACCCGGGCCGCCGGGCCCACCGGGCCCGTGCGGCGGCCGACCCGTGGCGTAAGCGCGGCCATTCTGGTCGACCAGATACATCGCGTGGATCGCGCCCTCGTTGTAGCGGCCCTGCGCGGTGATCGTCTGGCCCAGCGACAGCGTCGGTCCGTCGCGCCCTGGCCCGGTGTCGACCAGCACGCGGCCGCTGCCGTCGTCGAGCACGACGCGGTTGCCGAACTGTTCGGCGACCCGGCCGCGGATGGTGGCGATCGGATCGCCCAGTATCGGCGCCGGCATCGTCTTCAGCGACCCGATCCGCACGGGCGGCGCGGCGGCCATCACGCGTTCCGGCGCGACGGCGTGGGTGATGGCGGCGCCCGCACCACCGCCGGCGAGCAGCAATGCCGCGCCGGCCAGCGCGATCCGGGCCTTGGGAGTAACGAAAACCATGTTCAAACCTCCTCTTCGTCTAATGACGAGACGGGGTATAGGCGGCCCATCCACCGACCAGACTGAACCGGATCGTTCAGTTTCGGTTTGGCTTGTGCGCCTAGCGACATCGGCGCGGCGGAGCGGGACGGGACGGGTTGGGTTAGGGGAGACGAAACGGTGCGCATCCTGCTGGTCGAAGACGATGCGGCGCTGGCAAGCGAGATCGCGCGTGCCCTGCGCGCGGAAAACTGCGCGGTCGATGTGGCGCACAATGGCGAGGACGGGCTGCACCTCGGCGATACCGAACGATACGATGCCGCGGTCCTCGACCTGGGCCTGCCCGTCGTCGACGGCCTGTCGGTGCTGGCGGGGTGGCGCAAGGCGGGGCGCGATCTGCCCGTGCTGATCCTGACGGCGCGCGACGCCTGGTCGGAAAAGGTCGCCGGATTCAAGGCAGGCGCAGACGATTATCTGACCAAGCCGTTCCGGATCGAGGAGGTAGTGATGCGACTGCGCGCGCTGGTGCGCCGTGCCGCCGGTCACGCCGCCGCGCGGATCGAATGCGGGCGGATCGGCTATGATACGCAGGTCGGGCATTTCGATCTCGACGGCCTGCCGCTCAAACTCACCGCGTTCGAGTGGCGCGTTCTGTCCGCGCTGATGTTGCGCCGCGACATGGTGGTCGATCGCGGCGAATTGCTGGAGCGCGTGTACGAATATGATGCCGAGGGCGATTCCAACTCGCTCGAGGTGATCGTCGCGCGGCTGCGCCGAAAGATCGGCGCGGAGATGATCGAAACGGTGCGCGGGCGCGGCTATCGTCTGACCTGCGGCGGCGGCGCGGCGGCATGAGCCGGCTGTCGCTGCACGCGCGCCTGCTGCTGATTGCGGTGGCGAGCGGCGTCGCGGCACTCGCCTTCGCCGCGGTCGCGATCGGCGGCGTGTTGGAACGCTTCGTGACGCAGGGGCTCGACGAGCGGCTGGATGCGCAGGTCACCGTATTGGCGCGCGCGATCGATCCGCGCGGGCGGCTCGATCCGGCGCGTGTCGTCGACCTGCCCGGCTTTGCGCAGCCCGGATCGGGCTGGGGATGGCGGGTGCGCACGCCCGCGGGCGAGTGGCGGCTCGGCGCGCGGATCGGCGACGTCGCGACGGGGCGCCAGCCGCCGCATGCCCCGCCCCGCCCGCCCCGCGACATCGCACCGCCGCCGCCCGTCCCGCCACGGCCGGATACGGGCGTGCCGCCGCCTGCCTCACCGATCACGCCGGGCGATGGAACGGACGCGGACGGCGCGCGCATCCATCTGCGGCGGATGACGATGCCCGTTGCGGGCGGCACCGCGGACATCGTCGCCGCCGCGCCGCGCGCACTGGTGCGCCGCCCGATCCGCGCCGCGCTCGGCACGCTCGCGGGGGCGCTCGCCATCCTCGGCATCGGGTTGGCGGCGGCGACCTGGGTGCAGCTCAGGCTGGGGCTGCGGCCGATCCGACGATTGCAGGGCGCGGTGGCCCGCGTGCGCCGCGGCGCGGACAGCGCATTGCCGCTCGACCAGCCGCGCGAGCTGGTGCCGCTCGCCGAGGAGATCAACGCTTTGATCGCCCAAAATGCGGCCGGGCTCGCCAACGCGCGCCACCATGTCGCGAACCTCGCGCACGGGCTCAAGACGCCGCTCGCGACGCTGGCGCTCCGGCTGGAGCGCGAAGGCGCGTCGGCACAGGCGCGCGGACTGGTCGCCGAGCTCGACGGGCGGATCGCGCACCACCTGCGCCGCGCGCGGAGCGCCGCCCCTTCCACGGGCGAACGTGCGCGGACCGCGCTGGCAGCCGTGGCGGACGACGTCGCCGGTGCGCTGCGCCATATTCACGCCGATCGCGCGCTCGACCTGACCGTGGTCGTGCCTGACGACGCGCTCGTCGCGGTGGAGCGGCAGGATCTGGAAGAGATGCTGGGCAATCTGATCGACAATGCCTGTCGTCATGCAGGCTCGCAGGTGCGGATCGCGGCGACGCGGCAGGACGCGGCCTGGACGATCACGATCGCCGACGACGGGCCCGGCCTGCCGCCCGAGGCGCGGACGGCGGCGCTGCAGCCTGGCGTGCGACTGGACGAGCGCGAGCCGGGCTATGGCTTCGGCCTCGGCATCGTCGTGGAACTCGCCGAGCTGTACGGCGGCGCGCTGACGCTGGACGCCGCGGCGATCGGTGGCCTGTGCGCGACACTGACGCTGCCGCGTGCGGCCTAGCGCCTTATATCCCGGCGACCAGCACGTGCGCGACGTCGGCGTGCGGCCAGGCGACCATACGGGTGGCTTTCGCCAGCGCGCCTTCGTTCACCTTCGCCCGGTCGGTGACGCGCACGCGGTAGCGGCCGGGGTAAGCGGAGACCGCGGTGACGTTGTCCGCGCCGCCCAGCGCCGCCGCAATCGTATCGGGCAGCACGACCGGCGCGGCCGCCGCGACGTCGGGTAGCGCCACCGGACCCGGTGCGGCATCGAGCGCCGCGCGCATGTCCATCGCCAGCCCGTCCGCGATCCCGCCGACGATCACCTGCACCGCGGTCGGCGACGGACGCAGCACGCCGCGCGCACCGAGCTGGCGCAGACGCGGCTCGTCGATCGCCTGCGCATCCGCGACGGTCAGACGAAGACGCGTCGTGCACGCGTCGATGCTGCGCAGATTGGCCGGTCCGCCGAGCGCCGCGACGAAGGCGGCGGCCTTCGCATCCGCGGTGGCGGGCGCCGGTCCGGCGGGCGCGTCGCCCTCGAACGGCTCGCGTCCCGGCGTCTTGAGGTCGAAGCGCACGATTGCCCATTGGAAAAGGCCGTAGTACAGCACGGCGTACAGCGCGCCGACCGGCAGCAGCAGCAGCGGCTTCGTCGCCTTGCCGAAATTGAGCACGTAATCGAACAGGCCGGCGGAAAAGCCGTATCCCATCCGAACGCCCAGCGCGTTCATCAGCGCCTCCGCCGCGCCGGTCAGCACCGCATGGATCGCGTAGAGCGCGGGCGCGAGGAACATGAAACTGAATTCGATCGGCTCGGTGACGCCGGTCAGGAACGAGGTCAGCGCAAGGCTGAGCAGCATGCCACCCACCGCCTTGCGCCGCTCCGGCAGCGCGGTCCGGTACATGGCGAAGCAGGCGGCGGGCAGGCCGAACATCATCACCGGGAAGAACCCGCTCATGAAGCCGCCGGCGGTCGGATCGCCCGCGAAGAAGCGGGTCAGGTCACCCGTCTTGCCGTGGTAATCGCCGACGACGAAATAGGCGACGTTGTTGAGGATATGGTGCAATCCGGTGACGATCAGCAGCCGGTTGAGCACGCCGAACGCGAACAGCCCCCAGCCGCCCGCCGCGACGACGCCGCGGCTGAGCCCGTCGACGCCAGCGCTGATCGCGCTATAGCTCGGCCCTAGCAGCCCGCCGAGGACGAGCCCGGCGATGCCCGCCAGGATCGGCACCAGCCGCCGCCCGCCGAAGAAGGCGAGGTAGTCGGGCAGCTTGACCGTCGAGAATCGGTTGTAGAAACCCCCGCCGATCAGGCCGGCGATGATGCCGATCGGCACCTGCAATTTGTCGACCGCCGCTGCCTTCCACGCCGCGGCCAGGGTCGCAGTGACCTTCTCCTCCAGCCCGGCGGGCACTGCGCCGGGCGGGACGAGGAAGAAAACCTGCGCGGTATTGCCGATGACGAGATAGCAGACGACGGCGGCCATCGCGGCAGCACCATTACCGTCGCGGGCGAAGCCGGTCGCGACACCCACTGCAAACAACAGGCCGAGATGCGCGAAGATCGCGTCGCCGGCAGCGTTGAGGAACGAGAGGTCGACGCCAACAAGGGCCGCGATATCGGGCTGGCCCAGCCGCAGCAGCAGGCCCGCAACGGGCAGCACCGCGATCGGCAGCATCAGCGCGCGGCCGAGCGGCTGGAGGAAGGACATCGGGTTGAAGCGGCCGCGCGACATCAGCGCATCTCCTCGGCAAAGGCGCGGGCCAGCGCGCGGACGGCGGCGGCGGACGGGGCGGCTAGCGCGGTGCGCGCATGCGCCTCCGCCGCGTGACGATCGAGCGCGGCGACGAGCGCCTTGGCCGCGGGGACGCGTGCAGGCGGCACCGACAGCGTGCGAACGCCCAGCCCCACCAGGATCGGCGCGGCGAGCGGATCGGCGGCGAGCCCGCCGCACACGCTGACCGGCGTCGCCGATAGCGCCGCACGCTCGCATGTCTGGCCGATCAGGCGCAGCACCGCAGGGTGCAGCCCGTCGATCCCCGCCGCGAGCGCGGGATTGCCGCGGTCCATCGCCAGGACGTATTGCGTCAGGTCGTTGCTGCCGATCGACAGGAAGTCGGCGTGCGCCGCGATCAGGTCCGCGGTCGCCGCGGCGGCGGGCGTTTCGATCATCGCGCCCAGCTGGACCGACGCACCGCCCAGTTCGGCGAGCAGCGAATCGAGCATCGCACGCACCTGCGCCATCTCTTCCCCACTCGCCACCATTGGCACCATGATCCGGCACGCAGCGCGATCTGGCACCGACAGGATCGCGCGCAGCTGCGCCTCGAGCAGGTCGGGCTGCGCCAGGCAGACGCGGATGCCGCGCACGCCAAGCGCCGGATTCTCCTCGGGCGGAAGGTCGAGATAGGGCGCGGGCTTGTCGCCGCCGACGTCGAGCAGGCGGATCACCACGGGCTTGCCGCCGAGCGCGGCGACGACGCCCGCATAATCCGCCGCCTGTTCGGCGACGGAGGGCGGATCGGTACGGTCGAGGAACAGGAATTCGGTGCGCAGCAGGCCGCAGCCTTCGGCGCCCGCCGCCGCCGCGGCCTCAGCATCCGCGACCGAGCCGAGATTGGCATAGACCGAGACGGCGGTGCCGTCGCGCGTCACCGCGGGGCGATCGCCGGCGGCGCGGGCGGCGGCTTCGGCGGCAGCGCGCGCGTCGATCGTCGCCTGCGCCGCGGCCAGCCGCTCCGCGGCGGGATTCGCGAACAACAGGCCGCCGTCGCCGTCGAGGATCACCGTCGCGCCATCCGCGACCCCGTCGAGCATCTTGCCGAGCGCGACCACCATCGGCACGCCCATCCCCGCCGCGAGGATCGCGACGTGGGACGTCGGGCCACCGCCGGCAACCGCGATACCCGCGAGCCGCGATGGGTCGAGCGCGGCGAGCTGCGAGGGCAGCAGGTCGTGGGCGAGCAGGATGGCGCGATCGGGTAGCATCAACGCTGCCGGC
This sequence comes from Sphingomonas sp. FARSPH, assembly GCF_003355005.1. NCBI lineage: Bacteria > Pseudomonadati > Pseudomonadota > Alphaproteobacteria > Sphingomonadales > Sphingomonadaceae > Sphingomonas > Sphingomonas sp. FARSPH. Next base: position 1,987,433 of record NZ_CP029985.1, on the reverse strand, counting down.
CTCGTGCCGAGCGCGGCATGGACGACGCGCAGCGCGACGTCGCGGATATCGTCGGCGCGCTCCGCGACGCGCGCATTGCCGGACGCGCGCAGGCGGCTGCCCTGCGCCTCTGCCGCGGCGAGGATGGCGGCGGCGGCATGCAGCCCTGCGTCGATCCGCGCGCGGGCGTCGGCCATCAGGTCGGGGTCGGCAAGGATCGCACGATGCGCCGCCATGACGGCGGCAAGTTGCGTCCCCTGCCCGCCCGCGGCGAGGTCGGCGGCGACCGCGGCGACCGCGGCATCGAGCCGCGCCTGCTCGGCCGCGATCCCGGCTCCGGAGGCCGGCAGGTCCGGCACGACAGGGCGCAGCCAGCAGGCGACACCGATCGCAAGACCGGGCGCGGCGGCGACGCCGGGCATCGCATCGGGATCGATCGCGGCGGCCGCCGCTGCGATAGGCGCGCGTCGCGGTGCCTCGCCATCGACTTCCGCGGTAAGCAGCGGGATGATCGCCGCGATCGCCGCCGCAGCGCCCGCGCCCTGCGCCTCGATCGTCACGGCCGCGCCATGTGACAGCCCCAGCGCGAGCAGGGATACCGGGCTGGTCGCCGCTCCGCGCTGGTCGTCGTGGACGAGCGTCACGACCGCGCCGGCGTCGCGCGCCGCCGCGACGATGCGCGCTGCGGGGCGCGCGTGCAGCCCGTGCGGCAGGCCGACCGTCATCGCGTGGCGCAGCGTTTCGCCGTCTGCGGGCGCGGCGGCGGGGGCATCGGCGTTTTCGATCGTCACCGTATAGAGCGGGTCGCCGACCGCGATCCGCCCCTCGCCCGCGCGCGCGACCAGATGCGCACCCTGCGGCTCGACGACGAGGATCGGCGTCACCGCCGCGGTCGCACCCTGCACCAGCGCATCCAAATCGAAGCGCAGCAACGGGTCGCCCACCCGCACCCGGGCCCCTGCCGCAACGCACGCGGTGAAGGGCTCGCCTGCCAGCGTCACGCTGTCGATGCCGACGTGCATCAACAGCTGCACACCCTGCCCCGCATCGAGCGTGACCGCATGGCCGGCCGCGTGGATCGAGACGACGCGCGCGTCGCACGGGGCATGGAGCGTATCGCCGACCGGGTCGATCGCCAGCCCGTCCCCCATCATACCGCCGGCGAAGACGGGGTCGGGCACGGCGGCCAGCGGCATCGCCCATCCGCCGAGCGGCGATGCCAGTTTCACCTCAACCATGTCGCAAACCCCGTCCCATGCTTGGCATGGTATCTTATACCTGCGCGCAGACAATACCTATTAAAGACCATTTTGTGACGGCTTCTCCGCGACCTTGAGGTGGAACGGTTCGGCGTGTCGGGCGGTTTGGCGCTGATGCCTGCCGCCGCGTCGCGGCGCGGGCCGATTTGAGAGGCCATGCATGAAGACACTGTTCGCCGGATGCGCCGCAACGATCGCCCTTTGCGCCGCACCCGCACAGGCGGCGTCGCGAACGCCCGACTGCATGATGCGGACCACGGCGACCGTCCATGCGGTGGAAAGCGCCACAGCGACGATGAAGCCGGGCGTGACGTGGGGGCCGGCGACGCAGATGCAGATCGATCGCAAGAGCGGCATGGTGAGCCTGTGCGCGCATGGCGATTATTGTTATCCGGCATCGCAGCTGCGGTTCGTGACACCGTGCAGCATCGCCACGGGGCCGATCACTCCCGTGATGCCGGACGATAGCGTGTGGTTGTACGGCTTGCGCTAGCCCCGTCACGCCGAGGCGTGCGCTAGGGCCCACCGACGTTTCCATCGTCGCCTCGGACGTGTCCGAGGTCCACGGCGCGGCGATCAACGCGTTTTGAGGCTCCAGCGACAGCGTTTGAGGCCCGATGGACCCCGGCACAGGTCCGGGATGACAAAAGGGGTAGCCCATTCGCTGGAGAGCGACACCGGCGATAACCGAATGTCGATCCGTCCTAGCGCGACACGGCGGCCGATCCGGTGATGCCCGACGCCGCGCCCGCATCCGACCGGACGATCAGCACGACCGTTCGTTCTCCCGGCCCCGCCGCTATCGGCGCCGCGATCGGGGCGGTGCGCGCGTCCGCCTTGGTCGCGACGCGCTTGCCGTCGATCCACAGCTCGGCGCGGCCGGCGATCGCCGACAGCGTCAGCGTGCCGCCATCGCGCGCGACGCGGCGCGGCGGCACGACCCTGGCCCGATAAACGCGCCAGCCGGCGCTCGCCTCGGCGGGCGTGGCGGCGCCGCTGCGCACGAAGGCCCAGCTGTTGTTGTCGCCATCCGCAGGCGCGAGCGCCGGATCGGGGCGCGACGACAGCAGCGGCGACATGCGCCAGCGCTCGATCCGCGTCGCCGATGCGACCGCCGGGGCTTCGACGAGCGGCGGGATGGCGAGCCGGTCGACGCGTACCCGCGCTGGCTTGAGCCCGGGTGCACTCGCGCGCAATGTCAACGGCCCCCGCCCGACATCCGCCCGGACGATCACCTGCGCCAGACCGTTGAACAGCGCGCGCGCATCGCCCTTTTCCGGTTCGTGGCTGTTGGGATCGCCGTTACCCAGGCCGATGATCTGGCCGCCCTCTATCGCGAAGCGCGCGGGCAGGTTGGCGGTCGGGACGTGCCGCCCGGCGGCATCGATCGCGTCCAGCGTGAACGGCTGCGCATCGACGCCGTCGCCCGCCATCACGCGGCGCGCCGGCGTCAGCCGCAGCGCGACGGGCGCACCGACCGTGGCATGGGCGACGCGCGCGACGAGGCGGTCGCCATTATAGCCCAGCGCCTCCAGCGTGCCGGGCGCATAGGCGACCTTGAAGCTGTTGCCCATGATCCGGTCCGCCCGCCCCTCGCCGACGATGCGGCCGTTGAGACGCAGCACGATCCGCTCGGCGTTGGACGTGACCAAAATGTCGATCGCCTGCCCCTCGCGCCCCGGCCACGTCCAGTGCGGCGCCAGGCCGATAACGGGCGCATCGTCCACCCATTGCGCGCGGTGGATGTCGTAGGCGGTCTTGGCAAAGCCGCACAGGTCGAGGATGCCGAAGAAGCTGGCGATCGTCGGCCAGGCATAGGGCGTCGGCTCGCCGTGATAATCAAAGCCCGTCCACACGAAGCCGCCCGCGACGAACGGCCGCTCGGCGATCCGCTGCCACGTCTTGCGATGCGTGCCGCCCCACGGCGCGGCCTCGGTATCCATCGACGTGATGACATGCGCCGCCGGATCGTTGGCATAGGCGCCGCGCGTCATATAGGCGCTGGTATCCTCCGAACTCGTCGTCGGCTTCCTCGGGTTGGCCGCGTGGAACTTGTCGTAATCGGCCTGGTAATAATTGAAGCCCATCACCTCGACCACGGTCGAGACGTTGACGGGTTCGAAGAACGATCCGTTCATCGCCGCGGTCACCGGGCGGCTGCCGTCGAGGCGATGGACCGCGGCGGCCATGCGGCGCACCATCTCGACGCCCGCGGGCGTGCCCTGCATCGGTTCCTCGTTGAACACCGACCACAGGATGACGCTGGGATGGTTGCGGTCGCGCCGCACCATCCATTCCAGCTGCGCCATATAGTCGGGCGCGGGGTTGAAGTTGCGGTTCTCGTCCATGACGACGAACCCCATCCGGTCGGTGAGGTGCAGGAAGGCGGTGGACGGCGCGTTGTGCGAGCAACGGATCGCGTTGCAACCCATGTCCTTCAGCCGCGACAATCGCCATGCGAGCAAGGCATCGGGCACCGCGACGCCGACGCCGGCATGGTCCTGATGCAGGCAGACGCCCTTCATCTTGACCGGCCGGTCGTTGACGAACAGCCCGCGGTCGGCATCGAAGCGGATCGTGCGAAAACCGATCGGCACGCGCCGCGTATCGACCGCCGCGCCGTCGCGCTCCAGCGTCACCGCAACCGTGTAGAGCGTCGGCGTGTCGATCGACCAGAGGCGCGGGTCGGGCACCGCGAGGTCCAGCGTCAGGTCCGCGGCGTCGAGCGTCGGCACCGCGACCGGTAGCGACCGGGCCTCCGCCACCGGCCGTCCGTCCGGGTCGAGCAGCCGCGCGTGCGCTGTGACGGTCGCGGCGGCAGCCTCGATCGAGCGGACGATGACCGTGACCGGGACGTGCCAGCCGGCATCGCCGCGCCGCGGATCGCAATGCACCCCGTCGGTGACGATCGACACCGGCGCGCGGCGCGCCAGCCACGCGTGGCGGTACAGGCCCGCGCCCTCGTACCACCAGCCTTCCATCGCGTCGGCATCGACGCGGATCGCGACGACGTTGGGCTCGTCGCCGAACCGGGCGAAGGGCGTGATGTCGACGTAGATGCTGTTGTAGCCGGACCAGTTGTGCGCCGCGACGCTGCCGTTGATCCAGATCGTCGCATTGGTCGCGATCGCGTCGAACTGCAGCTCCAGATAGCGGCCGCGATCGGCGGGATCGAGGTGGAAGGTGCGCCGGTACCAGCCGATCCCGCGCGGGCGATAGCCCTGGCTGACGTTGGCGGTTTCGACGAACGGCTGGAAGCTCGCCCAGTCGTGCGGCAGCGTGACGGACTGCCAGTCGCTGTCGTCATAGGTCATCGCCGCCGCGCCGACCGCATGGCCTGCCTTTGCGCGCAGGTAGGTTTCCTCGTGGTCCGGCGCGGGCGGCACGGGAATGTCGCCCTCGTGGAACAGCCAGCCGGTGTCGAAGCCGATCCGCGATGGGTCGGTGAGGGGCAGCGGCACGGGCAACATGTCGCCGACCGGCGGCATCGGCAGAGCGCCCGCCTCCCCCGCGACCGGCGCACCGGGCGCGGCGCGGGCCGCGGCGGGCAGTGCGAGCGTCAGACCAGCGCCGGTGGATCCCATCAACATCCCGCGCCGGTCGATCGTCATGCCGGTTTCCCTCCGACGAACGTCGCGACCGGCGCCATCGCGGTCGACAATTGCACCCAGTCCGCCCTCAGCCCCACGGCCAACGCCCCGCGCTCTTGCGACAGGCCCAGGAAGGCCGCGGGATTGGCCGCCGCGAGCTGCGCGACGGTGACGGGGTCAAGGCCCAGCATCGCCATCGCGTTCGCCGCCGCCTGCGCCATGTCGAGGTCGGAGCCGGCGAGCGTGCCGTCCTCGTACGAACAGATGCCGTCCGCGACGCGGATCGCACGCCCCTGCAGCACGAAGTCCTTGTCGAGCGCGCCGACCGACGACATCGCGTCGGTGACCAGCATCATCCGTGCGGTCCCACGCGCCTTCAGGGCGATACGCAACACCGCGGGCGCGACATGGACGCCGTCGACGATCAGGCCGCACCACGGCCGCGGATCGTCGAGCGCCGCGCCGACGAGGCCCGGCACACGCTGCACCATCGGCGGCATCGCGTTGAACAGATGCGTGATGCCGGTCAGCCCCGCATCGAACGCGGCAATCATCGTGTCGTAGGATGCCTCGCTATGCCCGGCGCTGACCAGCACGCCCGCCTTCGCCAGCGTCGCGATCCGATCGACCTCTGCCAGTTCGGGCGCCAGCGTCACCATCACGCGGCCGCGACGCGGCCGCGCGAGCAGCGCGACCATCGCGTCGTCGAGCGGGATGAACCGCTCGGCATCGTGGATGCCCTTGCGCGCGACGTTGAGGAACGGTCCCTCGATATGCACGCCCACGACGCCCGGCACGCCCGCCGCGATCGCATCGTCCATCGCATCGAGCGCCAGCGCGATCCGGTCGGGCGTGTCGCTGATCAGCGTCGGCATGAACGCGGTCGTGCCATAACGCGCATGCGCCGCGCCGATCGCGGCGATACCGTCGACGCTCGTCTGGTCGTTGAACAGCACGCCGCCGCCGCCGTTCACCTGCGTATCGACGAAGCCCGGCATGATCCACCCGCCCGCAAGGTCCACCGCGTCGCCCGCATCGGCGGCGAGCGGGCGGATCGCGGCGATTCGCTGATCCTCCACCGCGATCTCGACACCCGGCCAGCAGGCATCGCCGACCACGACCTGGCCGTTGGTGTAGCGATGGAGACCGGTCATAGCGTACGCGTCACCTTGGCGAGATGCGGCGGCTGGTCGGGGTCCAGCCCGCGGCGGCGCGACAGTTGCTCCGCCATGCCATAGAAGCTGGCGAGCATCAGGATCGGCTCGATCGCGGGATGCGCCGCCGCCGCGGGCAACGCACCCGCAAGGTCGCCGGCATGCGCCGCAAGCACCAGCGCGTCGCGTTCGCGGAACGCGTCCGCAACGCGCATCACGTCGTCGCCCGCCGCGTCGGACGTCGCGAGTGCGAGCACCGGGAACCCTTCGCCGACGATCGCCATCGGGCCGTGACGGACTTCCGCCGCACTGAACGGCTCCGCCTGCAGCTGGCAGGTTTCCTTGAGCTTCAGCGCGCATTCCTGCGCGATGCCGAAGCCATAGCCGCGTCCGATCACGAACATCTGCCGCGCCTCTGCCAGCGGCTCGACCGCCGCGTGCCAGTCGCGCGCGACCGCGGCGTCGAGCGCCGCGGGCAGCGCCGCGACCGCGGCCTTCAAGTCGGCATCGTCGGCCCAGGCGGCGACCAGCGCGGCGAACCCCGCCATCGCAGCGATGCACGACTTGGTCGCCGCCACCGAGCGTTCCGGCCCGGCGCACAGCGCGAGCAGCGTGTCCGCGCCGGTCGCCAGCGGCGACCCTTCGTCATTGACCAGCGCCACCACCTGCGCGCCGCCGCGGCGATGCGCGTCGACCGTCGCGAGCAGGTCGGGGCTGCGGCCCGATTGCGAGATGGCGAGACACAGCGCGCGACGCGTCGACACCGTTGCATCGAACAGCGAGACGACCGAGGGCGCGGCGGAAGCGACGGGCACGCCCGTCATCGTCTCGATCAGATATTTGCCATAGGTCGCGGCGTGATCGGACGATCCGCGCGCGCACGTGACGACGACGTCGGGCGTTTCCGCGCGGAGGCGCTCGCCCAGCGCGCCAAGGCTTTCACCATTGTGCGCGAGCAGCCGGGCGACGGCCGCGCCCGCCTCGTTGGTTTCTGCGCGCATCAGCGTCGTCGCGGTGGCAATGGTCACGTCGCGTCCCCCAAAGACAAAGCGTTCAGACGTCGGCGAGTTCGGCCACGAAATCGTAGCTGTCGCCGCGGTAATAGGATCGGGTGAATTCGACCGCGCGCCCGTCGCGCAGGAAAGCGCGCCGCTCGATCAGCAGGCCCGGCGATCCCGGGTCGACCCCCAGCATGCGGGCATGATCGCTACCGAACGGCACCGCGCGCAACCGCTGCAACGCGCGCGCCGGGCGGTGCCCCGCGTTGGTCAGCGCCTCGTACAGGGATGCGTCGACCGCATCGACGCCGGGCAGGCAGAAGCCCGCGATCGTCGACAATTCCAGCGCCATCGGCACCTCGTCGGCGAAGCGCAGCCGCTGGAAACGCAGCACCGGCTCACCCGGCGACAGCGCCAGCGCCATCGATTCCTCCGGGCTGACGATGCCCGCGCTGCGCGAGATCCATGCGCTGCTCGGCACGCGGCCGCGCGCGATCATATCCTCGGTGAACGACGAGAGCTTCGAGAAATTCTTCTCGACGCGCCCCGCAACGAACGTCCCCGCGCCGCGGCGGCGCGTCAGCAGGCCATCCTCGACCAGCCCCTCGATCGCCTTGCGCACGGTGATGCGCGACACGCCGTAGTCGGTGGCAAGGTCGCGCTCCGCGGGAATCGCCTCGCCGCGCGTGATGAGGTCGTTGGCGATGGCGTCGCGGATCAGCTGCTGCAGTTGCAGGTACAGAGGCGACGGGTTGTCGGCGCGGAAGGTCCCGATCTTGCTCACGAAGGTCATCGGCGACTCCTAGCACGCCCGATGGCGCCTGCAGGACGGAGAACGAACGCGCTGGAGATCGCGGTCCACATCACATTTGTCCTAGATTGGATATGTCGTCAATCGCATGGCGCAATCGCGCGACGATACCGGCATCGGTCATGCGTGGTGGCACACCGAACGACAGGCGGGCGGCGGCGGGATCGCCATCGTGGCCGAGCGTGCTGGCGGAGGCGTGGACCGCACGTACGCCGGTGTCGCGGACCAGCGCCGCGACCGTGTCGGGCGTGACGCCTGCCCCTGCCATGATCGTGCATCGCCCCTGCGCGCGCACCACCATCGCTGCGATCGCGCGCTTTCCGTCGGAGGCGACAGGCGCGCCGCCCGAGGTCAGGATATGATCGAAGCCGAGCGCGACGGCGGACTCCACTGCCGACACCGGATCGTCGAGCAGGTCGACCGCCCGGTGCAGTGTCAGCCCCGGCGGCGCGAAGGCTCGCGACAGGCTGCTCACCCAATCCGCGAGCATCGCCACATCGAGCACGCCGCCGCGTGCCGCGCCGAACACCAGGCCATCGACCCCCTGCGCGAGCAGGGCGGCGGCCTCCGCCTTGGCAAGATCGAGCATATCGGCGTCATAGGCGAAATCGCCGGCGCGCGGGCGCACCATCGCCCGGACCGGCACCCCCGCGGGTCCGGCGATGGCGAGCACCGCCGCGACCAGCCCCTGCGATGGCGTCAGGCCGCCGAGCGCCAGCGCGGCGCAGAGTTCCAGCCGGTCCGCCCCGCCCGCAATCGCGGCCTGCGCGCCGGCGGCCGACTCGACGCAAATTTCAAGGCTGATTCGGCCCGTTCGTGCGTGCGATCCCATTGCCCCTCCTCTGAACCGTGGCGCCATCAGGCACCGACCGAAAACGCCATTAACCGACCGCTTTTCGCCTCTTTGTAAGGCCATTTTCGTGTCTGAAACAATAATGCAATTTTTCTGGTAGCGTACTGGATCGTAATTGGTATACAACGGTATACGGTAGAAGGCTGATGATCCGTTGGGAGGGATCGACGCCGACATACCGGCCGGCACACCGGCAGTGTTAACGACGATCCTCGCCAAACCGGGTCGCGGATCGCTTGAGAGGGGGGATTTGAATATGCGCCTGCGCCACGTCATTCTCGTGACCACCGCACTTGCCGGGTTTGCCGGCACCGCTCACGCCCAGACCGCGACGCCCGCGCCGACGCAGGACGAAAGCGCCGTCGGCCAGGACAACGACATCGTCGTCCGCGGCATCCGCAAGAGCCTTCAGGACGCGATCACGACCAAGCGATCGACCAACGCCATCACCGACGTGATCAGCGCAGAGGACGTCGGCAAATTCCCCGACACGAACGTCGCCGAATCGCTGTCGCACCTTCCCGGTGTGACCGTCGACCACCAGTTCGGCGAAGGCGAGCAGGTGTCGATCGCGGGCGTCGAGCCGGCGCTGAACCGCGTGCTGATCGACGGCCACTCGATCGCCTCGGCCGACTGGGGCGGCAACCCCGGCGACCGGTCCAGCCGCACGTTCAACTATTCGCTGCTCTCGCCGGAAATCATCAGCCAGGCCGTCGTCTACAAGACGCCCGAGGCACGCATCCAGGAAGGAGCGATCGGCGGCACCGTCGATATCGTGACGCGCAAGCCGCTCGACCTGAAGCCGGGCACGCTCACCGCGACCGGCGGTTACGAATACAACGACCGTTCGAAGAAGGGCAATTTCCGCGGCTCGGCGCTGTACAGCTGGCACAATGAGAGCGACACGTTCGCGATCCTGGGCTCGGTCAACTACGACAAGGAAAACCTCGCCCGCGCCGGCGTCGCCGTCTACGGCTATCTGACGGGCAGCCAGTTCACGACGACCAATGCCGCCGGCCAGACCGTGCTGCAGAATCCGAACGCGAAGATCACCGGCGGCTCGATCGCCGACCTGCAGACCGCGCGCCTGCCCGCCTTCCTCGCCCACGAATATTTCCAGCAGACGCGCCAGCGCCTGGGCTTCACCGGCACGATGCAGTTCAAGCCGGCGGACAATTTCACGCTCACCGCCAACGCGATCTACATCAAGGGCAATTACGACAACTTCAGCAATTCGGAATACAGCTACAACGTCCGCGGGTCGCAGCTGACCGCGGCGACGATCAACAACGGCCTGATCACCTCGGCGACCTTCGCCGCGCAGCCCAGCACTAGCAAGACCTGGATGGGCGAGCTCGACACCAACTTCCGCCGCACGCGCATCTCGAACCAGAGCTACACCGCGCTGTTCGACTGGGATCTGGACGGCGGCTGGAAAGTCACCGGCAACGGCGGCTACACCCGCGCGACCGGCGGCAAAGACCCCGAATATCTGCTGAACTTCCGTACGCGCCAGGGCTTCACGGTCGGCGCGAACGGCCGCAACACGATGCTAAACTGGGACTATCCGGCGAGCGACGGCACGCAGTGGATCAGCACCTCGCCCGCAGAATCGAGCCTTCAGACGGAACCGGCCGTTCTCGCCAAGACGAACGGTGCCGGCTTCTTCGGCGCACAGATCGGCGGCATCACCCAGGCCGAGAACACCGTCGACCAGGAGAAGTTCGGTCAGGTCGACTTCAGCCACGACCTCGAAGGCTTCTTCAAGAGGCTGTATTTCGGCGTCCGCGTCAACGTGCACAACAACCAGCAAACGACCTACGGCGGCGCGACCTTCACCAACAACTTCTTCACGCTCGCCGACCTCGGCTCGTACGTGCTCGACAGCAGCGTGTACAACGGCCTGTCGACCACCGGCAACGCGACGCCTTATGCGACGCTGACGCAAGACAATGCGATCAAGGCGCTGAACGCACCGGGCACGCTCAACGTCACCCGCGCGCTCGACACCGGCTCGTTCTTCAAGGTCGAGGAGCGGATCGGCACTGGCTACGTCCAGCTCGATTATGCCACGGGCAAGTTCCGCGGCAACGTCGGCGGCCGGTTCGTGCGCACCCGCGACGTCTCGTCCTACTATTTGTCCTCGGGCGGCCAGACCGCGCTCGTCGTCGCACCGCGCACGGACGACCGCTTCCTGCCGGCGGTCAACGTCGCCTATGACGCCTCTTCCACCGTGGTGCTGCGCGCCGCGGCGGCGAAGGTCATGGCCCGGCCGCGCTACAGCGACCTTGCCGGCTCGCTGTCGCTCGACGATACGCAGCGTACCGGCAGCGGCGGCAACCCGGACCTGAAGCCCTATGCCGCGACGAACTTCGGCCTGTCCGCGGAATGGTATTTCGCCCCGGCAAGCTACTTCTCGGGCGAGGTCTTCTACCGCGACATCACCAACTACATCGGCAATCAGACGGTCGAGCAGCAGATCACCAACCAACTGACCGGCAACACCTATACCTACAGCGTCTCGCGTCCGGTGAACGGCGGCAAAGCATCTGTGACCGGCTTCTCGCTGACCGCGCAGGCAAGCCTGATCTGGGGCTTCGGCATCCAGTCGAACTACACCTTCGCCAGCGCCGATACCGGCATCGCCGGCCAGGGCCTGCCGTATCTGTCGCGCAACACGTACAACATCGTACCCTATTTCGAATCGGGTCCGTTCCAGGCGCGCGTCAGCTACAACTATCGGTCGAAGTATTTCTACGGCTTCGGTCGCCTGCAGTCGTCGAACTACACCGACTCGTATCGCCAGCTCGACTTCTCGGCATCGTACAACATCAACGAGCATTTCCGCCTGACGGCCAATGCCTCGAACCTGCTTGACGAAACCTATTACCAGTACAGCAGCACGCCGCAGGCGCCGACCGCGCTGTACAAGAACGGCCGCGTCTTCTCGCTCACGGGCACCGCGCGCTTCTGATCACCGATCCCCAGGAGGGCGGGTCCTTGCGATCCGCTCCTTCCCTCGGCCCCGGCAGCGATGCCGGGGCCATTTTTTATCGGCTTTGTATTTGGCGCCTTTTTACGAAGGAAGGGCATGGACGCCGGGGAACGGCTTCGTCATGATACCTGACCATACCAAAACGGAACCATGGAGCAGGTCATGATCCGCCGCGCGTCGCTTATCCTCGCAACGACGTTGCTCGCCTCCGCTGGCGGGGCGCTGGCGCAGACCGCGCTTCCGCTGCCTCTCGTTCCCATGCCGCAGAGTGTGACCCGGGCCGCGGGCGTTTTCCAGCTGGCGGACGGCGCGACGATCGGCGCCGTCGCCGGTGACGCGGGGGCAACGACGGCAGCGCGCGTGCTCGCGCAGGAGGTCAAGCGCGCGCGCGGCCTGACGCTGCGGATCGCGAGCGCCGATCCGGCGGCGATCCGTTTCGTCCGCGATGCGACGGTCGTCGGTGACGAGGCGTATCGGCTCGACGTGACACCGCGTGGCATCGCCATCACCGCCTCCGGCGACCGCGGGTTTGTCCACGGCGCCGCGACGCTGGCGCAGCTCGCCAGTCCCGACGACGCGTTCGGCAGGCCCGTGGCGATCCCCGCGCTCGCCATCGCCGATGCGCCGCGCTTCGCGTGGCGCGGGCTGATGATCGATCCCTCGCGCCACTTCCAATCGATCGACTATCTCTACCACACCGTCGACCGGATGGCGGCGGTCAAGCTCAACACGCTGCACCTTCACCTGACCGACGATCAGGGCTGGCGGTTCGAGGTGAAACGCTATCCGCAGCTGACCGCGATCGGCGCGTGGCGCACCCCGCCATCGACGGGCGGCGCGCCGGGCGCGAAGGTCGGCGGCTTCTACACGCAGGAACAGCTGAAGGGCCTCGTCGCCTACGCAGCCGAACGCGGCATCACGATCGTGCCGGAGATCGATCTGCCCGGCCACGCACAGGCTTTGGTCGCCGCCTATCCCGAGCATGGCGTGTTCGGTGACCGGCCTGGCGTCGGCCACGACTGGGGCGTCAATCCCTATCTGCTCAATCCGGATGCGAAGACGGTGCGCTTCGTCGAGGACATCCTCGACGAGCTGATGGCGGTCTTCCCAGGCACCTACATCCATTTGGGCGGCGACGAGGCGGTCAAGGACCAGTGGCAGCGCAGCCCGCAGGTGCAGGCGCAGATGGCGAAGGTCGGCGCCAAGACCGGGAACGAGATGCAAAGCTGGCTGATCGATCAGTTCGGCAATTATCTGGCGAGCAAGGGCCGCCGCCTGATCGGCTGGGACGAGATTCTTGAGGGCGGCGTGCCGCCGTCGGCGAGCGTGATGTCGTGGCGCGGCGACAAGGGCGCGGTCGACGCCGCCAACAAGGGGCATGACGTCGTCCTGTCGCCCGCCCCTAACCTCTATCTCGACAATCTGCAAAGCGATCTGCCCGACGAACCCAACGGGCGGATCGGCGTGCAGACGCTGGAGACCGTTTACAGCTACGATCCCGTGCCGCCCGGCATCGACGCGGACAAGGCACGCCACGTGCTGGGGGCGCAGGCGAATGCGTGGAGCGAATATCTGGTCACCCCCTATCAGGTCGACCACAACGTCTATCCGCGGCTCGGCGCGCTGGCGGAGGTGACGTGGTCGCCCAAGAGCGCGCGCGACTTCGCGAGCTTCGCGCGCCGGATCGTGCCGCAGATGGCGCGCTGGCGCCGCGACGGCGGCGAGGTGGCGGACAGTGCCTATGCGGTCGCCTATGCGCTGCAGGGAACGCGCGGCGACGCGCTGCGTACGGGCAAGGCGACGGTCGCACTGAAGACGCAGGTGCCGCTCGGCACGATCCGCTACACGACCGACGGCAGCGCCCCGACCGCGCGCTCGCGCGCCTATACCGTGCCGCTCGGCGTGGCGACGGGAACGACGATCCGCGCCGCCACCTTCCTCGACGGCGCCGCGCTCGCCGCGCCGCGCACCTTCGAAACGAGCCGCGCCAGCCTGCTCGCCGCGACGCCGAGCGATCTTGCCGCCTGCCCGCTCGGCGCGCTCGGCCTGCGCGTGCCGCTGACGTCGGAAGCGAGCGCGAACGCGCCGGTGTTCAATATCAATCTGTTCGACACGTGCACCGTGTGGAAGAGCGCGCCGCTCGCGGGGGCGAAGTCGATCACCGTTGCGGTCGCGCGCCTGCCGCGCAATTATGGCCTCGCGCATGATTTCACCGCGCTGCGCGGCCATTACAACGTCACGCACTATGGCGAACTGGTCGTCACCGCCGGTTGCCCGGTGAAGGACGGGCCGAAGATGCCGGTGGTCGCGACCTTCCCGCTGCCCGATCCGGCGAGCGCGCCGACGCAGTTCCGCTTCGATGCGCCGGTGCCCGCGGGGATGACTGACGCGGATCTGTGCTTCCAATTCACCGCCCCGCTGAGCGATCCGTTCTACGCGGTCGAGCGCGTGCAGCTGTCGGACGCCGCGCGATGATCCGCGGCCTCGTCCTCGCGCTGATGCTCGCCGGCGTCGCGAGCCCCGCCATCGCCACGCCGCGTGACACGGTGACGCTGGACGGCGCGTGGCAGGTGCGGATCGATCCCGCCGATACGGCCGCGGTCAAGGCGCATCCGAAGGAAGCGCGCTGGCTGCCGGCGCGCGTGCCGGGCAGCGTGCAGGAAGACCTGATCCGCGCGCACCGCGTCCCCGATCCGTTCATCGACACCAACGAAGGCGCGATCCAGTGGGTCGGGCTGGCCGACTGGCAGTTTCGGCGGACACTGTCGGTCACCCCGACGATGCTGGCGCACGATCACCTCGACCTTGTTTTCGACGGGCTCGACACCTTTGCCAGCGTCTGGGTCAACGGCACGCGGCTGCTGTCCGCGGACAATGCGCACCGCCGCTGGCGCGCCGACGCCAGGGCGTTGCTGCATGCGGGCGACAACGCGATCGTCGTGCGCATCGCCTCGCCGATCCGCACGCTGCAACCGATGGTGCTGGCCGAGAACAACCCGCTGCCCGGCGAATATGACAGCGCGTTCGGCGACGAGCCGAAGGGCAAGCAGACCAGCCCCTATATCCGCAAGCCCAAGTATCAATACGGCTGGGACTGGGGCCCGCGCCTCGTCGCGATGGGCATCTGGCGCCCCGTCCGGCTGGAGGCGTGGGACGCCGCGCGGATCGACCGGTTGCAGGTCGCGCAGGACGATCTCAACGACGCCGAGGCGCGGCTGACCGCCCGCCTGTCGCTCGTCGCCGACCGTGCGGGCACGCAGACGGTGCGCGTCGCGCTGACCGGCCCGAACGGCGCGAACCAGACCGTCGAGCGCCAGGTCGCGCTCGCCGCGGGCACCAACATCGTCGCGATCCCGCTGACGGTCGCGCAGCCGCAACGCTGGCAACCCGTCGGCTATGGCGCGCAGCCGCTTTATACCGTCGCCGCGACGATGCCGGGCGACAGCGCGACGCGCTCGATCGGTCTGCGCACGGTGGCGCTCGATCGCACCGGCGGCGCCTTCGCACTGTCGGTCAACGGCGTGCCGATCTTCGCCAAGGGCGCGAACCTGATCCCGTTCGACAGCTTCCCCGCGCGCGTCGAGCAGGGCGAGATGGCGCAGCTGCTGACCGGCGCGCGCGACGCCAACATGAACATGGTGCGCGTGTGGGGCGGCGGCTATTATCTCGACGACGCCTTCTACGACATGGCCGACCGGATGGGCCTGATGGTGTGGCAGGATTTCATGTTCGGCGGCGCGGTGACGCCCCCCGACCTCGCCTATCGGCAAAACGTCGCGATCGAGGCGGACGAACAGACCGCGCGGCTGGGCGATCATCCCTCGATCGTCATCTGGACGGGCAACAACGAAGTGCTGTCAGGCTGGGAGAATTGGAGCGACCGCAAGGCATTCAAGACCGCGGTCGGCCCCGATATGCAGGAGCGGATCGGCAGCGGCATGGCGGTGCTGTTCGACCGCGTGCTGCGCGACGCGGTGACGCGCAACAGCCCCGGCACGCCGTACATGCCCGGCTCACCCTCGACCGATTACGACGGTCCGGTAGATACCGACGCGAACGGCGACCGCCATTTCTGGGACGTCTGGTCCGGCTCGAAGCCGGTCGAACGCTATCTCGACGCCTGCCCGCGCTTCATGAGCGAATATGGCTTCCAGGCGATGCCGACGCTGGAGACGATCAGGGATTTCGCCGGATCGCTGAAGGGCCTCACCCCCGACAGCCCGGTGATGAAGGCGCATCAGAAGTTCCTGGCGGGCGAAGGCAATGCGCGCCTGCAACTCTATCTCGACCAGCGACTGCGCCCGGCCAAGGATTTCGCCGATTTCGTTTATCTGACGCAGGTCAACCAGGCGCAGGCGATCGGCATGGCCGCACGCCACCACCGCGCCTGCCGCCCGGTGACGATGGGCTCGCTGTTCTGGCAGCTCAACGACGTCTGGCCTGCGGTGTCCTGGGCGAGCATCGATCATCTCGGCCGCTGGAAACTGCTCCAGTATGAGGCGCGGCGGATGTACGCACCGCAGGCGATCGTCGCCGAACACAAGGATGGCGCGACGCGCATCGCGCTCGTCTCCGACGCGACGACGCCGTTACCCGCGACATGGCGCGTGACCGTTCGCGACATGACCGGCGCGACGCTGGCGACGCGCGAGGGGACGGCCAGCCTTGCGCCGCTATCCGCCACCGATGTCGCCAAGCTGGCCGACACCGACCTGTTCGGTACCGCCGATCCTGCAAAGAGCTACGCGGTCGCAGAACTCAGCGTCGGCGACCGCATCGTCAGCCGCGAACTGGTCGAGCGCCTGGCGCCGAAGGACATGGCCTATCCCGATCCGGGCCTGACGCTGACCCGCCAGGGCGACGCGCTGACGATCAACGCGCGCAACCTCGCCCGCGCGGTGATGCTCGATTTCGGCGCGGCGGGCGGCAGCGCGTCGGACAACGGCTTCGACCTGTTGCCCGGCGAAAGCCGCACCGTCACGATCACCGGCCCTACCCCGACGCCAAGGACGCTCGCACGATGATCCTCGCCCTCTTCCTTGCGGCGCAGGCGAGCGATCCCGTCGCCGCAGCGATCGCGACGATGACCCCGGCGCAAAAGGCGGCGCAGCTGCAAAGCACCGCCCCTGCCGATCGAGCAGCCGGCCTGCCCGCCTACGACTGGTGGAACGAGGGGCTGCACGGCCTCGCCCGCAACGGCGTCGCCACCGTCTTTCCGCAGGCGATCGGCATGGCCGCGACGTGGGATGCGCCGCTGCTCGAGGCGGCGGGGACGGTCGTGTCGACGGAGGCGCGCGCGCGGTTCAACGCCCGCCCGGCGTCGGCGGACCGGCGCATCTACGAAGGGCTGACGATCTGGTCGCCTAACATCAACATCTTCCGCGATCCCCGCTGGGGCCGCGGGCAGGAGACGTATGGCGAGGACCCGTATCTGACGGGCACGCTCGGCACCGCCTTCGTCCGCGGGCTGCAGGGACCCGATCCGGCGCACCCGCGCGTCATCGGCACGCCCAAGCATTTCGCGGTGCACAGCGGGCCGGAGGCGGGGCGCGACGGCTTCGACGTCGATCCATCGCCACGCGACCTGGAGGCGACCTACTTCCCCGCCTTCCGCCGCGTCGTCACCGAAGGGCGCGCGCAATCGCTGATGTGCGCGTACAATTCGATCCACGGCACGCCCGCCTGCGCGGCATCATGGCTGATGAACGATCGCCTGCGCCGCGACTGGGACTTCACCGGCTTCACCGTGTCGGATTGCGACGCGGTCGCCAACATCCACCTGTTCCACCATTATCGCCTCGACGGCGCGGCGGCGGCGGCGGCGGCGGTGCGCGGCGGCACCGATCTCAATTGCGGCAGCGCCTATGCCGCGCTGCCCGATGCGCTCGCCCGTGGCCTCGTCACGCAGGCGGATGTCGACACCGCGCTCGCCCGCGCCCTGCGCGCCCGCCGCACGCTCGGCATCGCGTTCGGCGGCGCCAGCCCCTACGCGCGGATCAAACCGAGCGAGGTCGATACGCCCGGGCATCGCGCGCTCGCGCTGGAAGCGGCGAGGAAGGCGATCGTGCTGCTCCAGAACACGAACGACCTGCTGCCGCTGAAACCCGGCACGCGGATCGCGGTGATCGGCGCGGATGCCGACGACCTCGGGGTATTGCAGGGCAATTACCACGGCACCGCCGCCGCGCCGGTAACCCCGCTCGGCGGGCTGCGCACCGCGTTCGGCGCGGCGAACGTCCGCTATGCGCAAGGATCGGTGCTCGCCGACGGCGCTGCGGTCGTCGTCCCCGAGACCGCGCTGCGCAGCGGTGGCCGGCCCGGCCTGTCGGTCGAATACCGCTCCGCCACCGGCATCGTCACCGACCACGTCCGCCGCATCGACCTCGACCTCAACCGCGCCGCCCCGGCGAAGGGCGTGCCCGCGACCGGCTATGTCGCGCATTGGACCGGCGAATTCGTGCCCCCCGCCGCGGGGCGGTACCGCCTGATCCTCGACCAGGCGCAATGCTGGAAGGATTGCACAACGCACGACGCCGTGCGCGTGACGATCGGCGGCCACGTGCTGCACGACGGCCCGCTGGCGAAGGGCCGCGTCGCGCTGACACTCGACAGCGACGGCAGCGCGCAAGCGCTCGACATCCTCCTGGACCATAAAAGCGAGGACGAAAGCTTCCGCCTGTCGTGGATGCCGCCCGCCGCGCCGTTGCTGGCGGAGGCGGTCGCCGCCGCGCAGGCATCGGACGTCGCCGTGATCGTCGCGGGCCTGTCCCCCGACCTGGAGGGCGAGGCGCTCAGCGTCTCCGTCCCCGGCTTCGTCGGCGGCGACCGCACCGACATCGCGCTGCCTGCGCCGCAGCGCGCTTTGGTCGCTGCGATCCGCGCGACCGGCAAGCCCGTCGTCATGATCCTGACCAGCGGCAGCGCGGTCGCGGTCGACCCCGCCGACGCCGACGCCATCCTCGCCGCCTGGTATCCCGGCCAGGCGGGCGGCACCGCGATCGCCGACACGCTGGCCGGCCGCGCCAATCCGGCCGGCCGCCTGCCCGTCACCTTCTACAAGGCGACGAGCGACCTGCCCGCCTTCGTCGATTATGCGATGAAGGAGCGGACCTATCGCTACTTCACCGGCACGCCTTTGTGGGGGTTCGGCCACGGCCTCAGCTACACGCGCTTCGCCTATGATCCGGTGCAGGCGGCGACCGGCATCGCCGCCGGCGACACGCTCAACGTAACCGCGACGGTGCGCAACACGGGCGCGCGCGACGGCGAGGAGGTGGTGCAGGCCTATCTGGTGCCCCCCGCGCCCGCGGGGGCGCCAAGCCTGACGGAGGCGGTGCTGCAACGCCAGCTCGTCGGCTACAGCCGCGTCGCGGTGAAGCGCGGCGGTAGCACGCGCGTCCGCTTCGCGATCGACCCGCGTGACCTCAGCATCGTCGACCGCGACGGTCGCCGCCACGTCGTGCCGGGCGCATACCGCCTGTATGTCGGTGGCGGCCAGCCCGGCGACGGCGCGGGCGTGTGGCACGATTTAACCGTGACCGGCGCCGACATGGAGCTGCCGAAATGACGATCGATCGCCGCACCTTAATCGCCGCCGGTGCGGCGCTCGCCGCCGCGCCCGCGCTCGCCGCCCGTCCCGCTTTGCCGAGCAAACGCCCCGCTCCCGCCGACCGCCGCTTCACCAGCCGCGCGGTCGAGCGCGAGATCGCGCGCATCCAGAAGCAGATCGCCGATCCGAAGCTCGCGTGGATGTTCGGCAATTGCTATCCCAACACGCTCGACACGACAGTACGGATGGGCGTCGTCGACGGAGCGCCCGACGCCTTCGTCATCACCGGCGACATCCCGTGCCTGTGGCTGCGCGATTCCTCGGCGCAGCTGAAGCCGTACCTCCATCTGGTCAGTGAGGACCCGAAGCTCGCCGATCTGTTTCGCGGTCTGATCGCGCGGCAGGCGCGCTCGATCCTGATCGATCCCTACGCCAACGCTTTCATGCAGGATCCGGCCGCGCCGACCAATCTACCCTGGGCGCTGAAGGACGAGACGGTGATGAAGCCGGGCGTCGCGGAGCGGAAATGGGAGGTCGATTCGCTCTGCTATCCGATGCGGCTCGCGCATCAGTATTGGCAGGCGACGCACGATCCACGCCCCTTCGACGCGACCTGGGCAGAGGCGGCGCGCGCCAGCATCCGCACGTTCCGCGAGCAGCAGCGGATGACAGGCGATGGTCCCTACAGCTTTCGCCGCAGCGCGCCGCAGCCGACCGAGACGTTGCTGTGGGGCCACGGCAACCCCGTCCGCCCGGTCGGCCTGATCGCATCGGGCTTCCGTCCGTCGGACGATGCCTGCCTATACCCCTTCCTGATCCCCGCCAATCTGTTCGCGGTCACCGCGCTCGGCGAGCTCGCCACCGTCGCGCGCGCCGCACGGCAGGACGATGCGCTGGCGCAGGAGGCGACCTTGCTCGCGGGCGAAGTCGCAGCCGCGCTGCGCCGTCATGGCACGATGCGTCTGCCCGACGGGCAGGAGGTCTGGGCCTATGAGGTCGACGGCTATGGCAACGCGCTGTTCATGGACGATGCCAACGTCCCCTCGCTGTCCGGGCTCGCCTATCTCGGCTGCGTCGATCCGGCCGATGCGCTGTGGCGACGCAGCGCGGATGCGGCATGGAGCACCGCCAACCCCTGGTTCTTCCGCGGCCGCGCGGGCGAGGGGATCGGCGGCCCGCATGTCGGACGGGGGCAGATTTGGCCGATGTCGCTGATCGTGCGCGCGCTGTCGACGCGCGATGCCGGCACGATCCGCACGTGCCTAGAGACGATCCGCGAAACCGACGCGGGCACCGGGTTCATTCACGAAACCTTCGACCGCGACGATCCCGCCAAATTCACCCGCAACTGGTTCGCCTGGGCCAACGGCCTGTTCGGCGAGCTAATCGTGCATCTGGCGAAAACACGCCCGGCCCTGCTCAAGGAGACGTTCTGATGACGGCCATGTTCACGTCGAAGGGATCGCACGTATGACCAGCCTCACCCGCCGCGCCCTGCTCGCCTCCACCGCGACCGCGGCCCTCCCTCTGCCGGTCTTTGCGGCAACGTCTGCCCCCATTCCGCCCAATCTGTTCGTCGGCACCGGCGGCCACGGCCACACCTATCCCGGCCCCAGCCTGCCGTTCGGCATGGTCCAGCTCGGCCCCGATACCGACGTCGAGCGGTGGGACGCCTGCTCGGGCTATCACAGCGGCGACGGCTCGATCATGGGGTTCAGCCACACGCACCTGTCGGGCACCGGCGTCGGTGACATGCTCGACGTGCTGCTCGTCCCCACCGCCCAGAAAACCAAAGACGCCCCGGTCCAGCTGCTCCCCGGCCCGCTCGACGACCCGGACAAGGGCTATCGCCAGCGCTTCCGCGACGAACGGGCGGAGCCCGGCTATTATCGCGTCTCGCTGGAAAGCGGCGTCGCGGCCGAACTCACCGTCACCGAACGCACCGGCTGGCATCGCTACAGCTTCCCCGCCGGGGCGGGGCATATCCTGATCGATCTGTCGCACCTGATCCTCGATTCGAGCGATCAGCCGCCGCTCATCACCGATGCGACGCTGGCGGTGGACGCGGCAGGCACGATCATCGGCGCGCGCACCGTCAACCGCTGGGCGAAGGGGCGGCGCATCCATTTCGCGTTGCAACTGTCGCGCCGGCCCGACCGCATCACCTTCTACGGCGACGGCGATGCGCCGCAGCCGGCGGGGTCGCGCAGTGTCGCGGGCATGCGACTGAAGGCGGTGCTGCATTATGACGATGCGGGCAAGGCGCCGATCCTCGCGCGCTGCGGCATTTCCGCGGTCGACATCGCCGGCGCGCGCGCCAACCTCGCCGCGGAGGCGCCGCACTGGGATTTCGACCGCATCCGCCGCGCCGCCCGCGCGCGCTGGGCGGATGTGCTCGACACGATCACCGTCGAGGGCGGCACCGCCGACCAACGCACGATCATGGCCTCCGCGCTCTATCACGCGCAGCTCGCGCCGACATTGTTCAGTGACGTCGACGGCCGCTACGTCGGGCTCGACCGCAAGGTCCACCAGCTGCCCCGCGGGGAGGCCGCGTACAGCACCCTCTCGCTGTGGGACACGTATCGCGCGCTCCACCCGCTGCTGACGATTATCGCACCCGAGCGGGTCCAGAGCCTCGTCGCCGACATGATCCGCCAGACGCAGCAGAGCCCCTATGGCCCGCCGGTCTGGCCGCTGCAGGGGGTCGAGACGGGGTGCATGATCGGCTGGCACGGCGTCTCCGTTCTGGCCGAGGCGCAGGCGAAGGGCATACCTGGCGATTATGCCGCCGCCTGGCCGGGGATCGCCAAGCGGTCCTTCGACTTTACCGCCCCCGACCTCGACAACAGCAAGGGCCGCGACCTCTACGACGCCAAGGGCTATGTCCCCGCCGACGCCTTCTGGGAAAGCGTCAGCCGGACGCAGGAATATGCCTATGACGACTGGGCGTCCGCGCACATCGCGCGCGCGATCGGCAAGACGGCGGAGGCGGACCGCCTGCTCGCGCGGTCGCGCAACTGGCGCAACGTCATCGACGGCCGCATCGGCTTCGCGCGCCCGCGCTTCGCCGACGGCAGCTGGTGGACGCCCTACGACCCCGTCGAGCTCGGCCATATGCCAAAGCCGTGGTGGCGCGACTATACCGAGGCGAACGGCTGGCAGGCGACGTTCCTCAACCAGCACGACGTCTACGGCCTGATCGACCATATGGGGGGCGACGCGACGTTCGAGGCGAAGCTCGACGCGCTGTTCACCGCGCCCTCGACGCTGCCCAAGAACGCGCCGCCCGATATCTCTGGCCTCGTGGGCCAATATGCCCATGGCAACGAGCCCGACCATCACGTCGCCTATCTCTACGCCTACGCCGGCGCGGCCTGGAAGACGCAGGCGATGGTCCGCCGCCTGTGCACCGAGATGTACCGGAACGACCCCGACGGCGTCATCGGCAACGACGATTGCGGGCAGATGAGCGCCTGGTTCGTGCTGTCCGCGCTCGGTTTCTACCCCGTCGACCCGGTCGAGGCGGTCTACGTCTTCGGATCGCCCCTGTTCGAGCGTGTGACATTGCGCCTGCCCGGCGGCAAGCGCCTGGTGGTCGAGGCGCCCGGCAACCGCGCCGACACGCCCTACGTCACCGCGGTCGCGTGGAACGGGCGGCCGTGGAGGAAGACGTGGATCCGCCATGCCGACCTCGTGAAAGGCGGCACGCTGCGCTTCACGATGAGCGCGACGCCGGACAAGGCCTATGGCCGCGCGCCTGCCGACCGGCCGCCGTCGAACGGCCGCACGCGCGCATGATGCCGGCGGCGGCGCTCGCCGCATCGTGCGTCACCGCCGGCACGGGCGGAGCGATCGCCGCCGACCTGCTGCGCGCGCGGATCGCGGAGCGCATAGACCGATGCGGCGCGGTGCGGCTGGTCGTCGCGCCGGTCGATGCCGTCGCCGCCGCGCTGCCGCCCGCGCTGCGCCGGCGCTGGCGTGCCCCCGCGCGCCTGGCGGAGCAGGCCTTTGCGATCCGGCGCGTCGGACCTTTGACGGTGGTGACCGCGCGCGGGACGCGCGGCCTCGTCTATGGCGCGGGCTGGGTGCTGCGGCATCTGGACGTCGCAGGTGGTACCGCGCGGCTCTCGCTGGCGCGCTCGGTGGATCAGGCGCCGGCCTATGCGACGCGCCTGACGCAGATCGGCTACCGGCCGAAGAACAACAGCTATGATGCCTGGACGCTGGCGATGTTCCGGCGACGGATCGAGGATTTCGCGCTCTGGGGCGCGAGCGGCGTGCAGCTGATCGCGCCGGTGTCGGACGATGATGCGACCGGCCCGCTGTTCCCGGCCCCGCCGCGCGAGACGCTGGCCGGGATCGCGACGATCGCGCACCGGCTCGGCCTCCACGTCGCGCTCTATTACCCCGAACTGGGCGATTATGCGACCCCGCGCGCGGTGGCGGCGGAGATGGCCGCGTTCCGCCGGACGCTCGCCGACCTGCCCTATGTCGATGCGCTCTACGTGCCGGGCGGCGACCCCGGCCATACCGCGCCCGACCGTTTGTTCCCGCTCGTCGCGCAGCAGGCGGCCGTGCTGCATGCGCGCAATCCGAAGGCACCGGTCTACATCTCGTCGCAGGGGTTCGACGCCGCCGGCTTCGACGCTTTCTACCGCGAGCTGGACAAACGCCCCGACTGGCTGACCGGCGTGTTCGTCGGGCCGCAGACACGCGATCCTTTGCCGGTGCAGCGCGCGCGCATCCCCGCGCGCTATCCGCTGATCCTCTACCCCGACATCGCGCATACGATGCACGCGCAATTCCCGGTCGACCGCTGGTGGCCCGAATTCGCGCTGACGCAAGGACGCGAACCGATCAACCCGCGCCCCGCCGCCTATGCGCGCATTTTCGCCGATCTCGCACCGCGGACCGCGGGGTCTGTCACCTATTCCGAAGGCGTCAACGACGATTTCAACCAGTTCCTCTGGTTCCGGCTGGGTTGGGACCCGGATACCGATCCGGCCGCCTTTGCGGTCGACTATGCGCGCGTCTTTATCGGCGATCCCCGCGCCGCAGCGCTGCCCGCCGCGCTGGAGGCGAACTGGGTCGGCGATCCGGCGACCAATGCCGGAATCGACGCGACGCTGGCGCGCGCCGACGCGATCCGGCCGGCGCGCTTCGCCGACTGGCGGATCGACGCGCTGCGCTATCGCGCGGTCTACGACGCGCTTGTCCGCCACCGTACGATCGAAGCGCGCGCGCGGCGCGCGGCGGCGCTGGCCGCGTCAGACGCCATCGCTGCGCGCGCGATCCTTGCCCGATCCGACGGCCCGGAAGCGACAGCCCTTCTCGCGCGGCTCAACGCACTCGCCGAACGGCTTTGGCGGGGCGCGCGGCTGCAGCTCAGCGTCCCGCGCTACGGCGCATCGAACGTCGAGCGCGGCGCGAACCTCGACCGCGCGAACATCGACCTGACGGGCCGCGCCTGGATCGAGGCGCAGATGGCGAATGGCTGGCCGATCCCCGACCGCAGCCGCCGCAGCGAGGGCGCGCTCTACGACGATCTCGGCCGCCCCGACGCCGAACCGCATCTGGTGCGCGGGCTTGGCCTGGCGCGTGATCCGCAGGGCTTCGCGACCGCGATCGACGGCATCGCTGACCGCATTCCGGCGGACGGTTGGGACCCCGCCGCACTCGATTATGCCGAAACGCTCTACGACCGGCCGCTGCGCCTGCATTACCCGGGCCTCGACCCACATCGGCAATATCGCCTGACGATCACCTATGCAGGCGAGGATTACACGCTGCCGATCCGGCTCGTCGCCAACGACCGCTTCGTCCTGCAGGACGCCTTCGCCCGTACCGCCAACCCGATGCAGGTGACGCTGGCGATCCCGCGCGCCGCGACCGCGGGCGGCACGCTCGACCTCGCCTGGACGCGCCCGCCCCGCATGGGCGGCAGCGGCCGCGGCAAGCAGATCGCCGAAACCTGGCTGACCCCCGATCCCCTCCCCTCCGGAGCCATGCACCCATGACCGACCTCTCCCGCCGCACGCTCGTCGTCGCCGGCCTCGCCGCGGGCGCCGCGCCTGCCCTTGCCGCCGGGCCGCGCGTATCCACCGTCGTCGCGCCCAAGCCGTGGGGCGCGACGCCCTCGCCACGCCAGCTCGCCTGGCACGCGCGCGAGCGCTACGCCTTCATCCATTTCTCGATCAACACCTTCACCGACCGCGAATGGGGCTATGGCGACGAGAGCCCGGCGCTGTTCAACCCGACCGACTTTTCCGCGGACCAGATCGTCGCCGCGGCGAAGGCGGGGGGCATGACGGGGATCGTCTTCACCGCAAAGCATCACGACGGATTCTGCCTGTGGCCGACGATGCTGACCGAACATTGCATCCGCAACAGCCCGTACAAGAATGGCCATGGCGACATCGTCGGCGAGATGGAACGTGCGGCGCGCCGCGCAGGCCTGTCGTTCGGACTGTATCTGTCGCCTTGGGATCGCAACCATCCCGAATACGGCCGTCCCGCCTATGTCGATTATTATCGCAAGCAGGTGGTCGAGCTGTGCACCCGCTATGGCGAATTGTTCGAATTCTGGTTCGACGGCGCGAACGGCGGCGACGGATATTATGGCGGCGCGCGCGAGACGCGGACGATCGACGCGCCGAAATACTATAACTGGCCCTCGATCATCGCCCTCGTCCACCAGCATCAGCCGATGGCCTGCACCTTCGATCCGCTGGGCAGCGACATCCGCTGGGTCGGTAACGAGGATGGCGTCGCGGGCGATCCGTGCTGGCCGACGATGCCCGACCATCCTTACGTCCAGGCAGAGGGGAACAGCGGCGTGCGCGGCGCACCCTTGTGGTGGCCCGCGGAAACCAACACGTCGATCCGTCCGGGCTGGTTCTACCACGCCGACGAGGACGCGAAGGTGAAGAGTCCGGCACGCCTCGTCCGCTTTTTCGACGAATCGGTCGCGCGCGGCACCAACATGCACCTCAACCTGCCGCCCGACCGGCGCGGGCGGATCGCCGACCATGACGTCGCGGTCCTGAAGAGCTTCGGCGATGCGATCCGCGGAAGCTTCGCCACCGACCTCGCGCAAGGATCGGTCGCGAGCGCGAGCGACGCGCGCGGACCCGGCTTCGCCCCCGCCAGGGTGCTGGACGGCAACCGCGACACCTATTGGTCGACGCCAGACGGCGTGACGACGCCGACGCTGACGCTCGATCTGCCGCCCGGCCGCACCTTCGACCTCATCCGGTTGCGCGAATATCTGCCGCTGGGCGTGCGCGTGACGCAGTTCGCGGTCGAGGCAGAGGTGGGCGGCGCGTGGCAGCGGCTCGCGACGCACGAATGCATCGGGGCGCAGCGGATCATCCGCCTGCCTGCGCCCGTCACCGCGCGCCGCGTGCGGCTGGTCATCCTGGCGGCACCGGCATGTCCCGCGATCAGCGAATTGTCGCTGTTCCGCAGCGTCGCGCCCGTCGCCGTCGCCCCGCCGCAATCGAACGGCCCCACGATCCTGTCGCCGCGCGGCTGGACGATCGTCGCCGCAAGCGCTCCCGGCGCGGAGACGCTGCTCGATACGGACGGGTCGACCGTATGGAGCCAGCCCGCGCCGACCGCGGCAACGCCCGCCAGCGTCACGGTCGACATGGGCGCCGCGCAGTCGCTCGCCGGTTTCAGCCTGACGCCGTGGCGCCATCCCGATGCGGACAGCGCGCCGCCGCGCAGCTATCGCGCCGAAATCAGCCTCGACGGTAAGAGCTGGACCCCGGCCGGCGAGGGCGAGTTTCCCAACATCGCCTATGCCCTGTCGACGCAGCGGATCGGCTTCGCCGCGCCGGTGCGGGCGCGCTACCTGCGCCTTACCTTCTCCGCCGTCGCCAAGCCCGTCGGCAAGCTGGCGATCGCCGACATCGGCGCCTTCACGCGCTGATTCAGGGCAAACGCGCGCCGAGCCCCGCTTCGAGCACGGCATACCATTCGGCGCGCGTCCATTCGACCTTGTACGCGTCTGCGGTCGCGGCGATGCGGTGCGGCTGCTGCGACCCGACGATCGGGATGATGCGTGCCGGGTGCGCCATCACCCAGGCGAGCGCCGCGGTCGCCGCATCGACGCCGAAGCGCGCACCATGCGCCGCCAGCGCGGTCGCGGCCGGGTGCGCGCCCGCCGCCAGCCGCCCGCCGCCGAGCGGCGACCAGGCCATCACCGCAATGTCGGCGCGCATCGCCTGGTCGAGCGTGCCGTCGAACAGCGGCGCGGTGTGCAGGGCGGAAAATTCCGGCTGCGTGCTGACGATCGGCTGGTTCAGGAACGCCTGCACCGCGTCGAGTTCGGCGGGGCTGTGGTTCGACACGCCGACGTTGCGCACCTTGCCGCTGTCGATCATCCGCGCCAGCGCGCCAGCGACCTCCTGCGGATGCGTGAGCAGATCGCGCCGGTGGATCTGGTAAAGCTCGACCCGCTCCACCTGCAACCGCGCCAGCGACGCATCGAGCGCGTCCGCCAGATAGGAAGCACCCGAATTATACGGGATTCCGGGCCGGATGCCGCCCTTGGTCGCGATCACCATCGCCTCGCGCAGCGCCGGCGCCTCTGCCAGCGCGCGCCCGAACAGCACCTCCGCCGATCCGAAGCCTGCGGGCTGGTCCGCGCCATAGATATCGGCGGTGTCAAACAGCGTGATCCCGGCCGCCAACGCCGCATCGATCGCCGCGCGCACCGCGGCGATATCGTCCCCCGCCAGCCGCCACATGCCCCAGGCGATCGGCGAGACCATGATGTCGCTGCGCCCCAACGGGCGCGGCGCGGCGGAAAGCGTGATCGTCGTCATGCCCGACGCCTTGCCACGCCGCCGCCGCGCGCGACAGCCCCCCTCATTCGTAGCGCAACGCCCGAGCCGGCTCGGCGCGCGCCACCCGCCACGCCTGCGCGAAGACGGTGGCCGCCGCGATGGCGATCGCGCCGAGTCCCGCGCTGATGAAGAACGCCGGCGACAGCGCGATGCGGTCGGCGAAGGCGGCAAGCCATTGGCGCATCGCGTAAAAGGCGATCGGCCAGGCGATCAGCGTCGCGACGACGACGGGGCGCAGGAACTGGCCGATGAGCATGCGCAGCACCTCCGCGGTCGACGCGCCGAGCGTCTTCCTGATCCCGATCTCGCGCACCCGCCGCGCGGTGTCGAACGCGGCGAGCCCGTAAAGCCCGATGCACGCGATCACGAGCGCCAGCATCGCCCCCATCGTGAACAGGCGCATGCGCTGCGCATCGGCGCGGATGAAGGCGTCGTATCGCGCCTGCTCCACGGTCTTGGCGTCGAAGGGCACGCCGGGGGCCATCGTCCGCCACACCCGCTCCAGCCGCGTCGACATGGCGGACGGGCTGCCGGTGAAGCGGACGAAGGCGGTGCTGTTCTCCTTCGGCAAGGGTTGCCACACGTACATCATCGCATCGTCGCCGTTCTTGGGGCCGTTGAAACGCATATCGGCGATGACGCCGACGAGCTGCGTCGATTCATGCCCTTCGCTGCTGACGATCTTGCCCGTGGCCTGCGCCGCGCTGCCGAGACCGAGCTTGCGCAGCGCGGCCTCGTTCATCACGACATTGCCGAACGAAATGGTGTCCGGCTTTCGCTTGCGACCGGCATCGTCGGCGGCGAAACGCGGGTCGAACAGCCGCCCGGTGATGAGGCGCGCACCCATCACCTTGAAGAAATCGGCGCCGACGATCGTGAAGTTGAGCGGAACCTCGCCGCCCGCCCCGCCCTGCCGCTTCATCGAACGCAGCATGTACGTGCCGCCGGCGGGCGTGAAGACGCCGTAGGACGCCGCGGTCACGCCGGGCACGGTGCGGAACGCATCGAGCAATCGCTGTCGCCGCCCCGGATCGAGCGCCGCATCGCCCAGCGCAGGCACGAGCATCAGCCCGTTCTGCGCGAAGCCGAGATCGGCGTTGCGCACATGCCGCGTCTGCGCGACGAGCACCGCCGTGCCCGCCCCCAGCGCGATCGCGATGGTGAATTGCAACAGCACGAGCGCCTGCCGCAACCACGCGCCGGCGCGTCCGCCGCCCGGTGCACGCGCGGAGGCAAGCACGCCCGCGGGCTGGAAGCGCGACAGCAGCAATGCGGGATAGAGGCCCGCGACCAAACCGGCGCCGATCGTCAGCAGCGCGAGCGGCAGCAGGATTGAATCGCCCCCGCCGTACCGGATGGCAAGGTTGGTGCCGCCCGCCGCATTGACCAGCGGCAGCGCCAGTTCGGCGAGCGCCAGCCCGAGCAGGCCGGCGAGCGCCGCCGCCGCGATCGATTCGCCCAGGAACTGGACGACGAGCGCGGTCCGCGTCGCCCCCACCACCTTGCGCATCGCGACCTCGCGCGCGCGCAAACCCGCCCGCGCCGTCGCCAGATTGACGTAATTGACCAGCGCGATCAGCAACGTGACGATCCCGATCGTGCCCAGCGTCGTCACCACCGTCTTCGCCGCGCCGTCACGCAAATGCATCGCGTCGAAGCGTTCCAGGCTCAGCGTGATCTTCGATCCGGGAAACGCCTCCTTCGCTGGATGCCGGCGTAGGAAGCCGGGCAGCTGTGCCGACAGCGCACGCGCCGCCGCGGGATCGGGCAGGCTGAGCAGCACCGTCGTGTCTCCGAAGCTCCAGTCGTTGCGCTCGTCCCCCTTGAGCGGGCCGATCGGTACGAACACGCCGGCTTCGTAAATGGTATCGGCGGGCAGGTCGCGTAGCACCGCGGCGACGACATAGTCGGCGGTCCTGCCCTCCTGCGTCATCGTCAGCGTCCGCCCCATGGCGTTCGCGGTACCGCCGAAATAGGTGCGCGCCACCGTCTCGGTGATCGCCGCCGCGCCCGGCGTGCGCATCGCGCGCATCGGGTCGCCCGCCACCGCCGGATAGGGCAGCAGGCGGAAGAAGCTCGGATCTGCCCGGATCACGCTTTCGCTCGACGCGCCCATCCCCTTGCGGATGCTCGCATTGCCCATCGTGAAGCGCGTGCCCCGCGTGCCCGGATAATCGCCCTGGATCAGCAACAGGAAACGCGCGGAGGTGGTGACGTTGTCGAACGGATCGAAATTGGGCACCGCGACCTGCGTGTGGATCAGCCACAGCCGGTCGCTCCCCGGCAGCCAGCGACCGTATCCCGTCTCGAACCGCACGTAGAGGAACAGGACGAGGAAGACGGCGATGCCGAGCGCGAGGCCGCCGATGTTGAGCACCGCGTACAGGCGATGCCGCGCGAGCGAGCGATAGAGCGAGGTGAGCATGGTGTGCATCGACAGACCGCCCCTTATTCGTAGCGCAGCGCGCGGGCGGGCTCGGCACGGGCGACGCGCCACGCCTGAGCGAAGATGGTCGCGGTCGCGATGGCCACCGCCGCCAGCGCGACACCGACGAACACCATCGGCGACAGCGCGATCCGGTCGTCGAAGCCGCCCAGCCAGCGCCGCATCGCGACGAACGCGATCGGCCAGGCGATTATGTTCGCCAGCACGACCGGCCGCATGAACTGCCCGATCAATAGGCGCAGCACATCCGCCGTCGATGCGCCCAGCGTCTTCCTGATACCGATCTCCTTGATCCGCCGCGCGGTATCGAAGGCGGCAAGGCCGTAAAGCCCGATACAGCCGATCAGCACCGCGAGCACCGCCCCGATCGTGAACAGGTTCGCGCGCTGCGCGTCGGTCTTGTAATAGCGGCGATATAGATTCTCCTCGACCGTGCGACCCGCGAAGGGAACGGTGGGTACGACCCGCTTCCATGTCGCTTCCGCCGCATCGCGGAAGGCGGCGGGATCGCCGTCGTAGCGGACCATGCCGTACGGGCTGGCGAACGGCTGGCTCGCATAGCGATATTCGACGCTGGCGACCGGCTCGCGCGGACCGCGGAAGCGCAGGTCGTCGACGACACCGACGATCGTCATCGTGCCGTTACCGTCCAGCGACTGGCCGATGGCGGCGGCGGGATTGGCAAAACCCAAGTCAGCGGCGGCGGTACGGTTGATGATGACGTTGTACGGTGCCTTGCTGCCCTTCTGGCGCAGCGCGGTATCGTCGGCGGGATGCGCCGTGTCGAACAGGCGCCCCGCGATCAGGCGGGCGCCGACGGTCGGGAAGTAGTTGGTGCCGACCGTGACGTCCATCGTCGAATGACCACGACTTTCGTCGAGCCCCGCGCGATAGATGTTCGACGTGTTGGTCATCATCTGATCGCCCGGCGCGTTCTGCGCCGAGGTGACCGCGGAGACGCCCGGCAAGGCGGCGAAGGCGCGCAGCACGCTCGCCTGCTGGTTTTCCTCGACCCACGCGAATTTGGTCAGGATGAACAGGCTTTCCCGCTTGAAGCCGAGATCGGCGGCGCGGACGTGCGCCGCCTGCGCCAGCATCGTCACGGTACTGATGCCGAAAGCGATGGCGATCGCGAACTGGCCGACGACCAGCGCGGCGCGCAGCCGCGCGCCCGCCCGGCCGCCACCCGGCGCCCGCGCCGAGGCGAGCACCGCCGCGGGTCGAAAGCGCGTCAGCACCAATGCGGGATAGAGGCCCGCGACGGCACCGACGACGAACACCATGACGATCAGCGGGGGCAGGATCGACCCCGCCCCGAGATAGCGGATCGACAGCGCCATGCCGCCCGCCGCATTGACCAGCGGCAAGGCGAGTTCGGCGATCGCCAGACCGATCAGCGCGGCAAGCGCCACGGTCGCCATCGCCTCCAGCATGAACTGGCGCAGCAGCGCTGCCCGCGTGCCACCGAGGACCTTGCGGACCGCCACTTCCCTTGCCCGCAGTCCCGAACGGGCGGTCGCCAGGTTGACGTAATTGACGATCGCGATGAGCAGGGTCAGCGCACCGACGATGCCGAGCGTCGTCACCGCGCTGCGATCGGCGGGATCGTACAGATGATTGTCGACCAGCGGTCGCAGCGACTGCTGCCACTGCCCCTTCTTGATATTGCCGTCCGGGAAGACGTGCCGCTCCGCGAAACGGCTCAGTTCGGCCTCGAATGCAGTTGCGGCGACCCGGTCGGGAAAGCGGAGGAAGGTGGTCAGCGACGTGCTGCCCCAATGATCGAACCATTCGTTGGCGAAACGGGCGCGCACGATCGGCACGAAAATGTCGCTGGGAAAGCTGAAGTCCGTCGGCATATCGGCGATCACCGCCGCGACGCGATAGGTGAAGGTCTTGCCGTCGATGGTAATGGTCAGCGACCTGCCGATCGCCGGCTGCGTCCCGAAATATTTCCGGGCGACCTGCTGCGTGATGACCGCCGAATCGGGCCCGGCGAGCGCCTTCGCGGGATCGCCATTGGCGGTGGGAAAGGTCAGCAGCGCGAAGAAATTGGGATCGACCGCGGACAATTGCTCGTCGGTGACGGTGCTGCCCTGGTGGACGATCGCGTTCATCGGCCAGAAGCGCGTGCCGGTGACGTCCGGATAGTCGCCGCGCAGGTGATCCAGGAACGCACCCATCGTGTACGGGCTCGCCTCTTTCGGATAACCCGGCGTGAAATAGCGTTCCTGGACGATGTACAGCTTGTCCGCGCCCGGTATCGAGCGGTCGTAACCCGTCTCGAACCGCACGTAGAGGAACAGCACCAGGAACACCGCGATACCGAGCGCCAGCCCGCCGATATTGAGCAGCGCGAACAGGCGATGGCGGGTCAGCGCGCGGTAGAAACTGATCAGCGCGGATGCGGGGGCGGACATCGGGAAATACCCTTCAGGCAGCAGGGCGGGTCTGCGCGGCGACGCGCAGGACCAGCAGCAGGACGAGGATCAGCAGCACGACGACGAGACCGTTGCCGCGCGCACGAGGAGCGCGGCGCAGCATCACGCCGCCAACCGCGCGGAGGCGAGGATGCGGCCGTCGAGCATGTGGACGGTGCGCTTGGCGATGTCGGCATGCGCGGGGCTGTGCGTGACCATGACGATCGTCGCGCCCTCCGCGTTGAGCTGTTGCAGAATCTCCATGACCTGCGCGCCGTTCGCGGTGTCTAGGTTGCCGGTCGGTTCGTCCGCCAGGATCAGGCGCGGTTCGCCGACGATCGCGCGCGCGATCGCGGCGCGCTGTTGCTGACCGCCCGACAATTGGTGCGGGTGATGGCGCTGGCGATGCGCGATGCCGACGCGGTCCATCGCCGCGGCGATCCGCTCCTTCTTCTCGCGCGCGGGCATCGCGCGGTAGGCGAGGCCGAGCGCGACATTCTCCGCGATCGTCAGCTCGTCGATCAGGTTGAAGCTCTGGAACACGAAGCCCAGCCGGTCGCGGCGCAGCTTCGCCAGCGCCGCCTCGGGCGCCGCGGCGATGTCCTCGCCCTCGAACAGATATTTGCCGCCGCTCGGCCGGTCGATCGTGCCCAGGATGTTGAGCAAAGTCGACTTGCCGCAGCCCGACGGCCCCATGATGGCGACGAATTCGCCCTTTTCGACGTGGAGGTCGATGCCGCCCAAGGCGGTCGTCTCGACCTCGTCGGAGGCATAGGTGCGGCTGACGTCCTGAAGCTGGATCATGGCAAGTCCTATCGGATGAGGAGGGTCTGGTATTGGGCGTAGGTGGCGAGCGGCGTCGTCACGATGCGCTCGCCGGGATTGAGCCCGCCGGTCACCTCGACCTGGTCGGGGTTGCGGCGACCGGTCTGGATCGGGCGGCGCACGGCGCGGCCGCTGCCGTCCATGACGAAGGCGGTGGCGCCGCCCGCATCCAGCCAGCCGCCCGCCGGCGCGACGATCGCGGGGCGGTCCGCGCCGAGGATCAGGCGCACGTCCAGCGTCTGGCCCCGGTTGAGTCCCGCCGGCACGCGGCCGTCGAACCCGAATTCGACGCGGAAGCGCCCTTCGGTCACCTGCGGCAGGATGCGGATGACGTGGAGCGGATAGCTCGTGCCGTCGAGGTCGGCGCGCGCGGCAAGGCCCGTCCGCACCCGGCCGAGGTAGAATTGGTCGACGTCGGCGACGAGCTTCCACTGGCCTTCCGAATCGATCTGGCCGACGGGGTCGCCGGCCTTCAGGATCTGGCCGGGCTGGATGGTGAAGGCGGTCAGCCGCCCCGCGACTGGCGCGCGTACGGTCAGCGCCGCGAGGCTCGCGCGCACCATCGCCAGGCTTTCGCGCAATTCGCGCGCGGTCGCGGTGATGCCGGCGGACTGGTCGGCGAGCGTGCCGTTCGCCTGCGCCTGTCCCGCGGTCAGCGCGGCGACGCGGTTCGTCTGATAGACGACCTCTTCGCGCAAGGGGTCGATCGCGGCGGCGGTGACGAATCCCTTGTCGTACAGCACCTGTTTCTGGCGCAGCGCGGTTTGCGCCTTCGACAGCGCGTTGCGCGCATCGGCGATGTCGCGGGCGCTGTCCTGGCGGGTGCGCTGCACGGAGAGCGCCGCGCCGCTGTTCGCGCTGAGCTGGCCGACGATGCCCGCCGAGCGGCTGGCGACGTCCAGCTCGAGCCCGGGGTTGGACAGCCGCGCGAGTGGCGCACCCGCGGCGACCATCGTACCGTCCGCGGCGATCACCTGGGCCACCGATCCGCCCTGCACCGCGGCGACGTAGACGGTGCGCAAGGGCGCGACTTCGGCACGCAGCGGCACGAAATCGCGGAACGCCTCGCGCACGACGGCACCGGTGCGGATGCCCTGCGCATCGACCGCCAGGCTGTTGCCCCCCGGCATCAGCCACCACAAGGCGACGGCGGCGCAGGCGATCGCGACGCCGATCGCGATCCGCACGATCCGCTTGCGGCGCCGAGCGCCCGGGCGTTCGATACGGCGATCCATGCTCGCGCCGCTGATCGGGGTCGAAGAAGGCGTGTCCAACATGGCGGACAGTGTAGGCCGGACAGCGTCCGTGGGCCTAAAGCACTGATCCGATGCGATTTTACGACACCCCTAGCCAGCCTTCCGCCGCCGGCTGTAGCAAGTGTCCGTTTCCGAACAGGGATGCCGCGATGTCAACCGAATCACCCCGCATCCTCGTCGTCGACGACGACGCCGACATCGCCCGCGCGGCGCAACTGCTGCTGGAGCGGCACGGCATGCGCGTCGCCACTGCCGCCGATCCCGACGCCGCCTGGGTCGCGCTGGCGCAACGGCCCGCCGACGTCATCCTGCTCGACCTCAATTTCGCGCGCGGGCGGACCAGCGGCGAAGAAGGCTTCGCGCTGCTCGACCGGCTGATCGCGGCGGACCGGCATGCTGTGGTCATCGTCGTCACCGGCCACAGCGGCATCCAGGTCGCGGTACAGGCGATGCGCGGCGGCGCGGCCGATTTCGTCATCAAGCCATGGAGCAACGCGCGCCTGCTCGCCACCGTCGAACGCGGCATCGCGCTGGCGCAGGCGAAACGCGACGCCGCGCCGTTGCCGCCCGCCGATGCCGCCCCCGCGTTGCTCGGCGACAGCGCCGCCATCGCCGCGGTCCGCGACCTGATCGCGCGGATCGCGCCGACCGATGCGCCCGTGCTGCTGCGCGGGGCGGCCGGCACCGGCAAGACGCTGGCCGCGTCCGCGATCCACCGCGCTTCGCCGCGCGCCGACGCGCCGCTGGTGACGCTGGACGCCGGGGCGGCGGATGCGGCGATGCTCGACGCCGCGCTGGCGGAGGCGGCGGGCGCCAGCCTGGTGATCGACCAGGTCGACCGGCTCGCACCCGGCCTGCAGCCCGTGCTCGCACGCGGCCTCGCGGGCATACGCGTGATCGCGACCAGCCGGTGCGACCGCCCGACGCTGATCGCTGCGCTGCACGAGGATCTGCTCGACCGGATCGCGACGATCGAGATCGACCTGCCCCCGCTCGCCGCGCGCGGCGACGATGCGCTTCTGATCGCACGCCATTTCCTCGCCGTCTTCGCGGGCCGTCACGGCAAGTCCGCCCGTGCGCTGACGCCGGAGGCGGCGCGCGCGATCGCCGCCGATGCCTGGCCCGACAATGTGCGCGGAGTGCGCCGCGCCGCGGAGCGTGCGGTGCTGCTCGGCACGGGCGAGGCACATGACGTCGCCGATCTCGCCCTGGCACTGCCGCCCGACGACCTTTCGCCGCGTGCGCTCGCCAGCGACCTCAATCTCGCGCGCAGCGAGGAGACGCTGGTTGCCGCCGCGCTCAAGCGTCACGCCTTCAATGTCAGTCGCGCCGCCGCCGAACTCGGGCTGACGCGCGCCGCGCTCTATCGCCGCATGGCGCGCTATGGCCTCTGATCGCGTCGCCACCGGCGTGCGCATGCTCGTCGCGACCGCGGCCGGTGCGGCAGCGGCGTGGAGCGCGGCGGCGGGGCTGTACGCCACCACTGTGCTCGCCTTACTGGTCGCCGCCTGGACGGGGGGCGCCGCGGTGTTCGCGCTCCGGCCGCCACTGCCGCCGCCCCCGCCACCACCCGTTCCCGCCGGCGAGGACGAACGCCGCCGCCTCGTTGCCTATCTCGATCTGTCGCCCGCGCCGCTCGTCGTGCTCGAGGACGGCGTGCTGCGCGCGGTCAATCGGGCTGCGCGCCGCCTGTTCGCTGCGGACGATACGATCGCCGCCGCCCCGCCCGCGCTGGTCGCGGTGATGACGCAGACCGCGCCCGGCCGCACCGCGACGGTCACGCTGGATCAGGGGGGTATCGCCCGCCCGTTCGCGCTGGCGGCGGGCGAGTTGCTGCTGGGCGGCCGGGTGGCGCAGGTCGGCGCGCTGATCGACATAGGCACGGAGCTGAAGGCGGCGGAGGCGACCGCGCTGCGCGACCTCGTCCAGGTGCTCAGCCACGAGATCGTCAACGCGCTGACCCCCATCGCCTCGCTGGCGGATACCGCGGCGGCGATGCTACGCGATACGCCGCCCGATCTTGCCGCGGTGCGCGAGGCGGTGGAAACGGTCGCGCGCCGGTCCGGTGGGCTTCAGCGGTTCGGCGACACGTACCGCAGCCTTGCGCGCCTGCCCGCGCCCGACCGCAACCGGGTCGGGATCGCCGATCTCACCACCGACCTTGCCCGCCTGTTCGCGGTCCGCTGGCCGGGAATCGTGCTCGACGTCGACATCACACACGCGCCGCCGACGATACTTGCCGATGCGGACCAGCTCTCCGCCGCCTTGTGGGCGGTCCTCCAGAATGCGGCCGAGGCGATGATCGATGCCGCCGTGCCCGCCCCGGCGGCGCGACTGGCGGCGACGACGACGGTCGATGCCGTCGCCTTCACCATCGCCAATCGCGGCCCCGCGATCACGCCCGAGTTGGCCGAGACGATCTTCCATCCGTTCATGACCACCAAGCCCGAAGGCAGCGGCGTCGGCCTCGCGCTCGCGCGGCAGATCGTGCGCGGTCATGGCGGCGACATCGCGCTGCTGCCTGCTGCGGGGGGCTGGACCGCGTTCGTCGCCAGCCTGCCGCTGCCCCGCGGCTTCTGAACGATCCGTCGTGCCTAGCAATCCTTTGCAGGAAAATTCGACGCCTTCACGAAAGCGTCATTGGTTCTACTTTGGTCCGTAATGAATGGAATCTAGCGCGCCTCGCAACGGCATAAAGCCGGGGGGAGATTCTCACATGACCAACCTTTCGCGCCTTGCGGGCGCCACGCTTCCGTTCACGTTCGCCGCGCTGTTCGCGGTTCAGGGCGCCGCTGCGCAAACGCAGGCCGCCGCCGGTCCGCACGCCAACGACGCGCCCGTTGCCGCGGCCGTACCGGCCGCCGATGCTCCGCAGCAGCAGGACGACAGCGACATCGTCGTTTCCGGCACCTACGCGCGCAGTCTCGCGGAGGCGACCGAGGTGAAGCGCCGCGCCGCTTATGGCGTCGATTCGATCGCGTCCACCGACATCGGCAAGTTCCCCGCGCAGAACGTCGCCGAGGCGCTGCAGGTCGTGCCCGGCGTCGCGATCACGCGCCCGCGCGGTGAGGGGCTGTACGTCTCCGTCCGCGGCCTCGGCCCGCAGTTCCAGAACACGCTCGTCAACGGCCGCTCGATCGCCCTCAACGACCTGATCGAAAATGGCGGCGCCAACGGCCGCCAGTTCCGCTTCGAGATGCTGCCCGCCGAATTCGTGTCGCGCATCGACGTGATCAAGACGCCGACCGCCGACATGACCGAGGGCGCGCTGGGCGGCAATATCGATGTCGACACCTTCCGCCCGCTCGATGTCGGCACGAAGACGACGCTCAATTCGCGCTACACGTTCACGACGCAGACGCATCGCGTCGAGCCCAATGCGACGCTGCTGACCAGCTGGAAATCGCCGGACGGCACTTTCGGCCTGCTCGCTACCGGGCAATATTGGGGCAAGGACGTCCGCAACGACCGATTCCTCAACTTCGGCTGGAACCTCGACAAGTTCACCTCCGCCGCCGCGGGCGGCCTGCCCGCCGGGCTCTACACGCCGACGCGCACGCGCCCGACGATCGAGACCGAACATCGCGAGCGGCTTTCGGGTCTCGTCTCGGCGGAATGGCAGCCGACGCCGGAACTGCGCACCACGCTCGACGTGCTCGCGACCCGGCTGGAGGTCGCCTATGACGAATTCGGCCTCGATATCTATCCGGACGACCCCAATACCTCGATCGTTCCGGGCAGCGCGGTCATCAAGGGCAACACCGTCGTCGCCGCGACGATCAACCGCGTCCGCTTCATGGCGTCGCGCGAATACAGCCTCAACCGCCACGACCTGCTCTCGATCGGCCTCAAGCAGACGTGGGATCGCGACGCCTGGCACGTGTCGGCGAACGGCAACTGGTCGTCGGCGCACAGCTATCACCCCAGCAACGCGGAGGGGACGGTGCGCAGCCGCGCCTTCTTCAACGCGCCGCTAACGTATGACGCGTCGGGCGGCTACAAGGTGCTGCCGCCCTTCACCACGCCGGTCGACGTCAACAACCCGGCCAATTATGCCGTCTATCCGTTCAACATCGCGCCCAAGAACAGCAAGGACTGGGACGCCTACGCCCGGCTCGACGTGGCCCACGATTTCGATGGCTTCCTCAGTAAGATCGCGATGGGTGGCGAATATCACTGGCGCAAGCGCGATTATTCGCGCCGCGACTATATCGTCAATTCGGCGAACGGCCAGCCGCTGACCAGCCTCGGCACGCCCGCCTACGAACAGCTGCCCTATGACGATTTCCTCTCGGGCGTGCCCGGAAACGCGCCGCGCAGCTTCATCGTCCCGGTTACCCAGACTTATTACAACGCCCTGTTCAACCAGACGATCGCCAACGCCCCGCTGACCGCGGGCGACCTGCGCTCGTCGTTCGTGACGACGGAGAAGGTCGCGGCAGGCTATATCCGCGCCGACTATCGGTTCGATGCGGGATCGGTGCCGGTGACGGGCAATATCGGCGTGCGCTTCGTCCACACCGACCAAGTCGCCAGCGGCACGCTGACCACCGGCGCGACGCCCACCGCGGTCAGCTATCCCAAGACGTTCAACGACTGGCTGCCCAGCTTCAACCTGCGCGCCGAACTGACGCCGACCCTCGTCGGCCGCCTCGCCGCCAGCCGCGTGCTGACCCGTCCCAACATCACCGACAGCGCGCCGCGCATCACCGTGTCGACCGACGCGCCGACCGCGAGTGGCGGCAACCCGCAGCTCAATCCGTTCCTCGCGACGCAGTTCGACGGCTCGCTGGAATGGTATTTCAACGCGCACGGCTCGCTGAGTGGCGCGGTCTTCTACAAGGCGCTGGACGATTACATCACCGCGCAGAACGTCAACATCGTCATCCCCAACCGGGGCACGGTGCTGCTCAGCACGCAGGTCAACGGCGGCAATGCCAAGGTCTATGGCGCGGAAGCGGCGTACAACCAGGTCTTCACTTTCCTGCCCAAGCCGTTCGACGGCCTCGGCTTCCAGGCGTCGTACACGCGCACCGCGGTGAACGCGCTCTACACCGCGGGCGCACGGCCGATCCGCGATCAGCTGCTCGGACTGTCGAAGCAGAGCTTCAACGTCGTCGGCTTCTACGATTACGGTCCCGTCTCGGCGCGCGTATCGTACGTGTGGCGCGACAAATATCTGTCGGGCACGGGCAGCACGACGCAGGCGCCGACCTACACCGACGCCTTCGGCTCGCTCGACGGCAGCCTGTCGCTGCGCGTCACGCCGAGGCTGACGTTCAGCCTCGAAGGCATCAACCTCGCCGGCGCGAAGCTCTACACGTACAATGACGATCCGATCCGCTTCGGCGAGATCAACTATTACGGCCGGACGATCCTGTTCGGCGCCCGGGCGGAGTTCTGATCA
This sequence comes from Sphingomonas sp. FARSPH, assembly GCF_003355005.1. Classification (NCBI taxonomy): domain Bacteria; kingdom Pseudomonadati; phylum Pseudomonadota; class Alphaproteobacteria; order Sphingomonadales; family Sphingomonadaceae; genus Sphingomonas; species Sphingomonas sp. FARSPH. The sequence goes on along the minus strand of NZ_CP029985.1, from coordinate 1,947,036 downwards.
TGCGGCGCTTCCTGCTTCCCGCCTTCGCGATGCTCGCCACCGTCAGCGCGGCCGGCGCGCTGGCGGGCAGTATGGAGGCGCCCCGCTCACTGCGGATGAACGACATCCAGGTCGTGGGGTCGCACAACAGTTTCAAGGCGCAAATCCCGCCTGCCGTCATGACGGCGCTGCGTGCGCGGGCGCCGCAGATGGCGGACGCGCTCGATTATTACCACCTGCCGCTTTCGCGGCAGCTCGACCACGGCGTCCGCCAGTTGGAGATCGACATCTTCGCCGATCCGAAGGGCGGCCGCTACGCCGACCCGAAGGGCGAGGCGCTGGTCCGCGCCGCGCACCAGACGAGCGCGTTCGACCGGGCGGCGATGCTGCGGCCGGGCTACAAGGTGTTCCACATTCCCGACGTCGATTACATCTCGACCTGCGTGACGCTGAAGCGGTGTCTGGGCGAGATCGACGCATGGTCGCGCGCGCATCCGCGCCACCTGCCGATCATGGTGACGATCAACGCCGCCGATACGCCGTCGGACCGGCCGGAGATCAGCCCTCCGCTGGGGCTGGACGACGCGGCCCTGCTCGACACGCTCGATGCCGAAATCCGCGCGGCTTTGCCGGGCCGCCGGCTGATCACGCCGGACGAGGTGCGCGGGTCCGCGCCGACGCTCGCCGATGCGATCCGCACGCGCGGCTGGCCCAGCCTCGATGCGGCGCGCGGGCGGGTTTACGTGCTGTTCGACGTTCGCCCCGCGGTGTCGGACGTCTATCGCGCCGGGCACCCGTCGCTGAAGGGACGCGCGATGTTCGGCTGGTATCCCGCCGGCGAGCCGGAGGCCGCGATCGAGATCGTGCAGGATCCGCTGGTGGACGGCGCGAAGATTCGCGACTGGGTGCGCCGGGGCCTGATCGTGCGCACCCGCACCGACGCCAATACCGTCGAGGCGCGCAGCGGTAACCGCGCCAAGGCGACCGCCGCGATGGAGAGCGGCGCACAGGCGGTCAGCACGGATTATTATCCCGGCGCCCCCGATCCGGCGAACCTGCATTTCGCCGTCACGCTGCCCGGCGGCGCGATGGCGCGGTGCAGCCCGGTGCGCGTGTCCGCCGGGTGCGCCTTGCGCCCCTGAATCGACACCGGCCCGCTTCCTCCCGGTTCGAACCGGGAGGAAGCGGGCCGGCATGCACCGCTCAAGCGGGAGCGGATCAGTATTTCTGCTGGCGCTCGTACAGCGACTTGTAATGCTGGATGCGCGTCACGCGCAGGCCGGGCATGCCCGACCGGTCGATCGCGCGCTGCCAGCCCGCGAATTCCTCGACCGTCAGGCCGTAACGCTCGCACACCTCGTCCACCGACAGCAGCCCGCCGTTGACCGCGGCGACCACTTCCGCCTTGCGGCGGACCACCCAGCGCGTCGTCGACGGCGGCGGCAGGCTGTCCAGCGTCAGCGACTCGCCGAGCGGGCCGATGACCTTGGCAGGACGGATTTTCTGGTTTTCGATCATTACTCAACCTCGACCGGGGCCAGCAGCCCTACGTTCAACATTCGATACGCTTCCCTAACGACGACGCTTGAAGATCACCTGAAGCGCCGCGGTAAACATCGCGTTCACCCCTCGCCCCACCGCATCAGCGCCGCCGCCATCGGGCCGTTGAACGCGCCGTCGAGCGGCTGAAGCAGCCGCCCGATGTCGCGCACCCGGCCGAATTGCGCCTGTGCCGCCGCGGTGGCGCTCGCATTCTGGCGCGCCGCGATTCCGATCATCAGCACGGCCAGGTCCCCCGGCAGCCGGGTGACCTCCGCATCCTTGTCGAAACCGGGAAAGCTCAGATCCAAAAGCGTTACGCCCATGCCGTCGTTCGGGAGCAGCGGCTTAGCCCAGGCAGGATGAAGGCTCCGTAAAGGCGCCGGCAACGGGTCGTGAACCATCGTGAACTTTGCGGGCGGGCGCGAAAGCGGCTATGGTGGGTGCATCATGGACGATGTGGATTTCCAGCTCTCCGGGCCGGCGACGGCGCGCCGGATCGTGGTCGCGATGTCGGGCGGCGTCGACAGTTCGGTGGTCGCGGCACTCGCCGCGCGCACCGGTGCGGAGACGATCGGCGTCACGCTGCAACTCTACGACCATGGCGAGGCGGTCGGCCGCGCGGGCGCGTGCTGCGCCGGCCGCGACATCCGCGACGCGCGCGCGGTGTGCGATCGCCTGGGCATTGCGCATTACGTCTTCGACCACGAAACCCGCTTCCGCGAGTCGGTGGTCGACCGGTTCGCTGACGAATATCTCGCCGGCCGCACGCCGATCCCCTGCGTCCAGTGCAATACGGGACCCAAGTTCACCGATCTGCTGCAGATGGCGCGCGATCTCGGCGCAGACTGCCTCGCCACCGGCCATTACGTCCGCCGCATGGCAGCGCCGAATGGCGCGGAACTCCACCGCGGCGCCGATCCCGCGCGCGACCAGAGCTATTTCCTGTTCGGCACAACGCAGGACCAGCTGGACTTCCTGCGCTTTCCGCTGGGGGCGCTGCCCAAGGCGCGGGTGCGCGAACTGGCCACGGAGATGGGCCTCGCGGTCGCAGGCAAGCCCGACAGCCAGGATATCTGCTTCGTCCCCGACGGCGATTATGCCGGCTTGGTCAAGAAGCTGCGCCCGGAGGCGGACACCGCGGGCGACATCGTCGATCTCGCCGGGCAGAAACTGGGCGAGCATCGCGGTATCATCCATTTCACCGTCGGCCAGCGCCGCGGGCTGGAGATCGGCGGCACCGCCGAACCGCTCTACGTCGTCAGGCTCGACGCGGCGGCGAAACGCGTCGTCGTCGGCCCACGCGCGGCGCTTGCGGTCGCGGCGGCGCGACTGACTGACCTCAACCGGCTCGGACCGCTAGACGGCCCGCTCAGCGCGAAGGTTCGCTCGATGGCGAAGCCGGTGCCGGCACGCATGGTTGGCAATCGCCTGGCGTTCGACGCACCCGAATATGGCGTGTCGCCGGGGCAGGCCGCGGTCCTGTACGCGGGCGACCGCGTGCTCGGCGGCGGCTGGATCGCAGAGACGGAGGCCGCGCTGGCGGCGGTGGCATGACCGTCTCGATCGCAGACCTGCAGGCGGAGATGGAGGCTGCCGCGGCCGCGCTCGATTTCACCCGCGCTGCCGAGCTGCGCGACCGGATCAGCCTGTTGCGCGCGGGCGGCGACGATGCCGATCCCGCCGGATTGATCCGGCAACGGCCGGGCGCCATGGGTCTGGGCACCAGCCGCCAGCAGGTGGAACCGCCCGAAGGTTGGATCAAACCAAAGAAGCCCGATCCGATGACCAAGGGCCGCAAAAGGTAGCGCGCAAAAGGTAGCGTCAGGGCAGTAGGAACGTGCCCTCGATCACCGTGACGCAGGCGCCGCCCAGCACCGTCCGGTCGCCCGCGATCCGACACGTCAGCCGCCCGCCGCGCGCGCTCGCCTGGAACGCGGTGAACGCGTCGCGGCCCAGCGTCTCCGCCCAATAGGGCGCGATCACCGCGTGCGCCGATCCGGTCACCGGATCCTCGTCGATCCCGAACGCCGGCACGAACACGCGGCTGACCACGTCCGCCGTCTCTCCCCGCGCGGTGACGATCGCCTGGTGCTCGCCCGTTGCGGCGAGCGCGCGAAAATCGGGCGCGACCGCGCGCACCGCGGCTTCCGACTCGAGCACGACGACGGCATAGCCGCCGTCACGCCACAGCGTGTCGACCACGTCCTCGACACCCAACGCCGCGACCACGTCCGCCAGCGGCTTGGGTTCGGGCCGCCACGCGGGCAGCGCGAGCACATAGCCCGTGCCCTCACGCATCACGGTGAGCACGCCCGCCTGCCGCGTCGCGAAGCGTACGGCATCGCGCGGCTCGCCGGACGACAAAACGAAATGCCCGCTCGCCAGCGTCGCGTGACCGCACAGGCGGACCTCGGCCGTGGGCGTGAACCAGCGCAATTCGAAATCGGCATCGTTACCGGATGCGGGGACGAGAAAAGCGGTTTCGGACAGGTTGTTCTCCGCCGCGATCGCCTGCAGCAGCGCATCGTCTGGCCAGGCCGACAACGGCATCACCGCCGCCGGATTGCCCGAAAAGGGCGCGTCGGCGAAGGCATCGATCTGGCTGAACGGTATCCGCATCTCAATACCCCACGCGCTTGCCGAACCAGTGCGGCGTCACGTCCGCCTCGACCAGCGGATTGTCGGTGTCGACATGGCCTTCGGGATCGAGGTGGATCAACACCTCCACTTTCGGGAAGGCGCTGCGCAGGCTGCGCTCCACCGTCTCGACGATGTCGTGCGCCGCGCCGACCGTGAGGTTGCGGTCGACCTCCATGTGGAATTGCGCGAAATCGTGGCTGCCCGACCGGCGGGTTCGGAAATCGTGGATACCCTTCAACCCGGGCTGGCGCGCGGCGACGTCGAGGAAGGCGGCGCGCTGATCCTCGGGCCATTCCTTGTCCATCAGCTGATCGATCGCGGTCGACGACGCCTGGAACGCGCCCCAGGCGAGCCACAGCGCGATGGCGATGCCGAACAGCGGATCGGCCTTGTGGAAGCCCAGATACTGGTCGACGATCAGCGCGACCATCACCGATCCGTTGAGCAGCACGTCCGACTGATAGTGGACGTTGTCGGCCATGATCGCGACCGACCCGGTCTGGCGGATGATCCGGCGCTGGTACCAGAGCAGCACCATCGTCGCGAGGATCGCGACGATCGACACGCCGATGCCGAATTCGGCATCGCCCGTCGCGGTGTCGCTGCCCAGCGCATCGATCGCGCGCCACGCGATGCCGCCGGCGGATGCGGTGATCAGCGCGACCTGGAACAATGCGGCCAGCGCCTCCGCCTTGCCATGGCCGAAGCGGTGGTCGTGATCCGCCGGTGTCGCGGCCAGGCGCACGCCGTACAGCGTCACCAGGCTGGCGAGCAGGTCGAGCGCGGTGTCGGCAAGGCTGCCGAGCATCGCGATCGATCCGGTCTGCCAGGCGGCATAGCTTTTCAGCGCGAGCAGGAAACACGCCATGGCGACGCTGGCGAGCGCGGCGCGCGTCGCGAGCGGGATGATCCGGCGGCGTTCGTCCTGCGTCATGGGAACAGCAATCCTTCGGTCCAGGCGCCCGCACCGTCGCGCGTGAACAGTCGCCGCTCGTGCAGACGATGCGCGCGGTCCTGCCAGAATTCGATCCGCACCGGCGCCACGCGATATCCGCCCCAGTACGGCGGGCGGGGCACGTCCTGCCCCTCGAACCGCGCCTGCATCGCGGCAAACCGCGCCTCAAACGTCGCGCGGGCATCGAGGGGTCGCGACTGGTCCGACGCCCATGCGCCGAGCCGCGAGTCGCGCCCCCGCGTAGCGAAATAGGCGTCCGATTCGGCATCGCTCGCCTGCGTCACCGCGCCCTCGATCCGCACCTGCCGACGCAGCGATTTCCAGTGGAAGAGCAGCGACGCCCTGGGCACCGCCGCAAGGTCGTGCGCCTTGCGACTCTCGCGGTTGGTGTAGAAGACGAAGCCGTCCGGCCCATGCCCCTTGAGCAGCACCATGCGCACCGACGGCTGCCCGGCGGCATCGACCGTGGCGAGCGCCATGGCGTTGGGGTCGTTGGGTTCGCCCGCCTCGGCCGCTTTCAGCCAGGCGTCGAACAGCGCGAAGGGATCGTCGACCATGCCCCGCGCCCTAGCCCAAAAGCGACGCGCTGTCACAGGTCGATCCAACCGCGCGGGAACCGGGCTTTCGCCGGCGGATTGAATCGCTTCCGCAACGTCAAGGCCCCGACCGATGCCCGCACGCGCTTATTGGCAAGGCCAGATCCGCCTCGCCCTCGTCTCGATCCCGGTCGAGATCTATGCCGCGACGAGGAGCGGCGCATCCGTATCCTTCAAGCAGATTCACGAGCCGAGCGGCAAGCCGATCCATTATGAAAAGGTCGTCACCGGCCTAGGCCCCGTCGATACCGACGAGATCATGAAAGGGTATGAGGTATCGAAGGGCGAGTTCGTGCTGCTGGAGCAGGACGAGATCGATGCCATGAAGCTCGAATCGAAAAAGACGCTGGAACTGACGCAGTTCGTCGATGCGAGCGAGATCGACGTCATCTATTACGAAAAACCCTATTTCGTCGTCCCCGCCGACGATCTGGCCGAAGAGGCGTTCATCGTGCTGCGCGAGGCGTTGAAGCGATCGAAGAAGGTGGGGCTGGGCCAGCTCGCGCTCAGGGGCCGCGAATATGTCGTCAGCCTGAAGCCGTGCGGGCGCGGCATGGTGCTCGAAACCCTGCGCTACGCCGACGAGGTCAACAAGGCGCAAAGCTATTTCCGCGAAATCCCGGATGCGAAGCCCGATCCCGATCTGCTCGATCTCGCGCAGGCGCTGATCGACAAGAAGACGGGCGCGTTCGCGCCGCAGGAATTCCACGACCGCTACGTCGATGCGCTGAAGGACCTGATCGAGCGCAAGCGCAAGGCGAAGGGGCGCAAGATCATCGAGGACGACGATGAGGGCGCCGCCAAGTCGGGCAACAACGTCGTCGATCTGATGGCGGCGCTCAAGAAATCGATGGAGGGCGGGAAAACAGAAGCGCCGACGAAGAAGACACCGGCCCGCAAGCCGGCTGCGAAGGCTCCGGCGACAAAGCCGACGAAAAAGCGTGCGTAACCGCTCCCCCCTTCGTCATCCCGGCGCACGCCGGGACCCACGGACACGGAACGTCGGCGGCGTCAACGCTCCGGGCGACATGGGTCCCGGCGTGCGCGGATATGACGAGCGGGTGTGGAGAGTAACCTAATGACCGACGCCCTTTCCGCCTATAACGCCAAGCGCGACTTTGCGAAGACCGCCGAGCCTGCCGGCATGCCCGAACCCGGCCATGGCAACAGCTTTGTCGTTCAGAAGCATGACGCCACGCGCCTCCACTGGGATTTCCGGTTGGAGATCGACGGCGTACTGAAAAGCTGGGCGGTGACGCGCGGCCCCAGCCTCGACCCAGACGAGAAAAGGCTGGCGGTGCGGACGGAGGATCACCCCCTGTCCTATGCGTCGTTCGAGGGGACGATCCCGGCCGGCGAATATGGCGGCGGCACGGTGATGCTGTGGGACCGCGGCACCTGGGCGCCCGTCGCGGGCAAATCCGCCGCCGATCTCGACAAGGGGCATCTGCATTTCGTGCTCGAGGGCGAACGGATGAAGGGCGAATGGCTGCTCATCCGCCTGAAGCCGCGCGGCAAGGAGCGCCGCGAGAACTGGCTGCTGCGCAAGATCGACGACGGCTTCGCCGGCGGCACCGACGTGCTGACCGAAGAGGCGCTGACCAGCGTGTCGACCGGCCGGACGATGCAGGAGATCGCCGATGGCGTGCGCCCCAGGCGCATTCGCGACAAGACGGCATCCCGACCGCAGAAGAACTCCCCCGAACCGGCGGCCAACCCGTCCGGACCCGGGGGGACGTCGCCCGCCTTCATCGAACCGCAATTGTGCACGCTCGTCGATGCCGTCCCGCCCGGCGCGGGCTGGCTGCACGAGGTGAAATACGACGGCTATCGCGCCCTCGTCGCGGTGGCGGACGGGCGTGCGAGGATCTTCACGCGCAGCGGCCTCGACTGGACCGCCAAGTTCGCCGGCATCGCCGACGCGGCCGCCGCCATCCCCGGCACCGCGCTGATCGATGGCGAGATCGTCGCCTTCAAGGACGGACGCCCCGATTTCGCGACGCTCAAAGACGCGATCGCGAGCGGGGGCGACATGACGCTGTTTGCCTTCGACCTTATCGAAGCGGAGGGCGAGGATTTGCGCGACCTTCCCACCATCGCGCGCAAAGAACGGCTGCGTGCCCTGTTGCCGACGAACGATCGCCTGCACTTCGCCGAGCATGTGTTGGGACCGGGCGAGCCGCTGTTCGCGGCGATGTGCCGCGAAGGGTTAGAGGGCGTCGTCTCGAAACGCGCCGACGCGCCCTATCGATCGGGCCGTACGCGCGCCTGGCTGAAGGCGAAATGCATCCGGCGGCAGGAATTCGTCATCGTCGGCTGGCTCGCGTCCGACAAAAAGCGCGGCTTCAAATCGCTGCTGCTCGGCGTGTACGAGGGCGGGCGGCTGCGCTATGCGGGCAAGGTCGGGACCGGGTTCGACGCCAGGCTGATGGACGAGATCGCAGCGAAACTCGCCCGCCTGTCCCGCAAGACGCCCACGGTGGAAGCGCCGCGCGCGATGGTCCGCGGCGCGCATTGGGTGACGCCGTCACTGGTCGCGGAGATCGCCTTTACCGAAGTGACGCCCGATGGCCTGCTGCGCCATCCAAGCTTCATCGGTCTGCGCGGGGACAAGCCCGCGGCGGAGGTGGTGGTCGAAACGCCCGAACCGACGCCCGCGCCCCCCGCCGTCGCGGTGAAGGTGTCGAGCCGCGACCGGGTCATTTTTCCCGACAGCCAAGTCACCAAGGGCGAGCTCGCCGATTATTATGCCGCGCTGGCGCCCGTCATGCTGCCGTGGACGGGGCGGCGGCCGGTCAGCCTGGTCCGCTGCCCGCAGGGGCGCGCCAAGGCGTGCTTTTTCCAGAAGCACGACGCGGGCAGCTTCGGCGAGCATGTCCATCACGTCGACATCACCGAGAAGGACGGCAGCACGCAGCCCTATCTATGGGTCGACAGCGCCGACGGGCTCGTCGCCTGCGTGCAGATGGGAACGATCGAATTCCATGGTTGGGGATCGACGATCGATGCGCTGGAGCGGCCCGATCGCCTGATCTTCGATCTCGATCCGGACGAAGCGCTGGGCTTTGCCGATACGAAGAAGGCGGCGCAGTTCATCGCCGACCAGCTGGCCGAGATCGGCCTTGCCAGCTTTCCGCTGCTGTCGGGTGGCAAGGGCGTGCATGTCGTCGTGCCGCTGACCCCGCAGGCCGAATGGCCGGTGGTGCGCGATTTCGCCGAACGCTTCGCCAAGGCGCTCGCCGCCGCCGACCCCGACCGCTTCGTCGCGGTGATGACGAAGGCGAAGCGCAAAGGGCGCATCTTCCTCGATTACCTGCGCAACCAGCGCGGCAGCACCGCGATCATGCCCTATTCGGCGCGCGCCCGCGCGGGTGCGCCCGTTGCGGTGCCGGTGTCGTGGAGCGAGCTGCGCGACATCGATACGGTGGCGCGCTGGTCGGTGACGGATCGCGACGAACTGCTGGCGAGGGCGACGTCGCGCGCGCTGCAAGGCTGGGGCGTCGCGGACCAAGTGTTGCCGAACCTGTGACGGCCGGAGGATAGCCCCCGCACATCTTCCCCGGCGAAGGCCGGGGAAGATGTGCGGACGCAAACCTACTCTTTCGTCACCGCGTTAGTGTTGCCGACCGCGTCGTCGGTGTCCTTGTCGCCAGTGCCCGGATAGTCGATGTCCGACTGGCCGCCATGCTCCAAGAAACCGCCGCCGACATCGCCGCCGCCCTTGCCCGTATGCGTATTGGGATAGGCGCCGCCGTCGCTCTCGCCGCCGCCGGCGACCTTGCCCGGCGCGTCGCCGACACCGTCGTGCGCGCCGCCATGATCGCGGTCATGATCCTTGTCCATCGCCTGCGTCGGTTGCGTGTCGCCCATCGTCCGTCTCCTCTTCGCGCCTCAACGAACGCGGAGTCGATTGCGTTGCGCCGTACCCTCCCCCACATAGGCGCGTAATACACCAACGGGGACCCAATGGCCGATCCTTACAAGACCCTGGGCGTTGCGCGCGACGCGACCGAGGCGGACATCAAGAAGGCTTATCGGAAGCTGGCGAAAGAGCTGCATCCGGATCGGAACACGGACAATCCCAAGGCCGCCGAACGGTTCAGCCAGGTGACGTCGGCGTACGATCTGCTCACCGACAAGGACAAGCGCGCGCGGTTCGACCGCGGCGAGATCGACGGCGACGGCAACCCCGCCTCGCCCTTCGGTTTTGGCGGCGGCCGTCCCGGTGGCAGCGGCGGCCCCTATACCCGCACCGGTCCTGGCGGCGGCTTCAGCAGCGCCGGGTTCGAATTCGGCGGCGACAATGCCGACATGGGCGACATCTTCGAAGGCCTGTTCGGCGGCGGCGGCGCGCGCGGCGGCGGCTTTGCCAGCGGGTTCGGCCGGCGGCCGCAGCCCAAGGGCGCGAACATCGCCTATGCGCTGCGCGTCCCCTTCACCGACGCTGCGACGCTGAGCCCGCAGCGGGTGACGCTGGGCGATGGCAAGACGATCGACCTGAAACTGCCCGCGGGCGTCGAGGACGGCACGCAGATGCGCCTGGGCGGCAAGGGCGAACAGGGGCCCGGCGGTGCGGGTGACGCGATCGTGACGATCGAGGTACAACCACACCGCTTCTTCACGCGCGATGGCGACGACGTGCGCCTCGACCTGCCGCTGACGCTGCGCGAGGCGGTGCTGGGCGGGCAGGTGCGCGTGCCCACCGTCGACAAGGCGGTGATGCTGACCGTGCCGAAGGGCACCACGTCGGGCAAGACGCTGCGCCTCAAGGGCAAGGGCTTCCATCGGAAGGACGGGACGCGCGGCGACCAGCTCGTCACGCTGATCATCGACGTGCCGGCGGGTGATGCCGCGCTGCAACAGTTCGTCGAAGGATGGGACGACCCGCGGAACCCACGGGCGACGATGGGCGTCTGACGCGGTGACGTGACCGAAACGACCGCCTACACCCCCGAAGACCGCGCGCATCAGCTTCGGGGCGCACGGCATCGTCTCGCCAGGCTGCGGCCGCCGGCCGCCGCGTGGGAGGTGACCAAGCGGGCCGCGATCGGCGTATTCAACGATGGCTTCATCTACGCCGGCAACCTTGCCTATCTCGCGCTGATGACGGTGTTTCCGTTTTTCATCACTGCCGCCGCGGTGCTGTCGTTGCTCGGCCAGAGCACGGAGACGCAGCGCGCCGTCGCCTCGTTCCTCCACGTCCTGCCTCCCAACGTCGCCGATATTTTGCGCAAGCCGATCGCCGACGTGCTGCAGGCGCGCACGGGGTCGCTGCTGTGGCTGGGCGGGCTGGTCGGTCTGTGGACCGTCGGCGGCTTCATCGAGACGATCCGCGACATGTTCCACCGCGCCTATGGCACGAAGGCGAGCGTACCGTTCTGGAAATCGCGTCTTTCCTCGTCGGGCGTCATCATCCTGTCGGTGGTAATCGCGCTGATGAGCTTTCTGGTTCAAGGTATCCTGACCGCCGCCGAGCAATTCATCTATCGCCTCCTGCCCTTCGCGAGGGACGCCGCCGCCTGGGTAGGTCTGTCGCGGGTCATTCCCGGCGTCGTGATGTTCGGCGCGCTCTACCTGCTGTTCTATTCGGTCACGCCCGGCAAATATCGGTACACCAACTGCCCGAAATGGCCGGGTGCCCTGTTCACCGCCGCCTGGTGGGTGACGATGACCGCGCTGCTGCCGATCGTGCTCAGCCGTCTCGGCGGGTACGACCTGACCTACGGCAGTCTTGCCGGCGTCGTTGTCATGCTGCTGTTCTTCTACCTGATCGGCCTTGGCCTCGTCTTCGGCGCACATCTGAACGCGGCACTGGCGGAACCCCCCGAACCGGGTCTAGAGGAGGGCGCGACGCAAAAGGTGGAGGCACAGGCGGCGTGACGACGGGGTTGATGGCGGGCAAGCGCGGGCTGATCATGGGTCTGGCGAACGACAAATCGCTGGCCTGGGGGATCGCCAAGCAATTGTCCGAGGCGGGCGCGGAACTCGCCTTTTCCTATCAGGGCGCGGCGATGGAAAAGCGCGTACGCCCGCTCGCCGAGCAATTGGGCGTCGCGCGCCTGTTCGACTGCGATGTCGCCGACATGGCGGCGCTCGATGCGACGTTCGACGCGCTCAAGGCGGAATGGCCGACGATCGATTTCGTCGTCCATGCGATCGGCTTTTCCGACAAGTCGCAGCTGCGTGGGCGCTATTACGACACGACGCTCGACAATTTCCTGATGACGATGAACGTCTCCGCCTATTCGCTTGTCGCCGTCGCGCAGCGCGCGCGGGCGATGATGCCGAACGGCGGCGCGATCCTGACGCTGACCTATTATGGCGCGGAAAAGGTGATCCCGCACTACAATGTGATGGGCGTCGCCAAGGCTGCGCTGGAGACGAGCGTCAAGTATCTCGCCGTCGACCTCGGGCCGGAAAATATTCGCATCAACGCCATCTCCGCGGGCCCGATCCAGACGCTGGCGGCGCGCGGCATCGGCGACTTCAACTACATCCTGAAGTGGAACGAGCTGAACGCACCGCTGCGCCGCACCGTGACGATCGAGGATGTCGGCGGTGCCGGCCTCTACATGCTTTCCGACCTGTCGTCGGGCGTGACGGGCGAAATCCACCATGTCGACGCCGGATACAACGTCATCGGCATGAAGGCGGAGGACGCGCCGGACATCGCGCTGGCGTAACGGATCGACGCGATGACGCTGTCCGCGGCCCTTGCCCTTCTCGCCATGTTGGCGGGCTATTACGCGTGGCAGCGCAGCCGATACGATCGCGTCGCGGTGCCGGCGCGCGAGGCGCATGCCCGGGCGATCGGCGACGCGCTGGTCCTGGCGCTGATCGTCGCGGGCGTGTGGATCGGCGGCTGGCTCGCGCCCGCCTGGGGCTGGATCGCCGCGGCTGGCAGTGCGGGCGCGTCGATCGGCGTCCTCATCGCCTTGTTGCTTGCCGGGCCGCTGCGGCGGGCGCTACTGCGCGCCTTCCGCATCGATCCGGGGGCACAATTGTGAGCGTCAACAGCTTCGGGCATCTTTTCCGCTTCACCACCTGGGGCGAGAGCCACGGGCCCGCGATCGGCGCGGTGGTGGACGGGTGCCCGCCGGGCATCGCCCTTGCCGAAGCCGATATCCAGCCGTGGCTCGACAAACGCCGCCCGGGCACCAGCCGCTTCACGACGCAGCGGCGCGAGCCCGATCAGGTGCGCATCCTGTCGGGCGTGTTCGACGGCCGCACGACGGGAACGCCGATCAGCCTGATGATCGAGAACGTCGACCAACGGTCGAAGGATTATTCGGAGGTCGCCAAGGCCTATCGCCCCGGTCATGCCGATTATGCCTATGACGCCAAATACGGTTTTCGCGACTATCGCGGCGGCGGCCGGTCGTCGGCGCGCGAGACGGCGAGCCGCGTCGCGGCGGGCGCCGTCGCGCGGCTGGTGGTGCCGGGGGTCCGCATCCGTGCCTGGGTCGAGGCGATCGGTGGCGACGGCATCGATTATGCCGCCTTCGACGATGCCGAGATCGACGCAAATCCCTTCTTCTGCCCCGATCCTGCCGCCGCGGCGCGATGGGAAGGTATCGTCGATGCCGCGCGCAAGGCGGGATCGTCGGTGGGCGCGGTCGTCGCGTGCGAGGCAACCGGTGTTCCCGCCGGCTGGGGTGCGCCGCTTTACGCCAAGCTGGACAGCGCGCTCGCCGCGGCGTGCATGAGCATCAATGCGGTAAAGGGATTCGAGATCGGCGACGGCTTCGCTGCCGCGGCGCTGACCGGCGAGCAGAATGCCGATCCGATGCGCGCAGGCGACGACGGCCCGCGCTTCCTCGCCAACCACGCCGGCGGGATCGCGGGCGGCATCGCCACCGGCCAGCCGGTGACGATGCGCGTCGCGTTCAAGCCGACCAGTTCGATCCTGACCCCCGTCGACACGATCTCGCCGACCGGCGAGGAGACGCAGATCGCGACGAGGGGACGTCACGATCCTTGCGTCGGCATCCGCGGCGTGCCCGTCGTCGAGGCGATGGTCGCGCTTGTTCTAGCCGACCAGGCGTTGCTTCATCGGGGCCAATGCGGCTGACGGCCGGAACGCTCTTCTGCCCGATCCGTTGAAGGCGGACAGATTTTTGCAGGAGAGAACAATGCGTAAGGTCCTTCCGATCATGGCGGCTGCCATGCTGATCACCCCGGCGGCGTTCGCCCAGACCACGACTGGCGGCTCGACCATGGGCGGCTCCGCATCCGGCTCGGTGGACGCCAGCGGCCAGACGACCACGTCGCCGACCGACCAGACCACGACGTCGGGTACCATGTCGACCCAATCGAAAAGCAAGGCAAGCAAGCGCGGTCGCAGCAGCCGTTCGGGTACCAGCAGCAGCACGACAGGCGTTGATACGTCGACCGGAACGTCGACGTCGGGCAGCCTGGGCGGCACGACCGATACGATGGGTGGCACGACCGGCACTGGGACGGGCACCGCGACCGGCACCATGGGTGGCGGGACCACGGGAACGATGGGCGGAACCTCGACCACCGGCACCGTCGGCGGCACCGCAGGAACCACCACGGGTACCCCGACGCCGCAATAACCCGCCAAGGTTGTGAGAAAGGCCGGCTGGCATGCGTCAGCCGGCCTTTTTTATGTCCTTATCAATCCGCGAAAGGATCGCGGACCAGGATCGTGTCCTCGCGCTCCGGGCTGGTCGACACCAGCGCGACGGGGCAGCGGATCAGTTCCTCCACGCGGCGGATGTATTTGATCGCCTGCGCCGGCAGATCGGCCCAGCTGCGCGCGCCCGCGGTCGACTGCTGCCAGCCTTCCATCTCCTCATAGACCGGCTCGACATTCGCCTGGTCGGCGGCATGCGCCGGGAAATAGTCGAGCGTCTCGCCGTTCAGGCGATAACCGGTGCAGATCTTCACCGTGTCGAACCCGTCGAGCACGTCGATCTTGGTCAGCGCGATACCGGTGATCCCGCCGACCGCCGCCGACTGGCGCAGCAGCACGGTGTCGATCCAGCCGCACCGGCGCTTGCGCCCCGTGACCGTGCCGAACTCATGACCGCGCTGCCCCAGCCGCTCGCCCGTCTCGTCGTCGAGTTCGGTGGGGAAAGGCCCCGATCCGACGCGCGTGGTATAGGCCTTGGCGATACCCAGCACGAAGCCGACCGCCGCCGGCCCCAGCCCCGATCCGCCCGCCGCTGTCCCTGCGATCGTGTTGGACGAGGTGACGAACGGATAGGTACCGTGGTCGACGTCGAGCAGCACGCCCTGCGCGCCTTCGAACAGGATGCGCTTGCCGCGAGCTTTGGCTGCGTTGAGGTCGCGCCATACCGGCTTGGCGAAGGGCAGCACGAAGCCCGCGATCTCGCGCAGTTCCGCGATCAGGCCGTCGCGGTCGATCGGCGCGGCGTTGAACCCGGCGCGCAGCGCGTCGTGGTGCGCGAGCAGCCGGTCGAGTTGTGGACCCAGATCGTCGAGGTGGGCGAGGTCGCAGACGCGGATCGCGCGCCGGCCGACCTTGTCCTCATACGCCGGACCGATGCCACGGCGCGTCGTGCCGATCTTGCCGGCGCCGCTCGCATCCTCACGTAAGGCATCAAGGTCACGGTGCAGCGGCAGGATCAGCGCGCAGGTATCGGCGATACGCAGCGTCTCAGGCGTGGCATGGACGCCCTGCGCCGCCAGTCGCTCGATCTCCGCCTTGAGCGCCCAGGGGTCGAGCACCACACCGTTGCCGATGACGGACGGCGTGCCGCGCACGATGCCCGAGGGCAGCAGCGACAATTTGTAGACGTTGTCGCCCACGACGAGCGTGTGGCCGGCATTGTGCCCGCCCTGGAAGCGCACGACCATGTCCGCACGCTCCGCCAGCCAGTCGACGATCTTGCCCTTGCCCTCGTCGCCCCATTGGGCGCCGATCACCGCGACGTTCGCCATGTACAGGTCTCCACCTGCCGGCCAGACCCGGCGCGCCCTTCGACAGGACTCGGCGCGGCGGGATTTCCAGTGAGTGCGGGCGGGCGGTTAGCCGGGCGGAAGCGCCCGGTCAACCGCCCACACGGTTTCGAGAGTGCTGCCTAGAGCGCCCGCGCCGCGCCATCCTGCCACACATGCGTGCACAGCTGCGCCGCTGGCGTATCGCCCGGCTCCAATGCGGCGACGGTGACCCAGCCGGCAGCACGCATCGCGGCGCCCTCCGCAGGCGCGGTGCCGAAGGGCAGGAACAGGCGGCGGCGCGGCGTGGGTGCGGCGGTGGCGACGATCGCGTCGGCGTTGAGCGAGAAACCGGTAGCCGCCTCTTCCGCACCATCCGCATGGACGATCGTATAGGTACCGCCGCGCCCGACCTCGCGGCTGGCGCCGGCGACGAACAGCGAGAAGCCGAGCCACGACTGATATTCGAATCCGTGCCGCTCGGTCGGATCCAGCGTCAGCGTCGCATGCTCGCCCAGCGTGGCGGCGATCGCCGAGAGCGCGTCGAGCCGGCTCGTCAGCGCGCGATGGGCATCGAATGCGCGCAGCCGCTCCACCGCGACCGCGAACGGCCCGGCCGCCTCGACCAGCGGCAGATAGGCGGGCGCCAGCGTCGCGACGGTACCCGCGTCCTTCGCATCGAGCGCCGCGCGCAGCGGCTCGATTGCCTCCGCCGCAACCGGCATCGGCCCGGCGGCGAGCGTCGCGACGAGGTCGGGCAAGGTGAAGTCGATCGACAGACCACCGGCCCCCGCCGCAGCAAGCGCCTCCACCGCGACGCCGACGACCTCCTGCGCCGCCGCAACCGAATCGAGACCGATCAGCTCGCACCCGATCTGCCGCCAGGCGCGCGCGGGCGACAGTTGATCGGCGCGCAGCCGCAGCACCGGGCCGGCATAGGACAGGCGCACGGGGCGCGGGTGGTGGCCCATGCGCGTCGCCGCGATGCGCGCGACCTGCGCGGTCATGTCGGGGCGGATCGCCAGCGTGCGTTGCGAGACAGGGTCGACGAAACGCACCGCATCGGTCAGCGCGCCATCCTTCAGCCGCGACGACAGGCCGTCGGCATATTCGGCAAGCGGCGGGTCGGCACGCTCGTAGCCATGCAGGCGCGCCGCCTCCAGCACGCGCGCCTCGATCGCGGCGGCGGCGTCGGCATGCGGCGGCAGGCGGTCGTGGAATCCCTCGGGGAGCAGGCCGGTCGTCATCATGGTTCGCGCGATAGCGGGGTTGCGCCGAACGCGCCACGGGGCTTTGCGCCCCTACCCTCACCCTTCGCCCGCGGCACTCTTCCCTATCTCATTGGGGTAGGGAAGAGACGGCGAAGCCGGCGACCGGGTGAGGACGCGCGTGAGGCGCGCCTGCCGACCTAGAACGACAGGCCCATCGCGGTCTTGACCCCCGGCAACGCCTTTACCCGCGCGAGCAGCTCGCCGCCGACCGGCTCGTCGACCGACAGCAGCAGCACCGCCTCGCCGCCCGCCGAGCGGCGGCCGAGGTGGAAGGTGCCGATGTTGACGCCCGCCTCGCCCAGCGTCGTGCCGAGGCGGCCGATGAAGCCGGGCGCGTCCTCGTTGACGACGTACAGCATCTGGCCCGCGAGATCGGCCTCGACCTTGATGCCGAACAGCTCGACGAGGCGCGGCGCCTGGTCGCCGAACAACGTGCCCGCGACCGATCGTTCGCCTTCCGCGGTCTTCACCGTGACGCGCAGCAATGTGTGATAATCACCCTCGCGGTCGTGGCGCACCTCGCGCACGTCGAGTCCGCGCTCCTTCGCCAGGAAGGGCGCGTTGACCATGTTCACCGTATCGGAATGGACGCGCATCAGCCCGGCGAGCACCGCGCCGGTGATCGGCTTCTGGTTGAGCTCCGCCGCCGCACCCTCGACCTCGATGGCGATGCCGGTCAGCGCCCCGTGCGACAGCTGGCCGACGAGCGAGCCGAGCTTTTCGGCGAGCGCCATATAGGGCTTGAGCTTCGGCGCTTCCTCGGCGGACAGGCTGGGCATGTTGAGCGCGTTGGTGACGCCGCCCGATACGAGGAAATCGGCCATCTGCTCGGCGACCTGGATCGCGACGTTGACCTGCGCTTCGGTGGTCGACGCGCCGAGGTGCGGCGTCGAGACGAAATTCGGCGTGCCGAACAGCGGCGAGGCCTTCGCCGGCTCCTCGACGAAGACGTCGAGCGCGGCGCCCGCGATGTGGCCGCTATCGAGCCCTTCCTTGAGCGCCGCCTCGTCGATCAGCCCGCCGCGCGCGCAATTGATGATGCGCACGCCCTTCTTGGTCTTGGCGAGATTCTCGGCCGACAGGATGTTGCGCGTCTGGTCGGTCAGCGGCGTGTGCAGCGTGATGAAGTCGGCGCGCGCCAGCAGCTCGTCCAGCGTCACCTTCTCGACCCCCATTTCCAGCGCGCGCTCGGGCGTCAGGAACGGGTCGAACGCGACGACCTTCATCTTGAGCCCGCGCGCCCGGTCGGCGACGATGCTGCCGATGTTGCCCGCACCGATCAGGCCGAGCGTCTTCGACGTCAGCTCGACGCCCATGAAGCGGTTCTTTTCCCACTTGCCGGCCTGCGTCGAGGCATCCGCCTCGGGTAGCTGGCGCGCGAGCGCGAACATCAGCGCGATGGCATGTTCGGCGGTGGTGATCGAATTGCCGAAAGGCGTGTTCATCACGACCACGCCCTTGGCGGAGGCGGCCGGGATGTCGACATTGTCGACGCCGATGCCGGCGCGGCCGACGACCTTCAGGTTGGTCGCATGCGCCAGGATGTCCTTCGTCACCTTGGTCGAGGAGCGGATGGCGAGGCCGTCATATTGGCCAATGATCGCCTTCAGCTCGTCCGGCGTCTTGCCGGTGATCTCGTCCACCTCGACGCCGCGCTCGCGAAAGATCTGCGCGGCCTTGGGGTCCATTTTGTCGCTGATGAGCACTTTGGGCATGGGTTTTTCCTTGGATGACCAGTCGTCATCCCCGCGTAGGCGGGGATCCAGAGCCGCTGACGATGCGGCCCCTGCGACGACCTGCGTGTCTGGATTCCCGCCTGCGCGGGAATGACGAGTGGATTAGATCAGGCTGCCGACCTGGCGGTCGCATAGGCCCAGTCGAGCCACGGCCCGAGCGCGGCGATATCGGCGGTGTCGACGGTCGCGCCGCACCAGATGCGAAGGCCCGGCGGAGCGTCGCGATAGCCACCGATGTCGTAGGCGGCGTCCTCCGCCTCGAGCAACGAGACCATCTTCTTGATGACGCCCTCGTCGGCATCGACGGTCAGGCAGACGCTGGTCTTCGACCGCGACGCGGGGTCCTGGGCAAGGTGGCCGAGCCAGTCGCGTTCCGCGACGATCTTGTCGAGCGCCGCCGCATTGGCGTCGGAGCGGGCGATCAGGCCGCCCTTCCCCAGCCCCTTCGCCCATTCGAGCGCGAAGATCGCATCCTCGACCGCGAGCATCGAGGGCGTGTTGATCGTCTCGCCCTTGAAGATGCCATCGGTCAGCTTGCCCTTGCTGGTCAGGCGGAACACCTTGGGCAGCGGCCAGGCGGGGGTGTAGCTTTCGAGCCGCTCGACCGCGCGGGGCCCCAGGATCAGCACGCCGTGCGCGCCCTCGCCACCCAGCACCTTCTGCCAGCTGAACGTCGCGACGTCGATCTTGTCCCACGGCAGGTCGTAGGCGAAGACGCCGCTGGTGGCGTCTGCGAAGGAAAGCCCCTCGCGGGTATCCGCGATCCAGTCGCCGTCCGGCACGCGCACGCCGCTGGTCGTGCCGTTCCACGTGAACAGCACGTCGTTGGACCAGTCGACCTGGGTCAAATCGGGCAACTCGCCGTAATCGGCGCGGATCACGGTCGGGTCGATCTTCAGCTGCTTGACCGCGTCGGTGACCCAGCCTTCGCCGAAGCTTTCCCAGGCGAGCGCGGTGACGGGGCGGGCGCCCAGCATCGTCCACATCGCCATCTCGAACGCCCCCGTGTCGCTGCCGGGCACGATGCCGATTCGGTGCGTGTCAGGCAGGCCGAGCAGTTCGCGCATCAGATCGATGCAATATTGCAGGCGCTGCTTGCCCAGCTTCGAACGGTGCGAGCGGCCGAGCACGGCGGTGGCGAGTTTGGCGGGGTCGTAGCCCGGCGGCTTTGCGCAGGGGCCGGACGAGAAATGGGGTCGCGCCGGCTTAGCGGCGGGTTTCGCAGGCGCAAGAGCGGCGTCGGCGAGCGTCGTATCGGTCATGTCAACTCTCCTCACAGAGAGCACGCGCGGCGTTGGGACCGCGTGGCCCGTCGACCGCCCTAAAGACCGACGCGGGTGTTGGCAACGGGCAAACTTCCTCTCCGCGAGTGGCCAGGATTATTGGTCCTGTGTTTCCGGCAGCTCGTCATCGCAGACTTGTTCCGAGGTCCGCAGCGAGGCACAGCAAATGGGTGTCGGGATTTGGGACGAATGGATGCCGGCACAGGTCCGGCATGACGATGGCGGTCGCTTTGGCTCTCGCCGCCTGCGGCAGCCGCGAACGTCCCGCGCCGCCACGCGAATCGATCGCGGTGGTCTCGCCGCGGGTCACGGCGCAATGCCTCGCCGACCTGCGCGCCAATCATGTCGCCTATCGCGTGTTGCCCGACCGCGATTTCGGCAACGGCTGCGGCCTGTCGGGCGCGGTGCAGCTGGTCGAGATCGGCGTGCCCATCACCGGCGTCACCGCGATGCGCTGCGGCGAAGCCCGCGCCTTTTCCGCCTGGGTGCGCAACGCCGTCGGCCCCGCCGCATACCAGATGCTGGGCAGCGAACTGGCGAGCGTACAGGGCATGGGCAGCTATGCCTGCCGCAACGTCGTCGGCACGGCGGGATATGGCGACCGCCGATCGGGCCATGCCATCGCCAATGCGGTCGACGTCGGCGGCTTCACCCTCAAGGACGGACGACGCATCTCGGTCCTCAACGACTGGACCTCGCCCGATCCGCAGGTGCAGGCGTTCCTGTCGGCCATCCATGCCTCCGCCTGTCGCCGCTTCGGCACGGTGCTGTCGCCGGCCTATAATGCGGCGCATCGCAACCACCTGCATCTCGAGGACGATGGCGCGCATTTCTGCCGTTGAGCGCCCCTCGGCTTTGCTCTAACCCGGCATAAATGACCGATACCAAAGTACCCGCGCGCGTCTTTCCTCATGCAAAGCAGGACGCCGAAAGCGCGAAGGCGGCGATATCCACGCCGCAGACCGAGCACCCCGCCTACAAGCTCGCTTTCCAGGACATGGACTTCCTGCTCCGCGACGATCTGCGGCCCGTGCGTTTCCAGCTCGAGCTGCTGAAGCCCGAATTGCTGCTGGAAGAGGCGAAGATCGCCTCCACCTTCGTCATGTACGGGTCGGCGCGCATTCCGGAGCCCGCCAAGGCGAAGGCGCTGCTGGACATGGCGAGTGACGAGACCGCGCGCGCGATCGCCGAGAAGCTGGTGGCCAAGAGCCGCTATTACGAAGTCGCGCGCGAACTGGCGCAGATCGCCAGCCGGGTGCCGCGCGACCAGAACGGCATGCGCCAGTTCGTCGTCTGCTCGGGCGGCGGCCCGTCGATCATGGAGGCGGCGAATCGCGGCGCGACCGACGTCGGCGCCGAATCGATCGGCCTCAACATCGTCCTGCCCCACGAACAGGCGCCCAATCCCTACGTCACGCCGGCGCTGAGCTTCCAGTTCCACTATTTCGCGCTGCGCAAGATGCACTTTCTGCTGCGCGCCCGGGCACTCGCAGCCTTCCCGGGCGGCTTCGGGACGTTTGACGAACTCTTCGAACTGCTGACGCTGATCCAGACGGGCAAGATCAAGCCGATCCCGGTCCTGCTGTTCGGCCGGGAATTTTGGGACAAGGTGGTGAATTTCCAGGCTCTGGTCGACGAAGGCGTCGTCAGCCAGCGCGACCTCGGCATCTTCACCTATGTCGAAACCGCCGAAGAGGCGTGGGACGTGGTGCGCGAATTCTATGAGGAACAGGCGCGCGCCGAGGGGTGAGCCGTTCTTTCGCTCTCCCATCGGGAGAGGGAGGGAGACGCTCAGTGCCGGAAGGGTGAGGGTCGATCGCCAAGGCTAGCGGCGCGCTGGCGGGCCCCGAACGGCCGTCACGCTCCCGCCCTCACCTATCGCCGCCTGCGGCGGCTCTTCCTCTCCCAAAGGGAGAGGAAATGAAGGTTACTTCCCCGCCTTCGCGCCTTCCTTGGCGGCGTTCGGGTCGACCGACGGCGCGCCCGACGCCGGCGTGCCGGTGTTGCCGAGGTTGTTCGCCGCGTCGGCGTTGGCCACCGAATCCTTGGCGGCGGCGGTGGCGGGCTTTTCGCCCGGCTTGCCCGCAGGCGCCGCGCCGGCGGCGGGCGCGGCGGGGAGCGGCAGGTTCGAGCCCTGGCTGTTCAAATAGGCGATGACGTTGGCGCGGTCCTGCGCGTTGCCGAGGCCCGCGAAGGTCATCTTCGTACCAGGCGCGAATTTGCGCGGCGACGTCAGCCACGCGTTCATCTTGTCGAAGTCCCAGTTGCCGCCGACACCCTTCAGCGCATCGGAGAAAGCGAAGCCGCCCTTACCCTGGCCGATCGGCTCACCCAGCGTCGCGTACAGATTGGGACCGATGCCGTTCGCGCCACCCTGGTTGACGGTGTGGCACGCGGCGCATTTCTTGAACACTTCCGCGCCCTTCGCCACGTCGGCGGTCGGCAGCAGCGTCGCGATCGGCACCGCCGCGGCCTCGCCGCCGCCGCCCGCTTCCTCGACACCCTCGATCGCATAGCCCATTTTTTCGGGGCGCTCGCTGTGGAAGATCATCCCGCCGGCGATCGACAGGCCGAGCGCGACGCCACAGGCCGCCAATGCCCAGCCGGCAATCGTGTTGGTGCGGTTATCCATTGCCGGTGTAGCCCCTGTTATCCTCGCCTCTGGGCTGTAACCCATAGGAAAGCCCGTGCGCGCCCGCAAGCGCGCGCTTGCGGGCGGCGGCCCCCGCCTGTTACGCGCGCTGCGATCATGGAGACCTACGCCGCCCCCGCCCGCCCGATCGTCGCCGCGATGACCGCCGCCGCCTTCGCCGATCCGGAACGCGCGGTCGCATTCCAGGGCGCACCCGGCGCGAACAGCCACGTCGCCGCGCTGGAGGCGTGTCCGGACTGCCTGCCACTGCCCTGCTTCTCGTTCGCCGATGCGATCGACGCGGTGCGCGAAGGGCGCGCCGACCGCGCGGTGATCCCGATCGAGAATTCGCTGCATGGCCGCGTCGCCGACATGCATTTCCTGCTGCCCGAATCCGGGCTGGTCATCATCGGCGAGCATTTCGTCGCGATCCGTCACGCACTGATGGGCACCGGCCCGCGCGAGGCGGTGACGCAGGCGATGAGCCATCCGCAGGCGCTGGGCCAGTGCCGCCACTGGCTGAAGGCGCACGGCATCAGCGCGCTCGCCTATCCCGACACCGCGGGGGCCGCCGCCTATGTCGCCGAACTGCGCGATCCGGCGATTGCGGCGCTCGCCCCGCCGGGGGCGGCGGCGATCTACAGCCTCGACCTGCTCGGCGTCGACATCGCGGATGCGGACCACAATACCACGCGCTTCGTCGTGCTGGCGCGCGGCGGCAAGCCGGCGGTCGGAGACGGGCCGTGGATGACGACGCTGATGTTCGAGGTGAAGAACGTCCCCGCCGCGCTCTACAAGGCGCTGGGCGGCCTTGCCACCAACGGCGTCAACGTGACCAAGTTGGAAAGCTACCAGCGCGCCGGCAGTTTCTCCGCGTCCGAATTCTACGCGGATATCGAAGGCAAGCCCGGCGACGTCGCGGTCGACCGCGCGCTGGAGGAACTGGGCTTCCATTCGAAATGGGTGCGCCTGCTGGGCACGTACCGCCGCGCACGCGAACGGGGGTAAGGTTCCAGACGTTTGCTCCACTGACGTGGATGCGGTGCGGGCCCGCTCCTCCACCCGACCTCCCAAAGCATATCCTGGTTGGGAGGCCGGGTGGGGGAACGGGCCGGCACCGCCTCTGATCCAGGACCTTAGCGCGCAGCGCGCTCGGTGAAGTCGTAGTGGATGCGCACCCAGGTGCCGATCATCGGCTTGCCGTTGATCCGCGGCGGGCGGACGCGGAACTGCCACGCCGCCTCACGCAGCCCGCGCGCCAGCCCCGCGCCGACGGGCGATTCGCCGATCTGCTGGCAATCCTCCACCCGATAATCGGGTGCGGTTCGGCACGCGATCTCCGCCCAACTGCCCTCGCGGATCTCCTTGGGCATATAGGGCGAGGTCTGCGACGCGACGGGTTCGCGATACCATTCGGCGGCATAGAGGCGCTGGCCGCCCGGCCCCTTGCCCGCGCCCGGCGTATCGTCGCCCGCGCCCGCATCGCCGCTGTCGCCGCTCGCATCCCCCGCAGCGGCGAGCTCACGCGCGCTCTTCTTGCCCTTGATCTTGCTGACGTCGGTCGCGGCGAACGACGCGCGGTCCATGATCAGCATGTTGTCGGGCACGACCTCGGGCGGTGGGGGCGGCAGCGGCTGGTCCTGCGGCGGGGTCGGTTGCGGCTTCACCTCCGGCGCGCCGCCGCGCGGGGCGGCGGCCGCCTGTTTCTTCGCCTGCGCCTTGCTGGGCGAGGGGCTGCCGGAGGACGAGACGTCGAAGGTGGTGAGCGCCGTCGACGGCCCCATGCGCGTCAGCGGCGAATTGGGGAGCAGCAAGAGCAGGAGGACGATCAGGATATGCGCGACGATCGTCAGCGCCAGGCTGATCGCCCTGCGGCGGCGGTCCGGGGATGATCGATAGGACGCCGCGTACATGCGGCGCATGGCATTAAGGGCTCCGTCGCCCGCGGGCAATCGCCCGCTTCGGCCGTTCGTCGCATGTGTCCGGTATGTTTCTAACCCGCGCGGGCGAACGCCTCCGCCTCGGCGACCTCAGCATCGGTCGGCCGAACGCCGGTGTAGAGCAAGAACTGGTCGAGCGCCTGCAGCGTCGCCACCGCCGCGCCGGTGACGCATTTTTTGCCCGCCTCACCTGCGGCGCGCAGGAAGGGCGTTTCCGCGGGCAATGCGACGACGTCGAACGCGACCTGCGCCGCCGCGATCGCATCGGTCGGGAAGGCGAGCATATCGGCATCATCGCCCGCCATGCCGATCGGCGTGACGTTGACGAGCAGCGACGCGCTCGCCCCGGCAAGATCGGCTTGCCACGCAAAACCGTAAAGGTCGGCCAACCCCCGCCCCGCCGCGGCATTGCGCGCGACGATAGTTCCCGTGCGATGCCCGCGATCGCGCAGCGCCGCCGCCACCGCCTTCGCCATCCCGCCCGATCCGCGCAGCACGAACGGCATCGCCGGATCGACCGCCGCCTCGTCCAGCAACGTGCGCACCGCGCCATAATCGGTGTTGTGCCCGGTCAGTACGCCATCATCGTTGACGATCGTGTTGACGCTGTCGATCGCCGCCGCGGTCGGTGCCAGCGCGTCGAGCAGCGGGATCACCGCCTCCTTGAACGGCATCGAGATCGCGCAGCCGCGGATGCCGAGCGCACGGATGCCGCCGATCGCCGCCGCCAGATCGTGCGTGGTGAACGCCTTATAGACGTAATCCAGCCCGGTCAGTTCGTAGAGGCGGTTGTGGAAGCGCGACCCGAAATTGCCGGGCCGCGCGGCGAGCGACATGCAGAGCCGCGTGTCGCGGCCGATCGGGGGTTTGGCCGGCATGCATTCATCCTTTCGCCCATGGCTTCGTCACGCCGGGCTTGTCCCGGTATCCACGGTTCCGCAAAGAAGGCTATGCGCCGTATGTGCGATACGGTGGATGCCGGGACAAGTCCGGCGCGGCGCAGATATCCGGGAGAGGCCCATGCCACGTCTATCGACCCTTCTGCTCGCCGCCGGCCTTGCCGCGATGCCGGTCGCCGGAAGCGCGCAACAGGCCGTGCCGACGACGCGGCCGGCACCCGCCTCTCCCGCCGACCTTTACGGCCCGCTGTTCGTCGCGGTGCAGACGCAGAAGATCTTCCCCGACGGCAAGACGTTCGTCGATGCGGTGCCGAAGCGCGATCCGGCGGCGATCATGGCCGATTTCGACCGCGCGCGGATCGGCGACCTGAAGGCGTTCGTGCTCGCCAATTTCACCGTGCCCGGCGTCAACGATCATGATGCGGGCGACATGCGCGCGCATATCCGCGCGCTCTGGCCGATGCTGGTGCGCCAGCCCGCCGCCGGGGTGCCGGGCGGCTCCGCGCTGCCGCTGCCCGAACCCTATGTCGTCCCGGGCGGACGGTTTCGCGAGATGTATTATTGGGACAGCTATTTCACGATGCTGGGCCTGGCCGCGGACGGACAGCAGCCGCTGATCGAATCGATGCTGGCGGACTTTACCAGCGTGATCGAGCGTTACGGTCATATCCCCAACGGCATGCGCAGCTATTACCTCAGCCGGTCGCAGCCGCCGTTTTTCGCGCTGATGCTTGACCTGTCGCGGGATACGGATCCCGCGCGCGCCGCCCGACGGCTGGCGGCGCTGCGCCGGGAATATGCCTGGTGGATGAAGGGGACGGACTGCGTCGCCGCGACCGGCGCGTGCGCGCGGGTGGTGCGCATGCCCGACGGCAGCCTGCTCAACCGCTATTACGACGATCGTGACACGCCGCGCGACGAATCCTACGCCGAAGACGTCGCGACCGGCACCGCGGCGGCCGCCGCGGGGCGCGACACCGCCGCCGTCTATCGCGACCTG
This sequence comes from Sphingomonas sp. FARSPH, assembly GCF_003355005.1. NCBI lineage: Bacteria > Pseudomonadati > Pseudomonadota > Alphaproteobacteria > Sphingomonadales > Sphingomonadaceae > Sphingomonas > Sphingomonas sp. FARSPH. Next base: position 1,920,636 of record NZ_CP029985.1, on the reverse strand, counting down.
CGCGCCGCGGCGGAAAGCGGATGGGACTTTTCGAGCCGCTGGCTGGCGGATGGCCGCACGCTGGCGACGATCCGCACCACGCAGATCGTGCCCGTCGATCTCAACAGTCTGATGCTGGCGATGGAGCAGCGGATCGCGACGCGCTGCGCCGCCGCAGGCGATGCTGCTTGCGCCGCCGATTTCCGCCAGCGGGCGATCCGGCGACGTACGGCGATCACGCGCTATCTGTGGGCACCGGGCGAGGCGCGATTCGCGGACTGGGACATGGCGGCGAAGCGGCCGACGCCGGCGGTCACCGCCGCGATCCTCTACCCCCTGTTCGTGGGGGCGGCTTCCCCGGCGCAGGCGCGCGCGACCGCCGCGCTGGTCCGTGCGAAGCTGCTCGGCGAGGGCGGGCTGCGCACGACGACCGCCAGCACGGGGCAGCAATGGGACGAGCCCAACGGCTGGGCGCCGCTGCAATGGATCGCGATCGACGGCCTGTCGCGCAACGGCGAGAAGGCACTGGCGAAGGAGATCGCCGGCCGCTGGATGACGACGGTGGCGCGCGCCTATGCCGAAACCGGCAAGATGCTGGAGAAATACGACGTTGCCGAACGCAAGGCGGGCGGCGGCGGCGAATATCCGACGCAGGACGGCTTCGGCTGGACCAATGGCGTCGCGAGCGCGATCGACGCGCGCTGGCCGGGCCTCGCCAAAGAGAAGTGAGGATGCGCCCCGCCCCGTCCGCGGGAGGGGCGCACCGGACTATCCCGCCAGCCCGAGCCAGTGCCGCGCCCGCGTCAACCGCACGAACAGCAGCCGCTCGACCAGCAGCACCGCGATCAGGGTCACACCGAACAGCGGCAGCAGCACGCCCAGCGCCACGATCACTGCGATCAGGCTCATCGCCAGCGCAGGACGCGGGCGCGGATGCGGCGCGCCCAGCACGCCATCGGGCCGCCGGCGCCACCACAACACCACGCCGCTGACCGCCAGCAGCATCAGACCGAGCGCGGTGAGCAGATTCACGAGCTGGTTGAGCCAGCCATACAGCGCGCCCTCGTGCAGCGCGACGCCATAGCCGACGATCCGGTCGACCAGCCGCCGCTGCGCGAAATCCTTACGCGACAGGATGCGGCCATCGGCGTTTAGCTCGACGTCGGTGCGCAGCGGCCGGTCGGCGGCGTCGGACTTGGCGGTCCACGGCTGCCCCATCCCCGCGGGCGGCGCGATCAGCACCGGCGCGGCAAGGTCGAGCGGCCGCACCGCCGCGATCATCCGGTCGAGCGGCGCGTAGGACTGGCGGGGATGGTCCATCGTCATCCCGCCATGTTCGGCATGCGCGCCCTCCATCGCGCGCGTGCCCTTGGTCGCCGCGCCGATCGTCCAGTCCTGCTTCACCGGGCCGCCCTCCACCGCGGTGCGCACGGTCTTCAGATACGTGCCCCAGCTCTTCGCCCAGGGCAGGCCGGAGACGAGCAACAGCAACGTCATCGCGGACACCCAGAAGCCGGTGACGCCGTGCAGGTCGCGCCAGAACCGCCGCCCGCCCGCGGTCAGCCGCGGATAGACGACGCCCGCCAGCCTGCCGCCGCGCGGCCACCACAGCACCAGCCCGGTCAGCACCATGACGATCGTCCACGATGCGGCCAACTCAACGACGTACGAGCCGACATCGCCCGCCAGCAGTTCGCCATGCAGGCGAAAGACGATGCGCATTAGCCGGTCCTGCTCGCCCACCGTCTTCAGCACGACGAGCGTCTGCGGATGGACGTAGACGCGCGTCTCGCGCCCGTGCGCGCCGACGATCACCTGCACCGCCTGATCGGGCGTATCGGGTAGCTGATACCGGTGCAGCACCGATCCCGGCACTGCGGCGAGCGCGGCATCGACCTGCGCCGCAGCGGTAGCACGCGGGCCCGGCCCTGCGACATGGGCGTAGGGCCGGTCGATCAACGCCTCCACCTGCGGCCGGAACAGATAGGCCGCGCCGGTCAGCGACAGCCACAGGACGAAGGGGATGCACAGCAATCCGGCATAGAAATGCCAGCGCCAGATCGTCGGATAGCCCGGCCAACGCCGCGCCTTTCGGGATACGGTCATGGTCAGAACCTCGTCTTGATGCCGGCGTAGACCGTGCGCGGCTGGCCGGCATAGATGCTGCCCGTCGTCCCCTGCAGCACGACGGCCGGGTTCTGCTGCCCCGTTGTGGGGTTCAGGCTGTCCGCGATGACCGACGCGGATCCGACATAGGTTTCGTCGAACAAATTCTGCACGCTGGCGAACAGGCTGACGCGCCGCCACCAGTCCGCGCCCGCGGGCGGATCGTAATGCAGGTTGAGGTTGACGAGCGTGTAGCCCGGCACGCGCAACAGATTGCCGTTGTCGATCGGATAGCGATCGCGCCAGCTTGCCTCGACGAACCCGCCCAGTCCCTGCAAGCCCCCGCGCGGCTGATCGTAGCCTGCGCGCACATTCGCCATGTTGGGGACCACGCCGGGAATGGGATTGCCCGCGCGATCGATCACGACCGACGTCGTGCCCGCGGTCAGCCGCTCCGCGAAGTCGGTATAATATTGGTCGTTGTAGCTGTAGCTCGCGAGCAGCTTGGCCCCCGATACCGGATGCCAGTCGAGCCCCAGCTCGACGCCGCGGTGCACCGACCGCGGCGCGTTGGTGGTATAGGATAACAGGTTCACGCCCGCCGATTGCGTCACCAGTTCGTTGCGGAACCATTCGTAATAGCCCGTCACCTCGGCGCTCAGCGTGTCGCCCAGCGTCAGCGCCGCGCCAATATCGACACCGGTGTTGCGCTGCGCCTTCAGCGCGACGTTGTTGCCCGGCACGCCCGCGCTGGTCACGAACAGGTTGCCGCCCTGCGGAATGCCGTAACCCGTGCCGATGCGGGCATGCAGCCCAACCGCGCGCGTTGCCTGCCACAGCACCGATGCTTCGGGCGCGACGTTCCAGAATCGGCGATCGGCGGGGATGACGGTGAGCGTCGGAATGCCCCCCACCGGATAGGCATAGGCCGTCTGGCGCATGCGGATGTCGGATCGTTCCGCGCCGATCCCCGCGATCAGGCGCACGTCGCGCGTCACCGCCACTTCCTCGCGCGCGCGCGCGCCCAGGTTGCGGACGTCGCCGAATACCGTCTGCGTCGGCGCGCCGATGCCGTTGCGGCCGGCGGGCGTCTTGTTGAAGCTGTAGCTCTGGTTGTCGAGATAGTTGTAAAACAGCCCGAAGAAACCGGTCGCGTCCAGCCCGAACAGGCGGTGGCGATCGGTCAGGTCGGTCGACAGGTTATAGCTGTCGAGCGTCCCCTTGAACGGCGTGGCGCTGGTCGGCTGGTTGACGACGCGGCTGTCGAACGTCGCCTGCGTCCGCAGCGTCGTGTCGCCGTCGAAGTCATGCTCCCAGCGCGTGCCGACGATCGTACGGCGATCGTTGCGGGCAAGGTCGCCCTCCGCCGCGCTCTGCGCGATCCGCGCGCCGTTGACGCCGTTGACCAGCACCGCGATCGTGCCGCAGCCGGCCGCCGCGCTCGCCGCCCGATCGCAACCTTGCTGATACGGATTGGCGAGATATTGATTGTACGACAGCCGCGTCGATAAACGGAACAACCCCTCGTTGTAGATGAGCTTGCCGGTCAGCCGGTCGTGGTCGCCGAGCGCAATGGTGACGAGGCCGTTCAGCGTTCCCGTCTCGTAGCCGCTATGCCCCGTCGCGCCGTCGCCGCCGGCGAGGCTGGCGAACAGGCTGTATTCGTAGGTCGCGCCGACGTTGCCGATCGTCGCATAGGCATTGGCATAGCCGTCGCCCCCAAAGTCGGTGCCAACCTCCGCGCCGCGGATGTCGCGCCCGCGGCGGGTGCGGAAATTGATCGCGCCGCCCAGCGCGTAATTGCCGTAACGGGCGGACGATGGCCCCCGCACGACGTCGACCGCGCCATAGGCGTGCGGGTCGGTCAGGTCGAACCGGGCAAGGCCATCGGGCTGGGTGACGGGGAAATCGTCCTCGAACACCTGCAGGTTGCGCGCACCGAAGCTGTTGCGCGCGTTGGAGCCGCGCACTGATACGCCGACGTCGCGCGGGCCGTTGCCCTGGATGACGACGACGCCCGGCGACAAGCGGACGATATCCGCGATCGTCGTCGCGGGGGTGTTGCGGAACACGGCGTCGCGAACCGTCGTCACGGTCTGCCCGCGCACGTCGGTGGTCAGCGACAGCGCGCGACCGGTGACGACGACGTCGTCGGCAAGCGCGCGCTGCTGGTTCGCCGCGCCGGACGTCGTGGCAGGTGTCGCGGGCGCAGCCGCCTGGGCGTCGAGGGCGCGCAGTTCGGCATCGATCGCGGCGCGTTCGCGCAAGAGGGCGGCGCGCCGGTCGGCAGGCGAATCGCCCTGCCCCGCCGCCAGTGCGGCGACGAGGAACAGGCTTGTGATGGGCATGATGGTCCCCTGTGAGATCGTCGTGGGAAACGACGTCGCGCCCGCCCGGACGGTGACAGGCCGCCGGGCCCCTACGCCGAAACGGGATCGGCCGCGACGTCGAGAACCGGCGCGTGCAGCGCCGGCATCGGGTTCAGGCGACGATGGGGGGACCGCGAAGCGGCGGGCGGAGGTAGGGGACGCGGCCCGGCGTGGGCAAGGCGAGGCCGAACGCCGCCAACGCCATCGCGAAGGCGATCGCCGCGAGTAGCAGCACCGGATCGACCGGCATCAGCGATGCCAGCGCCAGCCCGGCAAAGGCGCACGGTGCGTCCTGCGGCGCGTGATCGTGCGATGAAGATTTGTCGTGATCGTGCGCGCCATGGTCATGCGCCGACGCGACGTGATTGTCCGTTCCCGCATGCCCCATCGGCATGGCCATCGAACCGTGCGCCATGGGCGACATCGCGGCGGGCACGGGCCCCGCGGCCGGACACAGGATCAACCGCACTGCACCGCCAGCCACGTCGGGCATGAACCCGGCCGGCACGAGCAGCCGCATCGCCAGCGCGGCGGCAAGCACCAGGGCCGCCACCGTCCGGTGCGTCAGGATCAGGCGGCGCATCACGTCCACGCGGCGCCGTCTACGCGCTCGGGCGGGCGGTGTCATCCACCGGCATGCCCGCCGCCAACAGGATTGGTGCCGCATCGCCGCGGAACGGCAAGGGCCGGATGCCCGTCACGTCGCCGCGGCGCGCAGGCAGCCCGCTATTGCTGCGCCAGCATCGCCATGCGCGGCGGCAACGCATCGAGGATCGTACGGCGCTCTGCGGCAGGCTTGGCGCTCCAGTTGGAAATCTCGCCGATCGTCCGGCCGCACCCGCGGCACCAGCCCGTCGCCGCATCGAGAGTGCAGACGTTGATGCACGGGGAGGCGAGGCTCGCCGCCTCGGCGGGCACGATTGCGATCACTGGCTCGGCCATCGGCGCGTCACGCGTCGACGGGATCACCGACATTGAGCGCGACCGACAGGAAGTCCGGGATCGGGCCGTTCCAGCCGCCGTTCCAGTCAGCCTCCTGCCCCTCGTCGCGTCGGTCGCGGCGCGGGCGGCGATCCGCCGGCCGCGGCGCGTCGCCGCCGTACGACCGCTCGGCGCGGCCATAATCGCCCCGCCCGGACTCGACAGGACTACGCTCGGTGCGAACACCCTCAGCGCTGGCGGTATTGGCACGGGCGTGATCCGCACGCGGGGCCTCCGTCGCCTGACCGGCGTCGCGACGATCGCGGCGACCGCCCCGCTCGGGCCGCTCGCCGCGGTCCTCGCCCCGGCCGCTACGCGTGCTGCGCTCGCGGCGCGGCGGGCGCGCCTCTTCGGCGGTGTCCGGCGTCTGTTCGATCGTCATGCGATCGATCTTCTGCCCGGTCAGCTTTTCGATATTGTCGATGTTCTCCGCATCTTCCGCGGTCATCAGCGTGTAGGCGACGCCGGTCGCGCCGCCGCGGCCGGTGCGACCGATGCGGTGGACGTAATCGTCCGGATGCCACGGCGCATCGAAGTTGAAGACGTGGGACACGCCCTTGATGTCGAGCCCGCGCGCCGCGACGTCGCTCGCCACCAGGATGTTGATCTCACCCTTCTTGAACAGGTCGAGTTCGGCCAGCCGCTGCGGCTGCTCCATGTCGCCATGGATCTCGCCCGAGCGGAAGCCGTGCTTCTTCAGGCTCTTGTTGAGCTCACGCACCGTCGTCTTGCGGTTGCAGAAGATGATCGCAGTGGTGACGTCGTCCTGGCGCAGCAACTGGCGCAGCGCGTCACGCTTCTTGAACGCGCTGCCCGGCACCGGGACCAGCCATTGCTTGATGTTGACGTTGGTTGACGCGGGCCGCGCGACCTCGATCGTCTTGGGATTGTCGAGGAACTTGTCAGCCAGCTTCTTGATCGGCGGCGGCATCGTCGCCGAAAACAACAGGGTCTGACGCTGCTTGGGCAGCTTGGTGCAGATTTCCTCGATGTCGGGGATGAACCCCATGTCGAGCATCCGGTCCGCCTCGTCGATCACCAGCAACGAACATCCGGTCAGCAGGATGTTGCCACGCTGGAACAAATCCATCAGCCGGCCCGGCGTTGCGATCAGCACGTCGACGCCCTTTTCCAGCGCCTTGATCTGGTCGCCCATCGACACGCCGCCGATCAGCAGCGCCATCGACAGCTTGTGGCCGGCACCATACTTCTCGAAATTCTCCGCCACCTGCGCGGCGAGTTCGCGCGTCGGCTCCAGGATTAGGCTGCGCGGCATGCGGGCACGGCTGCGCCCGTGCGCCAGGATGTCGATCATCGGCAGGACGAAGGCCGCGGTCTTGCCCGTCCCCGTCTGCGCGATGCCGATCAGGTCGCGCATCATCAGCACGGAGGGAATCGCGCTCGCCTGGATCGGCGTCGGCTCGGTATAGCCGGCGTCGGTCACTGCCTTCAGGAGTTCGTCGGAAAGGCCGAGATCGGCAAAGCTCATGCAGAGGTCCGGGAAAACGGTCGCGGCGACTGCCTGCGACATCGCTTCGCGCGCTTGCGGATTTACGCGCAAAAGTCAAGATTTTCGGGCCCGCGCGCCTTATTTGCGCGGCACCAGCGTGCGGAAGGCCTTGATTTCGCACGTCAGCCCCGATCGCATGCTCAGCACGTCGCGATTGGCGCACACGCGCCCGTCCGCCGCGGGTTTCAGATAGAAACGGGAATAATAATCCATCGGCCGGCATTCCCCGCCCAGGTGCGCACGGATGCGGCGGTTGCCGGTCAGCGCCAGGTCGATCGCGCCGTCCCCGCTGACCATCGCGCCGCCCAGATCGGCGACCGCGATACATTTGGGCCCCTTTTTCTCTTTCCAGGTGATCGGTCGGGGCGCGGATACGGGCGCGGGCGCCGTCGTCGTGACGCGGATCACGACCCGCTGGTGCAGCGTCACCTGCGCGAACTGGACGCGGCCAAAATCGTCCCACGCCCCCGCAAGAGCGGGCGCGAAGACCGTAAACAGCGACAGGGTCACCCCCGGATGGATCATGAACGATCGGACATGGTCGTGCGGTGCCATAGCGGCGATCGTTGAACGGCGGATGAACTTGGCGTAGCGCGCGCCGCATGACCCCTGCGCAATCCGCGATGCTAGCCGCGCTCGCTCCGCGGCTGGGCGACAAGGCGATCGTCACCGACCGCGACGCGATCGCCCCCTGGGAAACCGACTGGCGCCGCCGCTTCCACGGCCATGCCCCCGCGATTCTCGCGCCCGCCGATACCGCGGAGGTCGCAGCGATCGTCGCCGCCGCGGCGGCGCACCGCGTGCCGTTGGTGCCGCAGGGCGGCAACAGTTCGATGGTCGGCGGCGCGACGCCGCCTGCGGACGGCTCGGCGCTGATCCTGTCGCTCCGGCGCATGAACCGTATCCGCCACGTCGATGCCGACGCAGGGCTCGCGGTGGCGGAGGCCGGCGTCATCCTGTCGGACCTGCATGACGCGGCGCTCGGCGTCGACCGTCGCTTCCCGCTGACCTTGGGAGCGAAGGGCAATGCCACCGTCGGCGGCCTCGTCTCGACCAATGCCGGCGGCACGCAGGTGCTGCGCTTCGGCTCGATGCGCGGGCTGGTCGCAGGGGTGGAGGCGGTGCTGGCGGACGGGTCGGTGCACGACGGGCTCGCCGTCCTCAAGAAGGACAATCGCGGCTACGACCTGACGCAGCTGCTCATCGGCGGCGAGGGGACGCTGGCAATCGTCACCGCCGCGTCGTTGCGCCTGGTGCCGCGCCCCGTGTCGCGCGCCACCGCCTGGGCCGCGACGCACGATCCCGAAAGCGCGCTCCGGCTACTGCGCCGCTTCCAGCAGGCGACCGACGCGGTCGAGAGTTTCGAGATATTGCCGCACGAATCGCTCGCCGCCGTGCTCGTCCACCTACCTTCCGCGCGCGCGCCGCTGGCGGACGAGCATGCGTGGCATCTGCTGATCGAGATCGCCGACCCGCGCGGCGCGCCGCTGCTCGAAACCCTGCTCGGCACCGCGCTTGCCGACGGGCTCATCGCCGATGCGACGATCGCGCAGAGCGAGGCGCAGGCCGACGGCTTCTGGCGCATCCGCGAATCGATCTCCGATTCCGAACGCGCGCTCGGCCCCGCCTCGCAGCACGATATCTCCGTGCCCGTCGCCGCGATGCCGCGCTTCATGATCGACGCGGCCGCGGCGTGCGACGCGCGCTTTCCGGGCACGCACGCCAGCGGCTTCGGCCACCTGGGCGACGGCAACGTGCATTTTCACGTCCGGGCGGCACCCGGCACCGATCCTGCGCGCTGGTATGCCCAGGACGTGCCCGTGGTGACGCGCTTCGTCGACGATCTGGTCGTCGCGGCGGGCGGCTCGATCGCGGCGGAACACGGCATCGGCCAGATGAAGATCGACGAACTTGCGCGGCTTTCCTCTCCCGCACGGCTGACGATGCTGCGCGCGATCAAGACGGCGATGGACCCGCTGGGGATTCTCAACCCCGGCAAGCTCGTGCCGCTTGCGCCGCCCGCCGCTGGGCAATAGAGCGGCCGCCGGTTCGACCGGCGTGCCAGGCGCGCCAAAACTCACGAATACGGAGAGAGTTCCCATGGCCAGCGCGCCGCTTCCCCTGTTCTACAACGGCCTCGAGCCGCTTTCGAGCGAGATGCACGCGACCTGGCGCGTCCGGCCGCAGGACAGCGCGCCGTTCCTCGCGGGCCAGCATGCGATCCCGATCACCACCGACGAATTTCCGCTGGTGCAGCGCTTCATGCCGATCGTCTTCTCCAGCGGCGACGATGCCATCCCGCTCGCGCTGATGGGCCTGAACGAGGGCGTCAACGTCTTCGTCGGCGACGACGGCAAGCTGACCGAGACGAACTTCTACGTCCCCGCCTATATCCGCCGCTATCCGTATATGCTGGCGCGGCTGCGCCCGGACAGCGAGGAACTGTCGCTGTGCTTCGACCCGACGTCGGAGACGATCGGCGAATTCGAGGACGGCGAGGCGCTGTTCGAAGACGGCCAGCCGACCGAATTCACCAAGAGCGTGCTGGGCTTCGCCGAGCAGTTCGAACAGGCCGGCGCGCGTACGCAGAACTTCATGAACGAGCTGCGCGAGATGGAGCTGCTGATGGAGGGCGAGGTGTCGATCCAGGTCGACCAGAACCAGCAGCCGTTCGTCTATCGCGGTTTCCAGATGATCAACGAGGAAAAGCTCGCCAACCTGCGCGGCGACCAGCTGCGCAAGATGAGCCAGTCGGGCATGCTGCCGCTGCTGTACGCGCACTTGTTCTCGCTGTCGCTGATGCGCGAGGTGTTCGCGCGCCAGGTGGATCAGGGCAAGCAGCCCCAGCCGCAGCTCGGCTGACCGAACGCCGCGGGCGACGTCACGTCGCCCGGCGCGCATGATCGCGAACGGGCGGCGCCGGGATGCCGGCGCCGCCCGTTTCGTTACGCGCTTGACCCGATCCGCACACCGCGCAAAGCTCGCCCCCTTCCCGTGCTGAGGACCCTGCCGATGAGCCGCCTGCCGCGCGACGAGCGCTATTCCACCGTCGCGATCTGGTTCCACTGGGGGATTGCGGTGCTGATCATCGCCAATCTGGTGATCGGCATCGGCCACGACAGCGTGCCGGCGCTGCGCGCGCTGATGGGTGCGCATTTCGCGATCGGCCTCACCGTGCTGGCGCTGACCGTGCTGCGCGTCGCGTGGCGCCTGGGCCACCGTGCGCCGCCCTACCCCGCCGCGATGCCGGCGTGGGAAAAGGGCGTGGCGCACGCCAATCAATGGGGCCTGTACCTGCTCATGCTCGCGCTGCCGCTGACCGGCTGGCTGATGGTGTCCGGCCCCGGGCCGAGCCGGCCGATGACGTGGTTCGGCCTGTTCATCATGCCGCACCTGCCTGCGTCGAAAGCGGCGGCAGGCTTCGGGCACGAGGCGCACGGCATCCTCGGCTGGGCGATGGTCGCGCTGGTCGTGCTGCACGTCGCCGCGGCGCTGCGGCATCATTTCGTGCGCCGCGATCAAATTCTGTCCCGCATGGCGCCGATCTTCGAACGCGGCTGATCGACAAAAAAAGCACGACCTGGCGGGCGGGGGTTGAACCAAATCGCCGCCCGCCTATTTATTCGCTTGTACGGCGACGTGTCCCCCCCTTTCGCGGCGCCGTATGGCACACCTTCGGGTGTGTCTCCTCCCTGAACCTTGGCCACCTCGTGCGATCCGCACGAGGTGGTTTTTTTATACGCTCACTCCGCGGCCAGCGCCGTTTCGGAACGAACCGCCCCGCCGTTCAGCGCTTCATCCTCAACTGCCGCGATCATGTTTTGCAGCAGCGCGACGGTGTGCCTCATTCCCGGCCCCGGCCGGTCGAGCGCAGCATCGAGGTAGAGCGATCGATCGAATTCGATCTGCACGCCATGGATGCCCCGATCGGGTGCGGCGTGACGGGCGAGGATATGCCCGCCGGCATAGGGGCTGTTGCGCGCGCATCCGATCCCCATCATCGCCGCCTCTGCCTCCAGCCGCGCGACGAAGCGGCTGTCCGCGCTCTTGCCGAAGCGGTCGCCCAGCACGACACGCGCGCCCGTGCCGAGCGGGGGCATCGAATGGATGTCGAGCAGCACGGCAATGCCGAAACGCGCATGCGCGGCCGCCAGCGCGGATGCCAGCGCCCGATGATACGGCCGGTGATCGCCGACGATCCGTGCCTCCACCTCCGCCGCGGTGAAACGCCGCCGCCACAGGTCGCCCGCGACACCGCCGCGCCGCGGGACGAGGCCGAGCCCGCTGCGCAACTTGGCGGACGCCTGCGCCTGGCCTTGCGGGCGCACGCCCTCGTCGACCAGCGCGTCGCGCTCGTCCTCGCCGCGATTGAGGTCGATCCACGCGCGCGCCCGCCGCTGCACCAGCATCGCCTGGTCGCCCCGCGCCCCTTGCGCAACGGCATCGACATGGCGGTCCTCGAGCACGACGAGCGCCCCTGCCGGCACGCGCCGCACCGACGCCAATATGGCAGGATAGTCGCGCCCCGCATGGGGCACAGACAGCACGACGGGGCTAGCCGGGGGCGTTGCGCCGAACTGATCGAACGAACCGTCCATCAATGGCACGCCATAGCGCGCCTGCGCGTTGCGCGCGCTGGAAATATTAAGCTCCCGCGATCATAACCGCGGCCGAACAGGGACGAAGATACGAAACATGATCCGGATTCTGCTGGCGGAAGACGACCAGGTGATGCGCGAATATCTGACGCGCGCACTCGAACGGGCGGGCTATGCGGTGACGGCAGTCGATCGCGGCACGGCGGCGATCCCGCTGCTACAGACGGAACGGTTCGACCTGCTGCTCACCGATATCGTGATGCCCGAGATGGACGGCATCGAGCTCGCCCGGCGCGCCAGCGAGATGGTCGAGGGGCTGCGCGTCATGTTCATCACGGGCTTTGCCGCGGTGACGCTAAAGGCGGGGCGCGAAATGCCGAACGCGCGCGTTCTGTCCAAACCGTTTCACCTGCGCGACCTCGTGGCGGAGGTCGATCGGGTTTTCGAGACGGGAAATGCGAGCGGCATCAATTGACGCTTGCATCCCATAAAAGGCGCGGCTAACAGCGCCACTCCCGGCGGGCGTGTAGCTCAGTGGTAGAGCACTGTGTTGACATCGCAGGGGTCGCAAGTTCAATCCTTGCCACGCCCACCATCCAAAAGACCCTGGAAATCCCATGTGGATTTCCAGGGTCTTTTTGCACGGGGCGCGTGCCGACGACGATCGTGCGTCAGGAAGGCTTGGCGGCGATCAGCGCGTCGTCGATCTCGCCGGCGCGCCTGTAGGCGGGCCGGTCCGCCAGCCGCGCGATATAGCCCATGATGCCGTCGGTCTTGGGCAGCAGGCCGAACTGCGTATACCACATCGCCGCGGAGCCGACGTAGACGTCCGCTGCGGTGAACCGCTCGCCCGCGATATAGGGCTGGCGCGATACCGCCTGGTCGAACACGCCGGCGACGAGGTCGAAATTGCCGTAACCCGCCATGCGCTGCTGGTCGGCATTGGGTTCGACGCCCATCGACCGGTTGGTGATCGCCGCTTCCATCGGCCCCGCCGCGAAGAACAGCCAACGATAATAATCGGCGCGCTCATCAGCGGTCGGCGCGAGTTCGGCGTCGGGGAAGGCTTCGGCGAGGTAGGCGCAGATCGCCGCGCCCTCGGTCACCACCCGATCGCCATGGCGGATCGCCGGCACCTTCATCATCGGGTTGATCGCGCGATAGGCGTCCCCCTTCATGTCGGTGGCATAATCGAGCACCACCGTTTCATACGGCTGGCCGGTCTCCTCCAGCATCCACCGCGCGATCCTGCCGCGCGACATCGGGTTGGTGTAGAACGTCAGGTCGGTCATGGTGAGCCTTTCGCCTGCTGGGATCAAAGCGTGCGCTTGAACAGGTCGAGCATCCGCCCCCAGGCGCGTTCGGCCTGCGGCGCGTTGTAGACGCGGCTGTCGATCACGCACCAGCCGTGCATCGCGCCCGGATAGACCGCGATCTCCGCCGGCACCTTCGCCGCCGCGAAGGCGGTGCGCAGCACATCCTTGTCGCCTGGACTGCGCCCATCGTCATTCTCCGCGATCGCGATCAGATAGCGCCCGCGCAGCTTCGGTGCGAGCAGATGCGGGCTGTCGGCATCGTTGGTCACCAGCGCGGCGCCGTGGAAGGATGCGCCGGCATGGACGCGCACCGGATCGGTCGCCGCGGTGCGCAGGACGAACGGGCCGCCCATGCAATAGCCCGCGGCGCCGAGCGGGCGCTTCGTATCCACCGATGGCTGCTTGTCGAGGAACGCGATGAAGGCGCGTGCATCGCTGGTCGTCGCGGCGGGCGTCAGCTTTTCGCGCCATGGCATGATCCGGTCGCGCACCGCGGGCTGGTCGAACGACTCGCCGTCCTTCAGGAACGGCGCCTTCGTCGACCGGTAGAATTGATTGACCGCGAGCACCGCATAGCCGCTCTGCGCGAGCCGGTCGGCCATCTGGCGAAAAGCGGGGCGCAGCCCCATGATATCGGGCCAGATCAACACGCCGGGGTGACGGCCGCTCGCTGGCGCGGTGAAATAGGCGTCGCATTGCCCGTCGGGCGTTGCGATAGTGACGTCGCGGCCCTTGACGGGGAGCGCATCGGCGGGCGCGGGCAGGACCATCGCGATCCCCGCCGCCCCTGCGGCCGCGCCGAACGCGCGGCGCGACAGGTGATGCTCGTTATCCTCGGCGGTCCATTCGTCGCACATCGCGCCTCTCCCGATCCGTATATCCGGTCGGGAGGCTATAGCAGGAAAACCGCATCCGCCAGTGCGTTGACGACCGGCGCATCATCGCGTCCCGGCCGGTTCGGCCGGCGGGCGGGCGAGCCGAAGCCCGACCGTGTCCCTGTCAGCGGTCGCCGAACAGCGCGCGCGCTTCTGCCTGCGCGCCGGTTTCGCCTTCCTCGACGCCGCGGGCCGCCGCCTCGCGCTCGGCGCGCAGGCTGGCGATCAGCGCCTCGCGGTCGCCCTCCAGGCGCGTATCCTGCGGCGCGGGCTCGGCGCCGCTCGTCTTGGCTGCCTTCGAGACCGCGGCGTCGAGCTCGCGCTGCGTCGTCAAGCCAAGCGTCACCGGGTCCTTCGGCGTGATATTGGCGATATTCCAGTGGCTGCGGTCGCGGATCGCCGCGATCGTCGTGCGCGTGGTGCCGATCAGGTTGCTGATCGCACCGTCCGAGATTTCCGGATGGTTGCGGATGATCCAGGCGATGCCGTCGGGCTTGTCCTGCCGCTTCGACACCGGCGTGTAGCGCGGGCCCTTGGTGCGGCGGACCTGCTCGGGGCCCTTGGTCATCTTCAGGCGGTAGGCCGGATCGGCCTGCCCCTTGTCGATCTCCTCCTGCGTCACCTCGTGCGCACGCACCGGATCGCGGCCGGTCAGCTTGGTGCCGGCGGTGTCGTCGGCGATCGCCTGCACTTCCAGGATGTGAAGCCCACAGAAATCGGCGATCTGGTCGAACGACAGCGAGGTATTGTCGACGAGCCAGGAAGCGGTCGCATGAGGCATGAGCGGCTGGGACACGGGGTCTTGCTCCGTAGAAATAAATAGGGCCGCCCCATCACGGAGCGGCCGTCGTACACCCCCGATGTACCGCGCGTGTGGCCGAAGGGCAACCCGTCAGGCATTTTGTGCACCCGCGTTGACCGAACTGTCACAATTCCCGACTATGGCGCCGCATCGATCAATAGAAAACATCCAGGGAGTTCGGGAATCATGACCGTTTTCAAGAGCCTGTCGCTCGTCATCGCCGGCACCGCGCTGGTTGCCGCCCCCGTCGCCGCCTCGGCGGCGCCGGCGCAGGCGAATCCTGCCGCCAGCCTGTCTGTCGCGCGCGCGGCCGCGCCGGCGTCGGGCAAGAGCAAGATCGGCGCATCGGTGTCGACGACCACGCTGATCAGCATCGGCATCCTCGCCGCGCTGACCGCGATCGTGCTCGTCGCGACGGACAAGTCCGACAGCAACTGATCGCAGCAGATCGCCGAAAAACGGGGCCCTGCGGCAGCCGCCGCGGGGCCCTTTTCGTTCACGCCTTGCGCAGCCGGCCGAACGGCAGCAGTTCGGCGGCCAGCCGCCGCACCTCATCCGTCCGCCCTGCGCGGATCGGCACCAGGATCGCCGCCGCGGCACGCTGCATCGTCCGATCGATCAATGTCGGCGCCGCGGCCCGGCTCGCCGCTTCCGCAAGTTGGCGTGCCCGCGCATCCTCCGGATCGAGTTCCAGCCGCAACAGCGCCGACAGGCCTGGATAGAGTGCACGATCCCCGCCCAGCGCCACCGCGCGGTCGAGCGCGGCGAAGGCGACGGGTTTCTGCGCGCCCAGGATCGCGCGCGCGCCGAGCCGCCCCAGCCGGAATACCGCACCGACATGCCATGCGCCGAGCGCGAGCTGCGCCTCCGCGCTCGGCTATCGCGCGCGACCATCGCCTCGAACAGCTTGCGCGCCGCGATCGCATCGCTCCGGCTGCCGTTGAGGCGCGCGCGATAGCCGAGCGCGGTCGCCTGCATCAGTTGTGCCTCGCGGTCGTCGGGGTTGTGCTTCAGCGCGGCGGTGGCGAGCGCCTGCGCCGCGGTGATCCGCTTCAGCGCGTCGTCGGGATCGCGGTCACTGAACGATGCCTGCGCCAGCACCTCGCGCGCGGTTTCGGCGGTCGAGGGCGATGCCGCCATCATCGCGGCGAACAGGGCAGCGCCCAACCAGAACCGCATCAATTCATCCTATCCGTTACGCCTGTCCAACGTCATGCTTCACGCTTAGATCCCGCCACGCGCACGCCGGTCGGCCTCTCGTTTCACCCGACCGTCAGCACGATCTTGCCGATATGATCGCCCTGTTCCATCCGGGCATGTGCGGCCGCCGCCTCGCCTAGCGGATAGATCTGGTCGATGACGGGGCGCAGCCGGCCGGCGGCCACATGCGGCCAGACGACGCGCGCGATCTCGTCCGCGACGAGCGACTTGAATGCGCTGTCGCGCGGACGCAGCGTCGATCCGGTCAGCGTCAGGCGCCGGCGCATGATGTCGAACAAGGGCACCGTCGCCTGCGTGCCGCGCTGCACCGCGATCGAGACATGGCGGCCATCGTCGGCGAGGCATTCGAGGTTGCGCGGCACGTAATCGCCGCCAACCATGTCGAGCACCGCCGCAACCCCGGCGCCCCCAGTGATCTCGCGGACGCGCGCGACGAAATCCTCGTCATGGTAATTGATCGCGTGCGCCGCACCGAGCTCCAGCGCGCGGGCGCATTTGCGCGCGTCGCCGCAGGTGACGATGACGGTCAGGCCGAACAGCTGGCCGAGCGCGATCGCGGTGGTGCCGATTCCGCTGGTGCCGCCGTGGACCAGCACCGTGTCGCCCTGCGCGGCAAAGGCCCGTTCGAACAGGTTGGTCCACACGGTGAACACGGTTTCCGGCAATGCCGCCGCCTCGTACATCTCGAGGCCGTCGGGCACGGGCAGGCACTGGCCGGCAGCGACCGCGGCATATTCCGCATAGCCGCCGCCAGCGAGCAGCGCGCACACCGGCTGGCCGAGCAGCGCGGCATCCGCGCCATCGCCGAGCGCCACGACGGTGCCCGCGATCTCCAGCCCCGGAATCGACGGCGCGCCCGGCGGCGGCGGATAGCCGCCCTTGCGCTGCAGAACGTCGGGCCGGTTGACGCCCGCGGCGGCGACGCGGACCAGCACCTCGCCCATGGCGGGGCGCGGCACGGGTCGCGTCACGAGCCGCAGGACCTCTGGTCCCCCCGCACCTTCCGGGTCGATCGCCTGCATCGTTTCGGGGATCTCGGTCATCCGGTCGCATCCTCGTCCATGGCGCGGTCCGTCGCTTATTGACATCGCTTTGGCGCGGGTCAACGTTGCGTCACGTTATGGACATGGACGATCTTCCCCCTCGTCCCGACGACGCGCTCGCGATGCTGCGCCGGCAGGACCTAGACCCGCTTTCCGTGGCCGAACTCGACGCGCGGGTCGCCGCGCTGGAGGCGGAGATCGCGCGCGTCCACGCGCATCGCGAACGCGCCGTTAACCATCGCGCAAGCGCCGACGCGCTATTCCGTCGATGACCGGACCGGGCATCGCTCCTGCGCGTTGGTCACGCGCCGGCACGATGCCCGACCGGTTGATGGACGGCCCCGCGATACCGACATTGGTGGAAAGGGCCGCGTCATCGTCCGCGGCCCGACTGGAGTAACATTCTCATGCCATCCTTCGCCCCCGCGCTCGAGACCACGCTGCACAAGGCGCTCGAGGCCGCGTCGTCCCGCCGCCACGAATATGCGACGCTGGAGCATCTGCTTCTCGCGCTGATCGGCGACGAGCATGCGTCGAAGGTGATGGAGGCCTGCAACGTCGATCTCGGCGATCTAAAGACCACCGTCGCCCATTATCTCGATACCGAGCTCGACGCGTTGAAAGTGGATGCCGCGACCGATCCGTCGCCGACCAGCGGTTTCCAGCGCGTCGTCCAGCGCGCGATCCTGCACGTCCAGTCGTCGGGCCGTGACGAGGTGACGGGCGCGAATGTGCTCGTCGCGTTGTTCAGCGAACGCGAGAGCTACGCCGTCTATTTCCTGCAACAACAGGACATGAGCCGCCTCGATGCGGTCAGCTTCATCAGCCATGGCGTCGGCAAGGGCGGCCAGGCGACCGAGGCCGCGCCGCCCAAGGGTGCCGAAGAGGAGAAGCCGAAGGCCGCCGCGGACAAGGGCAAGAGCGAAAGCGCGCTCAAGCAGTTCACCGTCGATCTCAACGAAAAGGCGAAGATCGGCAAGGTCGATCCGTTGATCGGCCGCGGGCCGGAGGTCGACCGCACGATCCAGATCCTGTGCCGCCGATCAAAGAACAATCCGCTCTATGTCGGTGATCCCGGCGTCGGCAAGACCGCGATCGCCGAAGGCCTGGCGCGCAAGATCGTCGAGGGCGAGGTGCCTGACGTGCTCAAGGAGGCGGTGATCTATAGCCTCGACATGGGCGCTTTGCTTGCCGGCACCCGCTATCGCGGCGATTTCGAGGAGCGGCTGAAGGCGGTCGTCAACGAGTTGGAAAAGCTGCCGCACGCGGTGCTGTTCATCGACGAAATCCATACCGTGATCGGCGCCGGCGCGACCAGCGGCGGGGCGATGGATGCGTCCAATCTGCTGAAGCCGGCGCTGTCGGGCGGTTCGATCCGCTGCATCGGATCGACGACCTACAAAGAGTTCCGCAACCACTTCGAAAAGGATCGCGCGCTGCTGCGCCGGTTCCAGAAGATCGACGTCAACGAGCCGACGATCGAGGATACGATCAAGATCCTCGCCGGCCTGCGCTCGGCGTTCGAGGAGCATCACAGCGTCAAGTACACGCCCGATGCGATCAAGTCGGCGGTGGAATTGTCGGCACGCTACATCAACGACCGCAAGCTGCCCGACAAGGCGATCGACGTTATCGACGAAGTCGGCGCGATGCAGATGCTGGTGCCGCAGAACAAGCGCAAGAAGACGATCACCGCGCGCGAGATCGAGGCGGTGATCGCGACAATGGCGCGCATCCCGCCGAAATCGGTCAGCTCCGACGACAAAAAGGTGCTGGAGACGCTGGAAACCGACCTGAAGCGCGTCGTGTTCGGGCAGAACGGTGCGATCGAGAAGCTCGCCGCGGCGATCAAGCTCAGCCGCGCCGGCCTGCGCGATCCGGAAAAACCGATCGGCAACTATCTGTTCACCGGCCCGACCGGCGTCGGCAAGACCGAGGTCGCAAAGCAGCTCGCGACGATCCTGGGCATCCCGCTCCAGCGATTCGACATGTCCGAATATATGGAGCGCCATTCGGTCAGCCGGCTGATCGGCGCGCCCCCGGGCTATGTCGGCTTCGACCAGGGCGGTCTGTTGACCGATGCGGTCGACCAGAACCCGCATTGCGTGCTGTTGCTCGACGAGATCGAGAAGGCGCATCCGGACCTCTATAACATCCTGCTCCAGGTGATGGACAACGGCCGCCTGACCGACCAGCACGGCAAGACGGTCGATTTCCGCAACGTCATCCTGATCATGACGACCAATGCGGGCGCCGCGGACATGGCGCGCGAGACGGTCGGCTTCGGCAACCTGACCCGCGAGGGTGAGGACGAGCAGGCGGTGCAGCGGATGTTCTCGCCCGAGTTCCGCAACCGGCTCGATGCGATCGTGCCCTTCGGCTACCTGCCGACCGAGGTGGTCGCGCGGGTGGTGGACAAGTTCATCCTCCAGCTCGAACTGCAGCTGGCGGATCGCCAAGTGCACATAAACCTGGACGATGCCGCAAAGAGCTGGCTGACCGAAAAGGGCTACGACCGCCTGTACGGCGCCCGTCCGATGGGCCGCCTGATCCAGGAGAAGATCAAGCAGCCGCTCGCCGAGGAACTGCTATTCGGCAAGCTGGTGCACGGCGGCGAGGTGACGGTGAAGATGAAGGACGGCGCGCTGTCCTTTGCGATCGAGCCGGCCGCGCCGAAAAAGCCCAAGAAAAAGGGCAAACCCGAGGCCGTCGACGCCAAGTAACCTGCGGCAAGACCGATCCGAAACGGAGCGACTTTGCGAAAAGTCGCTCCGTTTTCATTGTATCCGATCCTGCATGGACCCGGACGATCAGCAGAATGTGCCGCGCGAGGCCGCCGACAATCTCTTCGACGATCCCGATATGGTCGACCGGCTGGACGCACGGGGTTACGGCGACATCACCGCCGGACGGCTGCTGGGCAACGAGGCCGTCGCGCTTTGGCTGGGCCTGTGGGGCACGCAGGGCGGCGGAACCCCGCCGTGGCGCTGATCTGGACCGAAGGCGCGATCGCCGATCTCGAACATATCCGCCGGTACCTCGGGGCGATCGGTCGGGGGGCGGAAACCCGGCTAGCGTGGGCGGCGATCGATACGGCGCGCCGGCTGGACGCCTATGCGGACCATCCAGCGGGGTGCCACGACGTCGCGCTGCTGCGCCCGTTCGTCCTGCGCGTGCATGGCGCGGGGCCGACGGGTTTCGTCCTGTCGGTGCGCCAGCGAGGTGGGGCGATCCGATAGCCGCCGACAGAAAACGACGACGTCGCGGCAGTTTGCGCGCCGCGAGGGACGATAAGCTGCGACGATGTTAACCATTGTTTGGTGAAGCGGCCGTATCGCCGACCCGATGTCGGTGACCCGCGCCCTCGCTCGACTGATCGCCCTGTTCGGAGCGATGATCGCGATCGCCTGCGCCGTGCCGGCGTCCGCGATGCCGGGCGTGCCGCTGCAAACCTGCGTCGCGCGCGCGCGGCCAGCGGACACGGCCGTGCGGATGTTCGCCGATCCGGCCCGGTTCGACTGCACGACACCGCAGAATCATTATGGCGCCGGCGATTACTGGATGCTGTCCCGGCCGATCCCCCATACGGGTGCGGACAGGGCCGCGATCCGCTTCGCCAGCACCTGGCAACGGCAGGTTTCGCTCTACATCCTCTATAGCGACGGCGCGATCCGTCGGCTCGGTTTCGACAGTCGCGCCGCGGGCCGCGCGTTGATGCTGGGCGCGACCTTCCAGCTGCCGCTGCCGCCGCGCGAGGCGCAGCCGGTCCGCCTGCTCTGGCATATCGAAGGCTCGCTCAACGTGCGCGGCATCGTCAATGGCGCGTATATCGTCAGCGGTCGGGAAGCCGTGCGCCATGAACTGGGCATGGCCGCCCTGTACGCGACGTTCGCGGGCATGTGCATCGCGCTGCTGATCTATAATCTCGCCTTGTGGGCGGCGCTGCGCCAGGCGTTCCAGCCCGCCTATTGCCTGATGGTGCTCAGCCTGCTCGGCTATGCGTTCAGTTCTTCGGGGTTCCTCGGCCAGATCACCGCGATCGACAACAACGACCGGATGCGCCTCAATTATGTGCTGCTCGCCGTCGCGGCGGTCGCCGCGATCACCTTCGCGCGCGCCTTCTTCGAACGCCGCGTGTTCGACGGCTGGCTACGCCCGACGAGCAATGTGGTGGCGGCGGCGATCCTGGTCAGTTCGTCGAGCTTCGCCCTGTTCACGCCGCGTTTCCCGGTCGCGATCAACCTCGCCGTCAACCTGTCCTACGTCCTGCTGATCGGCTTGGTCGGCGCGGTGCTGTGGCGGGCGTGGCGCGCGCGCAGCAACCATCTGTGGGTCTTCGCCATCGCCTGGGGCGCGCCCGTCGCCCTGTGTTCGGTGCGTATCCTCGCGGCGATGAACGTCATCAGCTGGTATTGGTGGATCGATCATTCCACGCTGCTCGCAATGGCGCTGGAAGCGTCGCTGTCGTCGCTGGGCGTCGCCTATCGCATCCGCCTGCTCAGCCTGGAGCGCGACAGCGCGCGCGAGCAGGAAATCGCCGCCCGCCTGCTCGCCGCGACCGACCCGCTGACCGGGCTGCTCAACCGTCGCGCCTTCCTGGAGCAGGCGATCGGCCGCAGCGGAGATCAGCAACTCGTCATCGCCGACATCGACCATTTCAAGGCGGTCAATGAGACGATCGGCCATGACGGCGGCGACGAGGTGCTGCGCCGCGTCGCCCGGTCGCTACGCACGGTGGCACCGCCGGGCACGCTGATTGCCCGGTTCGGTGGCGAGGAGTTCGCCCTGCTGATGCCCGCTGAACCCGCGTTCGACGCAGACGCGGTGCTCGACGCGTTGCGCGCGGAGCGCATGCCGTTCGATCTGTCCGTCACCGCCAGCATCGGCACCTGTTCGGGCCCGCTCGATCGGGAAACCGACTGGAAGGCGCTGTACCGCTGCGCCGACCGCGCGCTGTTCGAGGCGAAGGCTGCCGGTCGCGACCGCGTCCGCGGCGCGGCGCCGCTGTTCAGCGCCGCCTGACCCACTGGCGGCGTCCCGCCCACGCTGTTATGCTGCCGCATCGGGAGGCGTAACGGATGAGCGACCGGCGGAAGATAGCGATCGGTGCGGGCCTTGCGCTCGCGATCATCGCCGTGCGCCATCCCACCGCGGACATCCGGCTGATCACGCACGACGCCGCCGACCCGACGCCGCACCGCATGCAGGCCGCGATCGACTTCGGGCTGGTCGGCGTCTCGGTCCTCTATACCTGGACGCAGCGCCTGCGGTGATCGCTCAGCCGAACACCGTCTTGAGGTTCATGAACTCGTGCAGGCCGTAAGGCCCCAGTTCGCGCCCATGGCCTGAGCGTTTGATCCCGCCGAACGGCGCTTCGGGTGAAGAGGCGAGCATTGCGTTGATCGCGGTCATACCCGCGGCGATGTCGCGTTCGAACCGCGCGCGCTCGCCCGGATCGTTGGTCCACACGGACGATCCCAAGCCGAAGGGCACGTCGTTGGCGAGGGCGATCGCGGCGTCGATATCGTCGGCGCGGAACACCATCGCCACCGGGCCGAACACTTCCTCCTGCGCCGCGGGATGGTCGACGGGCACGTCGACAATCACGCCCGCCGACATATAGGCGCCCTTGCCCAGCAGCGCCTCGCCGCCGAACAGCAGGCGGCCGCCCGCCTTCTCGATCGCGTCGATCTGGTCCAGCGTCGTCTGCCGCTGCTCTTCGCTCGACAGGGGCCCCATGTCGGTGGCGGGGTCCAGCGGATCGCCGGCCTTCACCGCGCGCATCGCCGCGCCGAACCGGTCGAGAAACGTATCGTAGATGTCGGCATGAACGATCATGCGCTTTGCGCAGATGCACGACTGGCCGGTGTTCTGGATACGCGCCTTCACCGCCTGTTCGACCGCTTTGTCGAGATCGGCGGACGGCATGACGATGAACGGGTCCGAGCCGCCCAGTTCCAGCACGACCTTCTTGAGGTTGCGCCCGGCCGCCTCGGCGACCTTGATCCCCGCCCCTTCGCTGCCGGTGAGCGTCACGGCGACGATCCGCGGATCGTCGATCAGCGCCTCCACCTTGTCCGACCGGATGGCGAGGTTCTGGAACAGACCGGCGGGCGCACCGGCGGCGATGATCGTCTCCTCGATCGCAGCGGCGCATCCTTGCGTGATCGAGGCGTGTTTCAGCAGCCCGACGTTGCCGGCCATGATCGTCGGCGCGACGAAGCGGATGACCTGCCAATAGGGGAAGTTCCACGGCATCACCGCCAGCACCGGCCCCATCGGCAGCCAACGCGCGGTCGCGGGTCCGGATGCGGTCTGGAACATGCGCGGCTCCAGCATCGCAGGCCCTTCCTGCGCATAATGGCGGAAGGCGGCGGCGCATTTCTCGACCTCGGCAATGGCGGAGGTCAGCGTCTTGCCCATCTCACGCGTCGCGATCTCCGCCAGACGACGCTTGTCCGCTTCGAACGCCTCGGCGATCCGTTCGAGCAGCGCGGTGCGTTCGTCATACGACGTCGTCCGCCAATTTGCGTAGGTGGCCGCGGCGCGGGCAATGCGCGCCTCGACCTCGTCGGCGGTCAGTTCGGGGATCGGGGTGCCGGCCTCGCCGGTCGCGGGATTGATGCTGGTGAACATGACCGGCCGAACGCGCAGGGGTGCTTGCCCGATCCCCCGCCCTGCCGCATAGCGCGTCCCCATGGATACGCCGATCGAGAGCCTGTCGTTCGAGGATGCCCTCAAGGAACTGGAGCGTATCGTCTCCCGATTGGAAAGCGGCGAGGCGAGCCTGGACGAATCGATCGCGCTCTACGAACGCGGTGACCGGTTGCGCCAGCGCTGTGCCGAGCGGCTCGATGCGGCGCAGGCGCGGATCGAGGCGATCCGCCTGGACGCCGAGGGCAAGGCCGCCGGCACCCGCCCCTTTGCCGCAGGTTGATCCGATGGCCGCAGCCGCGCTTCCGCCAACGCTTGCCACCGCGCTGACCGAAGTGGCGGCGGATATCGACGCCCGCTTCGACCGATTGCTCGCGGTGCCCGACGATGCCCGTGCCGACCTGTACCATGCGATGCGCCATGCCGCGATCGGGGGGGGCAAGCGGCTGCGCCCGCTGCTCGTCTGCGCCACCGCCGACCTGTTCGGCGTATCGCGCGACTGTTCGGGCGAGGTCGCGGCGGCGATCGAGGCGATCCACGTCTATTCGCTGATCCACGACGATCTGCCCGCAATGGACGACGACGACCTGCGCCGCGGCAAGCCGACGGTCCACAAGGCGTTCGACGAGGCGACCGCGATCCTGGCGGGCGACTGTCTGCACGCGCTCGCGTTCGAGGTGCTCGCCGATCCTGCGACGCACCCCGACCCGTTCGTTCGTGCCGAGCTTGTGATGGCGGTCGCGCATGCGTCCGGCCCGTCGGGCATGGCGGGCGGCCAGATGATGGACCTCGTCGCGGAACGCTCGCGCTTCGACCTCGCCACCGTCACCCGGTTGCAGCAGATGAAGACCGGCGCGCTGATCAGTGTCGCGGTGGAGGCGGGCGCGATCCTGGGCCGGGTGCCCGTCGACGCGCGCGTCGCGCTGCGCGGCTATGCGCGCGACCTCGGCCTCGCCTTCCAGATCGCCGACGACCTGCTCGACGCGGAAGGCGACGAGGCAGCGGCGGGCAAGAAGCTGCGCAAGGATGCCGACGCGGGCAAGGAGACGTTCCTGACGCTGCTCGGCATCGAGCGTGCGCGCGAACAATGCGCGATGCTGGTCGACCAGGCGATCCAGCATCTGAAGGGTCATGGCGCCGAGGCCGATGTGCTGCGCGATCTGGCCCGCTACGTCGTCGCGCGCGACCGGTAAGGGACCCCGCAGCCATGTCGACCCGCATCGGCGTCTATCCCGGCACGTTCGACCCCGTCACGCTGGGGCATATGGACATCATCCGCCGCGGCGCGAAACTGGTCGACAAACTGGTGATCGGGGTGACGACCAATCCGTCCAAGTCGCCGATGTTCACGCTCGACGAGCGCATGGCGATGGTGCGGCGCGAGACGGCGGACATCGCCGGCGCGATCGAGGTCGTCGCGTTCGATTCGCTGCTGATGGACTTTGCCGAGCGCGAGGGCGCGAAGGTGATCGTGCGCGGCCTGCGCGCGGTCGCCGATTTCGAATACGAATATCAGATGGCCGGCATGAACCAGCAGATCAATCCGCGGGTCGAGACGGTCTTTCTGATGGCCGACGTCGCGCTGCAGCCGATCGCCAGCCGACTGGTCAAGGAAATCGCGCTGTTCGGCGGCCCGATCGCGCGCTTCGTCACGCCGCAGGTGTGCGAGGACGTCGTCGCGCGCGTCGCGGCGATAGGCCGCAAGGGCAGCTGAACCCGGCGTCCGCCACGTTCAGTTTGGTGCAACCCGGATTCTGGTCTAAGCCGCCGCGATCATCTGGATAGGATTTCCATGCGCGCGTTCGCCCGTTTCCTTGCGTTGACCACCCTGTGCCTCGCGACCACGCCCGTCGCCGCGCAGGTCATCGAAGCCAATGTCGCCGGCCGCGCCACGCCGCCTGCAATCAACGACCCGCAGAACCTGTGGCTGCTCGATCTGTCCGACGGTGGCCGCGTCACCATCTGGCTGCGCCCCGACGTCGCGCCCAAGATGGTGGAACGGATCAAGACGCTGACCCGCCAGCATTTCTACGACGGCCTCGCCTTCCACCGTGTCATCGACGGCTTCATGGCGCAGGGCGGCGACCCGAAGGGCGACGGCACCGGCGGCTCGACGCTGCCCAACGTCGCATCCGAGTTCAATTATCTGCCGCACGTGCGCGGCGCGGTGTCGGCGGCGCGCGCGGACGACCCCAACAGCGCGAACAGCCAGTTCTTCATCGTCTTCCAGCCCAAGCTGAACCTCGACAAGAAATACACCGTGTTCGGCCGCGTCATCGACGGCATGCAATATGTCGACCGGATCGAGCGCGGCGAGCCGCCGTCGGACCCGACCAGGATCGTTCACGCCTACATAGCCGCGGACAATCCGCCGGCCTATTCGAACCAGCCCGCCCCCGCCCCGGTCAGCCTGGGCGCGCCGGTGACGCTGCCGGATTCGGGCACGCCCGCAGGCAAGGCAGCCCCTAAGAAGGCGGCGCCGAAGGCCAAGTGAAGGTCGACCTTTTCGATTTCGCGCTGCCGCCGGAAAACATCGCGCTGCGTCCCGCCGCCCCGCGCGATGCGGCGCGGATGCTGGTGCTGGATGGCGACGCGACGCGCGACGTCCACGTCCGCGACCTGCCGGCGCAGCTCCGCGCGGGCGACTGCCTGGTGTTCAACGACACGCGCGTGATCCCGGCACAGCTGGAGGGGCGGCGCGGCGACGCCGGCATCGGCGCGACGCTGCACAAGCGCGAGGGGCCGCGGCGCTGGCGCGCGTTCATCCGCAACGCCAAGCGGCTGCGCGATGGCGACGCGATCGATTTCGGCCAGGGCGTATCCGCGATCGCGCGCGACCGGGCGGAGGACGGCAGCTTCGCGCTCGATTTCGCGGGCGACGAGCCCGTCGAGCTGCTGCTCGAGCGCGCCGGGCGGATGCCGTTGCCGCCCTATATCGCGGCCAAGCGGCCGACCGACGCGCGCGACGCGGACGATTACCAGACGATGTTCGCCGCCGAGCCGGGCGCGGTCGCGGCGCCGACCGCGGCGCTGCACTTTACCCCGGGCCTGCTCGCGGCGCTCGATGCGGCGGGGATCGGGCACGAGACGCTGACGCTGCACGTCGGCGCGGGCACCTTCCTGCCGGTCAAGGCGGAGGACACCGAGGCGCATCGCATGCATGCCGAATGGGGGCGGATCGACGCGGCGACCGCGGACCGGCTGAACGCGGTGCGCGCGGATGGCGGCCGGGTGATCGCGGTCGGCACGACGTCGCTACGCCTGCTCGAAAGCGCCGCGACGCCGGACGGCACGATCGCGCCGTTCGAAGGGGACACCGCGATCTTCATCACGCCGGGTTATACCTTCCGCGCGATCGACGGGCTGATGACCAATTTCCATCTGCCCAAGAGCACATTGTTCATGCTCGTCTCCGCTCTCATGGGGCTGGAGCGGATGCAGGCGGCCTATGCGCATGCGATCGCGACGGGATACCGATTCTACAGCTACGGCGATTCCTCCCTCCTCCTGCCGCCACGGTGACATACATGCTGCTCGCGCTGCTGCTCCAGGCCCAAGCCGTGCCGGCCGTAACGCAGGCGCCAACGCAGCCACAGCCGCCTGCCACCTTCGTCGTCGAGCCTGCGGCGATGGCGATCGTCGGCTGGGACGCGGACGGCGACGGCCGGACGACGCGCGCCGAGATGGAGGCGGGCGTGCGCCGCAGCTTCGTGGGCGTCGATGCGGCGAAGGCCGGCTCGATCGGCTATATCGCCTTCGCCGACTGGGCGACGCGCTGGCTGGGCGATCCCAATGCGCTGCCGAGCCCGTTCGAGGTCGATGCCAACGGCGACGACCGGATCACGCTTGCCGAACTGGAGGCGGCGTTCGGGCGCATCTTCGACCGGCTCGACAAGGATCGCGACGGCGCGGTCACGCGCAAGGAGGCGCTGACGATCCGCGCCAACGCCGGGATGGCGAACGGTCCGCCGGCGGGGCGGCACAAGCGGCGCTGAGGGCGATCGACGCCGCAGCTTCGCCCTTCGTCATGCCGGAACGAGCTTGGCGAGAGTGGGCGGGCCGCATTTCTTGCCTTTTGCCCAACAGAAGGAAGCCCCGGCCCCGCTGACCGAGGCGGCGAGGTGTCTGGGATTGCGTCGAAATTCCGCGAGTCTTGACAGAATTGACACCTGAACGCGTAATCTCGTTACGCGTTATCGCCAGTTTATTCCATGATGAGAAAGAGCGACATTCTTATCCAATGTCGATAGCATATTTTCGGCATGTAGGACAGCGCGAACATCGCCGCGGTGCCTCGACAGCGCGTTGCGCTTTCGCCAAGAGCCCTGCCCCATGACCGAGCGTTTCGCCTTTTCCATCAGCGCCACCGACGGCCGCGCGCGTACCGGCGCGATCCGGATGCAGCGCGGCACGATCCGTACCCCCGCCTTCATGCCCGTCGGCACCGCCGCAACAGTGAAGGCGATGAAGCCGGCGGACGTCGAACACGCGGGCGCGGACATCATCCTGGGCAATACCTATCACCTGATGCTGCGCCCCGGGGCGGAGCGGGTGGCGAAGCTGGGCGGGCTGCACGATCTCATGGGCTGGCAGCGGCCGATCCTGACCGATTCGGGCGGTTATCAGGTGATGAGCCTGTCCGATCTGACCAAGCGATCCGAAGAGGGCGTGGCGTTCAAGTCGCACCTCGACGGCACGCGCCACATGCTGAGCCCGGAACGCTCGATCGAGATCCAGCGGCTGCTCGGCAGCAATATCGTGATGGCGTTCGACGAGCTGGTGCCGACGACCTCGACGCGCGAGGTGCAGGCGGCGGCGATGGAGCGGTCGATGCGCTGGGCGAGGCGCAGCCGCGACGCGTTCGACGGCGGCGGCGACCATGCCGCAAACAACGCGATCTTCGGCATCCAGCAGGGTGCGTTGGACGAAGGC
This sequence comes from Sphingomonas sp. FARSPH, assembly GCF_003355005.1. Taxonomy (NCBI): domain Bacteria; kingdom Pseudomonadati; phylum Pseudomonadota; class Alphaproteobacteria; order Sphingomonadales; family Sphingomonadaceae; genus Sphingomonas; species Sphingomonas sp. FARSPH. The sequence goes on along the minus strand of NZ_CP029985.1, from coordinate 1,892,250 downwards.
TTGCGCAAGGCGAGCGCCGATGCGCTGATCGACATCGGTTTCGATGGGTATGCCGTCGGCGGCCTTGCGGTCGGCGAGGGGCAGGCGGCGATGTTCGGCTGCCTCGACTTCGCGCCGGAGCAGCTGCCCGCCGACAAGCCGCGCTACCTGATGGGGGTCGGCAAGCCCGACGACATCGTCGGCGCGGTCGAGCGCGGCATCGACATGTTCGATTGCGTCATGCCGACGCGCTCGGGCCGCACGGGCCAGGCGTTCACGCGCACCGGGCCGATCAATTTGCGCAATGCGAAGTTTGCGGAGGATACCGGGCCGCTCGATCCCGAATGCGGGTGCCCGGTGTGCGCGACGTGGAGCCGCGCGTACATCCACCATCTGGTCCGCGCGGGCGAAATCCTGGGCGCGATGCTGATGACCGAACATAATATCGCTTTTTATGAAGGGTTGATGGCGGACCTCAGAGCCGCCATTGCGGATCGTGCGTTGACCGCATTCGCCACGTCGTTTCGCGCAAGGTATCGGCGCGAAAAGGGAGAGTAACATGGCCGATCATCAGCCCGACCAGCCCAACGAAATCCTCGAAGCCGCCGCCGCCGCCAAGGCGGCTGGCCATGCCGCCGACGCGCGCACCGCGGACCCGGCGAAGACGGGCCATTGGCCGATGCGCATCATCGGCGTCGGAATCGGATCGGCCGCGGTCGCGGCGGCGGTGCTGTTCGCCAATTCGGGGCGGAAGAAAAAGAAGGGCTGATGCCTTTCATTCCCCTCCCGCCTGCGGGAGGGGTTAGGGGTGGGCCTGTCCGGGCGATACGGCAGCCTGGCGCGATATGGGCGAACGTACCGTCCTGACGCGCCCACCCCCGACCCCTCCCGCAAGCGGGAGGGGAGCGCGCGCCGCCAATTGACACCACCCGCCCCGCCGGGCCACGTTCCGAAGCTCCCGACCCGCCGTTCGCCGGAGCCTTTGTCCATGCGTCTCGTTCGTGCCGCCCTCCTCGTGGGCGCTGCCCTTCTGCCGCTCGCCGCCACGGCCCAGACCGCCCCCGCAACGCCCGCCCCCCCCACACCCGCCGCGCCCGCGCCCGATGCCGCGGCAGTCAAGCCGATCGCCTTTACCGAGCGGACGCTCGCCAACGGCCTCAGGGTCTACGCGATCCGCGACACGTCGACGCCCAACGTCGCGGTGCAGGTGTGGTATGACGTCGGGTCGAAGGACGACCCCAAAGGGCGCTCGGGCTTTGCCCACATGTTCGAGCATCTGATGTTCAAGGCGACCCGCAACCTCGTCTCCGAGCAGATGGACCGGCTGACCGAGGACGTCGGCGGTTACAACAACGCGTCGACCAACGACGATTACACCAATTACTATGAGGTCGTGCCCGCCAACCACCTGCAGCGGCTGCTGTTCGCGGAAGGCGACCGGATGGCGAGTCTCGTCGTCGAGCCGAAGAGCTTCGCGAGCGAGCGCGAGGTGGTGAAGGAGGAACTGCGCCAGTCGACGCTGGCGCGGCCGTACGGCAAATTGTTCTCCACCTATCTGTCGGCCGCATCCTACACGACGCACCCCTATGCCCGGTCGACGATCGGCAGCATCGAAAATCTCGATTCGGCGGGAATCGACGACGTGCGCGCGTTCCACGCGACCTATTACCGGCCCGACAATGCGATCCTGGTCGTCGCGGGCAATTTCGATCCGGCGCAGCTCGACCGCTGGGTCGACCAGTATTTCGGCGGCATCGCGCGTCCGTCCACGCCGATCCCGCGCGTGACCGCGACCGAGCCCGCGCGCACGAAGCCGGTCAGCTACACCGTCTACGAGCCGAACACGCCGCTGCCCGCGGTCGCGATGACATGGCACGTCCCCGCCGATCGCAACGCCGACATCCCCGCGCTGACCGTGCTCAATACGATCCTGTCGACCGGCGAGAGCAGCCGGATGTACGAGGACCTCGTCTACCGCGACCAGCTGGCGCAGGACGCCTCGTCGTTCCTCGACACCAAACAGGGGACGGGCAATCTCGTCGCCTATGCCATTCTGGCGGGCGGCAAGACGGTCGACCAGGGTGAGGCCGCGCTGAAGGCCGAGATCGCGCGGTTCCGCGACGCGCCCGTTTCCGCCGCAGAGCTGGCCGAGGCGAAGAACGAGATCCTGACCGCCGCGATCAAGAGCCGAGAAACCGCGGAGGGCAAGGCGCGCATCCTCGCCGCGTCGGTCATCATCGACGGCGACCCGCGATCTGCCGATCGTCAGCTCGCGGAGATCGCGCGGGTGACCGCCGCCGACGTGCAGCGCGTTGCGCGCCGGTATCTCAACCCGAACCAGTCGGCGACGATCCGCTACCTGCCCGATACCGCCAAGCCCGCGGGGAAGACGGGCGATACGATTCAGGTGGCGTCCACCGTGCAGACCGAAGCGCTGACCCCGCCCAGGGACATCGCCGTCGTCACGCCCGCGCCCGAAGGACAGCGCGTGATGCCGCCCGCGCCGGGCGCGCCAGTGACGGCGACGCTGCCGCAGCCGGTCGAGACGCGGCTCGCCAACGGCCTGCGCGTCATCACCGTCGAGAATCACGCGCTGCCGATCGCGACCGCCTATCTGGTCGCGACCGGCGGCGAGGCGCTCGACCCGGCGAACCGGCCCGGCGTCAGCCAGCTCGCCGCGACGCTGATGACGAAGGGTACCGCGACCCGCTCTGCGACCCAGATCGCGCGCCAGATGGAAAGCCTGGGCGGGTCGATCGGCGCGGATGCCGCCGAGGAGGGCGGGTCGGTGGCGGTGACGGTCAAGTCGGACCAGCTCGCCCCGGCGATGACGATCCTCGCCGATGTCGCGCAGCATCCCGCCTTCGCGCCGCAGGAGCTGGAACGCGCGCGGGCGCAGGCGATCGACGGCGTCACGGTGGCGTTCAAGAACCCGGCGCAACTCGCCGCATTGGTCGCGGATCGCGCGACCTTCGGCGCGTCGCCCTATGGCGCGCCGGGCAACGGCACGCCCGCGTCGCTGAAGGCGATGACGCGGAGCGACGTGACGGCCGCCTATGCGCGCACGTGGCGGCCCGATCAGGCGGCGCTGATCCTGGTCGGCGACATCACGCCGGCGCAGGCGAAGACACTGGCCGAGGCGCAGCTGGGCGGCTGGCGCGTCGGCGGCACCGCGGCACCGCTGCCGGCCGCCCCCGCCTTGCCCACGCCGCGCGTCGTCGCGGTCGACATGCCGGGCGCGGGCCAGGCGGGCGTCGTGGTCGAACGCGTCGCGATCCCGCGCACCGACCCGCGCTTCTATCCGCTCGCGGTCGCGAACACGGTGCTGGGCGGCGGCTTCTCGTCGCGGATCAACCAGGAAGTGCGGATCAAGCGCGGCCTCGCCTATGGCGCGTCGAGCGGCGTCGATGCGGCACGCGCGACGGGCAGCTTCGCGGCGCGGACGCAGACCAAGAATCCGACCGCGGCAGAAGTGGTGACGCTGATGACCGCGGAGATGGCGAAGATGGGCGCCGCGCCCGTGCCCGACGCCGAGCTGGCGACGCGCAAGGCGGTGCTGGTCGGCAATTTCGGCCGCGGTATCGAGACGACGGAAGGCGTCGCGGGGATCCTGGGCACCTATGTGCTCGACGGCGTGCCGCTCGACGAGCTGCAGCGCTACACCGCCAAGGTCGAGGCGGTGACGCCCGGCGAGGTGCGGAGCGCGTCGGCGGCGCTGCTCGATCCGAAGGCGGCGAGCATCGCGGTGGTGGGCGACGCGAAACAGTTCATCGCGCCGCTGCGCGCCGCCTATCCGAATGTCGAGACGCTGACCGAGGGGCAGCTCAACCTGGACAGCGCGACGTTGAAATAGGTCCCCCCCGCCGCCCCGCCTGCGGTGTGAGGCAGGGCGGCGGCGGCCGCGCCGGCATTCCTCGCGAGGGACGTTTTTCGGTTCGGACAGCCGCGACGCTATCCGCTATGCGCACACGATGCGGGTGCGGTCGGATACGATGCGGAAGGTGGCGCGCGGCTGGATCGTCGTGATCGGGCTGGCGCTGGCGGTGCTCGTCGCGCTCGCGATCCGTGCGGCGTGGCTGGCGATCGCGGCGCATCCCGCGGGCATCCCGCCGATGCCCGCCCCTGCGGGTTATGAGGCGGAGGCGCATTTTCCCGGTGCGGCGCTGCTCTATGCGACTGCCGAGGACGCGCCCGCGCCGGCCGAACAGGCGGCGCCCGCGGTCGGCGTGACGGGTACGATCGCATTGCCGCCGCTGCCCGCCGATGCCGCACAGCTTTCGTCCGGCGTTGCTGCGGGTAGCGGGGCGATGCCTTTTTCCACACGGCTGGCGAGTGCGGTCGATCGCGGGCGCGCGCTCGAATGCCTGACCGCGGCGATTTACTACGAGGCGGCGTCGGAACCCGATGCGGGGCAGGCGGCGGTGGCGCAGGTGATCCTGAACCGCGCGCGGCATCCCGCCTTTCCGGCCACCGTCTGCGGCGTCGTCTATCAGGGGTCGGAGCGGTCGGGGTGCCAGTTCAGTTTCGCCTGTGACGGGGCGATGGCGCGGGTGCCGTCGCGCAGCGGCTGGGCGCGCGCGGCCCGCGCCGCGGCGCGCGCGCTCGGCGGATACGTCTTCGCGCCGGTGGGCCTTGCGACGCATTACCATACTTATGCGGTGACGCCGGCGTGGAACCGGACTTTGGTGCTGACCGACGTGGTCGGCGCGCACCTGTTCCACCGGTGGAAGGGATTTTGGGGGACGGCGGGGGCGTTCACACGGGCCTATCGCGGCGGGGAGCCGGTGCCGGGGCCGCATGCGCCGTTGATGCTGCCGGTGCAACCTGCCGCGCCGACGCTGATCGCGGCGACCGCCACCGTCCCTGTCGCGCCGGTGACGCCGCCCGCCGAGGTCAAGCCCGCCTATGCAGCGAGCGGGCAGGCGATCGCCCCGCCCGCCCCGGCGAGCGACGACCATCTGCCGCCCGCGTCCACCGTGCTCGACAAGTGGAAGGATTCGGGCAAGCCGCTCAAGTGAACTGCCCCCTCCCCCCGGCCGGACACGGGCGTTATTTTGCGCCCTTCACATATTGGTCGTACCAGGCGATCGCGCGCTTCGTCACGTCGCGCGATTGCTCGGGCGCGGGGACGCAATGGCCCGCGTCGGGATAGATGACGAGGCTGACGGGGACGTTCATGTCCTTGAGCGCATGCCACCATTCGATCGACTGTGTCGGCGGCACCTCGATATCGCGTTCGCCGACGTAGATGAAGGTCGGCGTCTTCGCCTTTTTCGCCTGATAGACGGCGGAGACGTCCTGATACGCCTTCATGTCGTCGTACATCGTCTTGCCGAAGAAGGGCAGCATCCACTGGTCGATGCCGTTGGTGCCGTAATAGCTGACCCAGTCGGACAGGCCCGCACCCGCGACGATGCCCTTGAACCGGTTGGTCTGCGTGTTCGCCCACATCGCCATGAACCCGCCATAGCTGCACCCGCCGAGGCCGAGGCGATTGTCGTCGATCGGCGCGACCTTTTCCACCGCGTCGATACCGGTCAGGATATCGCGCAGGTCGCCCCCGCCGAAGTCACGCTTGTTGGCGGCGGTGAACGCCTCGCCCTGGCCGTAGCTGCCGCGCGGATTGGGGTAGAAGAGGTAATAGCCCGCGTTGACCAGCTGGCCGACCATCGTGCCGGGCATGATGAAGCCAGGCACGGAAGCGGCAGACGGCCCGCCGTGGACCATGGTGATCATCGGCGCCTTGCCCGCGGGCGCGGTGCGCGGGCCGAGCAGCCAGCCCTGGACGTCGAAGCCCTCGTTCTTCCAGCTGACGCTGCGCGCGGCGACCGTGGGCGCGACCGCGTCATTGTCGTGCGTGACCTGCGCGAGGCTAGCGACCGGGCCGGCGTAGATCGCGGGCGCGTGCTCGAAATCCTGCACCACCGCGGCGGCGATGCGGCCATCAGCGGAAAAGACGGCGCGGCCGTCGCCGGCACTGGCGCTCGCCGCCTTCGCAAAGCCGGGCGTGAGCGGGCGGCCGGGCTCCAGCGTGCCGAGCCGCATGCGGTCGCCCGCGAGGCTGACGGTGCGCAGGCCGCCGCGTGTCCAGTCGATCGTCGTCACGGTCTCCTTCGCGCCCGCGGTGATGTTGCGCGGGGTGCCGCCGGCGAGCGGCACAGTGAAGACGTCCCCGCCGATCGAGCCGAAATCGCTCATCAAACCGCCGATATAGGCGACCGTCCGGCCGTCGGGCGAGACGCGCGGCTGGTTGAGCTGCGTCGCGGGTTTCGCGATCTGGCGCACCGCGCCCGTCTGCGCATCGATCGCATCCAGCGTCGCGACCCACCAATTGTTGTCGCCGTTGCCGAGCGCGGTCGTCGCGACGAAGCCGCGGCCGTCGGGCGTCCAGTCATATTCGTAGACGTAGCGGCCCTGCGGCGACACCGGCGCGACGTCCGCGACATTGGCACCGGCGACGTCGAACACGGCGAGCCTTTGTTCGTCGTTGTGCTCGCCGATCTCGCCGATCATCCGCGCGCCCGCCTGCGTCGCGCCCGATTCCTTTGCCGCGCCGAGCGTGACGAGCAACGCGACGCGCTTGCCGTCGGGGGAGACGCGCGGCGTTTGCGCAATGCCGCGCACCGTCGCGAGCGTGCGCACCGCGCCCTTCGCGTCGGCATAATCGAGCGCGACGGTACCGGCCTTGTAGTCGCGCGCGAGGAAGACGAGGTCGCCGTTGGGCGCGAAGGCGAGGCCCGAATAGCCGCAGCTCGGGCAGGGATCGATCGTACCGAGCACGCGGCCGTCGCCCGCGCTGCGCAGTGTGACGACGCCGCGCGGCCCTTGCGCCTCGATCGTCGCGATCCGGTCGCCCGCGGGACTGAGCGCGAGGCCGCCATATTGGTGGACGGCGGGTGCGGTCTGCGACGTCGCGGGCATCGCGCCAAGGGGGGCGGCGAGCAGGATGGCGGCGGAGGTGAAGGCGGCGGATTTCAAGCGCATGACGGCTCCCGAAGGGCGGTGGATGCGCGCAGCTTAGCGGGCGGCGGCGCACCTGCAAGAGAGAGGGGCAGCGCTGCCCGCGCATTGCCCGCTCGATCCTGCGCCGCGTCGCGGGCGCCCCCACCCCGCCCGCTGCCGCCAGGGGGCAAGGGTGGGGACGGCCACGAGTCTTGACAGAATTGACACCTGAACGCGCAATCTTTCAGCTGTCGAGCTTTGGGAAAAGTTCGTCCTCCTCCTGTGGATACAATTTGCCCCAGCGGCCGCCGGGCCTGTCCTGCGCCGGATCGCGCGCGCTTTCGCGGGCGATCGCCTTTTCCGTCGCGATGCGCACCGCGAGCGGATCGGGCAGCACCATGCCAAGCGCACCGAGCATCTGCGGCAGCATCGCGGAGGCTTCATAGTCGGACATGGCGGGATGCGCGGGGCCGCGCTTGTGCGCGATGAGGAAGGCGGTGAGCCGGTCGTTGAAGACGCGCCGCGTGCCGACCTGTTCGCCGCGATACCAGACGGGCACCTCGCGCCCCTCGATCGCCTGTTCGAGCGCGAGGTCGTAGAGGCGCTTCTTGCCCTGTTCGATCGCGACGTCCCAGGCGATGGCGAAGATCGCGCGCGGCGCGCGGTTGCGCAACGCATAGGCGCTCTGGCGCGAACGGCCGACCGCCTGTGCCGCGTGGCTGACGCAGCCGGTTTCGGCGAGCGCGACGATGAAGGCGCGCTGCGTTTTCACCGACCAGCCCGCGACGCGCAGGCGGCTGGGGGTGAGCAGCCGGTCGATCTCCGCCCGCAGCGCGGTATCGTCGGCGTCCTCGGCGGCGTCCCCGGCGGCAGCGGTGGCGGCGTCGGCAGCCGATGCGGGTGCGGCGGTGGCGGCGGGATCGGCCGCGTCGGCGCGCGCGGCGCGACGCTCCGCATCCCACGCCGCCGCGCGCCGCGGCCATTCGGCGTCGCACGCCTCCGTCTCGGCGGCCATCGCCCCCGCGACATCCCCGCCCGCCTTCGTCGCCTCCAGCCCGGCGATGATGACGCGGTCGGTCATCTCGCGCTGCACGCCGCTCCGGAAATTGTTGAACGCGTTTTCCGCCGCGGTCCAGGTGCGCATCTTCTTGGCCATGTCGTCCCTCCCGTCGTGATCAGGTCGACAGGCGACATATGCCGGAAAGGGGCTTGTAGGAAAGTGTTTTGTTCTTGTTTTGATCTTTTATGTTGATGAGGTCGAGGGCGCCATGTACGCTTTGCAGTCGACATTGACGTCGACCATTATGGAGTTACATAATGTGGGGCGACATCAGCTTCGATGCGGCCAAGCGCGACAAGACACTGAGGGAGCGCGGGTTGGATTTCGCCGATGCGCCGCGACTGTTCGCGGGGTTGACGTACACCCGGCCGGATGAGCGGTTCGCGTACTCGGAACCGCGCTTTCAGACGTTCGGGTTATTGGATGAACGGCTGGTGATGGTGGTGTGGGCCGAAACGAAACCCGGCCGGCGGATCATCTCGATGAGGAAGTGCAATGAGCGAGAACAGCACCGGTTCGGCCGGCAATTGGGTTGATCCCGACGATGCGCCCGAATGGACCGAAGAGATGTTCGCGGAAGCGGAGGTGCGCGTCGGCGAGCAGGTCATCCGCCCCGGTGCCTGGCGCAGCGCCGGGCGGCCTCCCTTGGGCGCGGCGTCGAAGCGGCAGGTGACGTTGCGGCTCGACCCGGATGTGATCGAGCGGTTTCGCGCGGACGGGCCGGGTTGGCAGGCGCGGATGAACGCGGCGCTACGCAAGGCGGCGGGGCTAAACTAATACCACACGAGGTCTTGACGGATTGCACACCGCAATCGAAGCTATCCAAAATTTTGGATCATTACGATATGGCTACCGTCAAAGAAGTTCTTGGAAAGTTAAATCTGGGCACATCCGTCGCTGAGTTTGACGAGGATTTGGAAAATTACTTTGTCGAAACAAACGTATTCCGCGAATTCGTGCGCGACCGCGTAGACATAATTGCGGGAGACAAAGGCACTGGCAAAACCGCAATATATCGGTTCATTAATAAAAGACACGCTGATATTCCCGAACTTAAAGGCGTAACCATAATTCCGGCTTTTAATCCGTCCGGCAATCCGATTTTCACTAAACTAACCGAAAGGAGCACGCTGGGCGAGGGGGATTACGTACTGCTTTGGAAGTCATACATCTTATCATTGGTAGGCAATACAGTCATTGCCAATGACCCTCTTCTCGTTGGATCAGACCTTGACAATATGTTGAGAGCACTTGGTCTCCGGGCAGAGGTCGTCGCTCCAAAGCCTATATTTAGCCGAATCTTAGATCAAATACCTAATTTCCTTCGTTGGAAATCCGCAGAAATGCAATTTTCGCTAACAGAAGCTGGGCTTCCGCAGATATCTCCTAAGGTCGAGTTTGCCTCGGACGCACCCGACAAGATGGTCGAGCGCAAAATCCCAGCGGAAGATGCGTTCGTTGTACTGGAACGGGCGATGCAAAGCTCAGGCGTGCGCGCATGGGTCACGTTTGATCGACTAGATGAGGCATTTCAGGGTCACGCAGAAATTGAAGTTACCGCGCTTCGCGCTCTTCTTAGAACATATCTTGATTTAACAGAGTTTGAGAGTTTCAAACTTAAATTATTCCTGAGGCGAGACCTATTCAGACGGGTTACATCGACCGGATTTGTAAATCTAACGCACATAAATGCTAAGAAGCTTGAAATAATCTGGGATGAAGAAGATCTACTGAATCTACTTGTGCGACGTATGCGCGAAAACAAGGACTTCATTGCTGATATAGATGCAGCAAAGCTTTCCGATCTAGAAATGTTTAACCGTATTTTTCCTGATCAAGTCGATTTTGGCCTTCGAAAGCCAAAAACGTGGGTGTGGATTATGCGGCGCGTTAGAGATGGAAATGATGTTAAGCCGCCAAGAAATCTTATCGATCTGATAAAATTTTCCAGAGAAGCTCAACTACCAAAAGAAGACCGTGATCCAAGACAACTTACTGACGAAACCATAATTGAATCAGAATCCTTAAGAAAAGGACTAAGTCAACTTAGCGAGAGTCGAGTTAATGATACGCTCTTGGCTGAGGCGGGTTTATTGTCGCCTGCAATAGCAAAATTCAGAGATGGAAAGGCAGAACATAACGCAGAGTCTCTATCTGACGTTCTTGGCGTCACTATAGCCGAAGTAAAAAATGCTATCAAGCCCCTGCTAGAATTAGGATTTCTTGAAGATATCAAGGGAACGTACAAAGTTCCAACTCTGTATCGTGAAGGACTTGGAATTACACAGGGAAAGGCATTCCAAGTGGAGGGCGACAACGATGACGAAGAATAGTTTTACTGCGCCACCTCCACGCGCGCGCCCTTCAACAACGGCGCCAGATACTTCCCGGTGTAGCTCCGCGGCTCCTTGACCACCTCCTCCGGCGTGCCCGTCGCGACGATCTCGCCGCCCTTGACGCCGCCTTCGGGGCCCAGGTCGATGATCCAGTCGGCGGTCTTGATGACGTCGAGATTGTGTTCGATCACCACGACCGTATTGCCCTGTTCGACCAACTGGTGGAGTACCTCGAGCAGTTTGCGCACGTCCTCGAAGTGGAGGCCGGTGGTGGGCTCGTCCAAGATATAGAGCGTGTTGCCGGTGGCGCGGCGCGAGAGTTCCTTGGCGAGCTTGACGCGCTGCGCCTCGCCGCCGGACAGCGTCGTCGCCTGCTGGCCGACCTTGACGTAGCCGAGGCCGACTTCGACCAGCATCTCCATCTTGTCGCGGATCGGCGGCACGGCCTTGAAGAATTCGGCGGCATCCTCGACCGTCATGTCGAGCACGTCGGCGATGCTCTTGCCCTTGAACTTCACCTCCAGCGTCTCGCGATTATAGCGCGCGCCGTGGCAGACGTCGCAGGTGACGTAGACGTCGGGGAGGAAGTGCATCTCGATCTTGAGCACGCCGTCGCCCTGGCACGCCTCGCACCGGCCGCCCTTGACGTTGAAGCTGAAACGGCCGGGCTTGTAGCCGCGCGCCTGCGCCTCCGGCAGGCCGGCGAACCAGTCGCGGATCTGCGTGAAGCTGCCCGTGTACGTGGCCGGGTTCGAGCGCGGGGTGCGGCCGATCGGCGACTGGTCGATGTCGATCACCTTGTCGAGGTGCTGGAGCCCGGTGATCTTGTCGTGCTTGCCGGCGAGGATGCGCGCGCCGTTGAGCTGGCGCGCGGCGGCGGCGAAGAGCGTGTCGATGGTGAAGCTCGACTTGCCCGACCCCGACACGCCGGTGATGCAGGTGAAGGTTCCGAGCGGGATGCTGGCGGTGACGCCGGTCAGGTTGTTGGCGCGGGCGTTGTGGACGGTCAGCTTCTTGCCGTTGCCCTTGCGGCGAGCGTCGGGGACGGGCACCTCGCGCACGCCGTTGAGGTAATCGGCGGTGACGGACCCCTCGCTGGCGAGCAGTTCGGGGAGCGTGCCTTTTGCCACGACCTGGCCGCCGTGGACGCCGGCGCCCGGCCCCATGTCGATGACGTAGTCAGCGGTGCGGATCGCATCCTCGTCATGCTCGACGACGAGCACGGTGTTGCCGAGGTCGCGCAGGCGGCGCAGCGTCGCGAGCAGCATGTCGTTGTCGCGCTGGTGCAGGCCGATGCTGGGTTCGTCGAGCACGTAGAGCACGCCCGACAGGCCGCTGCCGATCTGGCTGGCGAGGCGGATGCGCTGGCTCTCGCCGCCCGACAGCGTGCCGCTGGTGCGGTCGAGGTTGAGGTAATCGAGGCCGACGTTGTTGAGGAAGCCGAGGCGCTCGACAATCTCTTTCAGGATGCGCTCGGCGATCGCGCGCTGCTGGTCGGAGAGCGTCGCCGGCATGGCGGTGAAGAAGGCGAGCGCGTCGACCACCGACAGATGCGTCGCGTGCGCGATGTCCTGGCCGGCGATCTTCACCGCCAGCGCCTCGGGCTTGAGGCGCGCGCCGTGGCAGACCTCGCACGGGCGGCTGGACTGGTAGCGCGACAGTTCCTCGCGCATCCACGCGCTCTCGGTCTGCAGCATACGGCGGTTGAGGTTGCCGATGACGCCCTCGAACGGCTTCTTGACGTCGTAGCTCTTCTTGCCGTCGATGAAGGTCAGCGTGACGGCCGTCTTGCCGGTGCCGAACAGGATCTTGTCCCGGATTTCTGGGTGCAGGTCCTTCCACGGCGTCTCGAGGTCGAACTTGAGCTCGCGCGCGAGGGAGCCGAGCACCTGCATGTAATAAGGGCTCGGCGGGTTGGACTTGGCCCAGGGGACGACCGCACCCTTCTTGATGGAAAGGTCGTGGTTGGGGACGACGAGGTCCTCGTCGAACAGCAGTTTCTCACCCAGGCCGTCGCACGCCGGACAGGCGCCCTGCGGCGCGTTGAACGAGAACAGACGCGGCTCGATCTCCGGGATGGTGAAGCCGGAGACGGGGCAAGCGAACTTCTCGCTGAACACGATGCGGCCCGGGGGGGCGTGGTCGCCAAGCACGGCGGACTTGGGCGTGTGCGGTTCGACAGGATCGGCCGGGTCGACATAGGCGAGGCCGTCGGCAAGCGCGAGCGCGGTTTCGAAGCTTTCGGCGAGGCGGGTGGCGATATCCTCGCGGATCACCAGCCGGTCGACCACGACCTCGATGTCGTGCTTGAACTTCTTGTCGAGCGCCGGCGCCTCGTCGATCTCGTGGATCTGGCCGTCGATGCGGACGCGGGTGAAGCCCGCCTTCTGCCACTCCGCCAGTTCCTTGCGGTATTCGCCCTTGCGGCCGCGCACGACGGGGGCGAGCAGGTAGAGGCGCGTCCCCTCCGGCAGGGTCATGACGCGGTCGACCATCTGGCTGACGGTCTGCGCGGCGATCGGCTCGCCGGTCGCGGGGCTGTAGGGAATGCCGACGCGCGCCCAGAGCAGGCGCATGTAATCGTAGATTTCGGTGACGGTCGCCACCGTCGAGCGCGGGTTGCGGCTGGTCGTCTTCTGTTCGATCGAGATGGCGGGCGACAGACCCTCGATATGGTCGACGTCGGGCTTCTGCATCAGTTCGAGGAACTGGCGCGCATAGGCGCTGAGCGATTCGACGTAGCGGCGCTGTCCCTCGGCATAGATGGTGTCGAACGCGAGGCTGGACTTGCCCGAGCCGCTGAGGCCGGTGATCACCGTCAACGTGTCGCGCGGGATGTCGACGTCGACGTCCTTGAGATTGTGCTCGCGCGCACCGCGGACGGAAATGGTCGTAAGGCTCATGCGGTGGGTTCTACTTCTGTTCCGAAGAAAGGGCTAGTCGGCAGATAGGAACGCGCGACGCGGGCTGCCAGCACCCGTTGATTTGCGATGGGCGTGTATTACCTTCATCGGACACGATATCGAGGCTGGATCATGGGCAAGAAGAGCGGCGAGAAGAAGCGCAAGAAGACCAAGCTGCCCAAGGAGGTGATGGGCATCCGCCTGCCCAAGGAGGTGCGCGAGATCGGCGGCGCGGTGCTGGAAAAGGCGAACACGCCGCAGGGGCGCGAGATGCTGGCGGCGGGGCTGACGATGGCGGCCGCCGCCGCGAGCGCTGCGGTGGCGAAGGGGCGGATGAAGCGCGAAACGGCGGCGGCGGGGCCTGCACCCGCGCCGGATGCCGCGCGGGCTGCGGACGCGGCGCCGCCGCCCCCCCCACCGGCTCCGCCGCCGCAGGGGACGCAGCGCGATCCCGATCCGACGGCGATGCTGGCGATGGTCGGCACCGTGGCGGAAAGCGTGCTGGGGAAGCTGTTCACCAAGAAGGGGTAGTTTCGTCTCCAATTCGGCGGTTTTCGTCATTCCCGCGCAGGCGGGAATCCAGAGACGCTAACGTGCCGGCAAGATCGCTGACCTTTGCGTGTCTGGATCCCCGCCTGCGCGGGGATGACGATAAAAGGCGAGGTATTCGTGCCTCTCTGGTTGCCGAGGTCCGTTATTGATTCATCAAATCTGCGGCCGCCGATAATCTTCGCCAGCCTGTTCCTCCGGGAGGAACAGTCATGCCGGACATCAGCGACGATATCGCGATCGCCAGGTTCGTCGATCGCTGGCGGCGGAACGAGGGCGGGGCGGAGCGGGCGAATTACGTGCTGTTCCTGATGGAATTGTGCGACCTGCTCGGCCTCGACCGGCCGAACCCCGCCGATGCGACGCACGATCGCAACGATTACGTGTTCGAACGCGCCGTCACCTTTCGCGACGGTGTCGATCGCACCGGCCACGGGCGCATCGACCTGTACAAACGCGGCTGCTTCGTGCTCGAGGCGAAGCAGAGCCGCGAGCCGGGCGGCGCCAAGGAGGTGGCGCTGGGTGCGACGCAGGCGACATTGCCCGGGTTCGACATGGCGGCGCGCGGGCGGCGCAGCGCGCATCGCGGCTGGGACGTGCTGATGCGCAATGCGCGCGAGCAGGCGGAGCAATATGCCCGCGCGCTTCCCGAGAGCCACGGCTGGCCGCCGTTCATCCTCGTCGTCGACGTCGGCCATGCGATCGAGGTGTTCGCCGACTTTTCCGGCCAGGGAAAGAATTACCGCCAGTTCCCCGATCGCGGCGGCTATCGCATCTTCCTCGACGACCTGCACCAGCCCCAGGTGCGCGACCGGCTGCGCGACATCTGGCGCGATCCGCACGCGCTCGATCCGGCAAAGCGCGCGGCCGCCGTCACCCGCGACATCGCAAAGCGGCTGGCGAGCGTCAACAAATTGCTGGAGGATCGCGGGCACCGGCCCGAACCCGTCGCGCATTTCCTGATGCGCTGCCTGTTCACGATGTTCGCGGAGGACACCGGCCTGCTGGCGGCGGGATGCTTCACGCGGCTGCTCGACGAGGCGCGCGCCGCGCCCGACCGTTTCGCGCCGTTGCTGGAGGGACTGTGGATGGAGATGAACCGCGGCGGCTTCTCGCATGTCCTGCACTGCCCGATCCGCCGCTTCAACGGCGGGCTGTTCGCCGCGGCGCACGTCATCCCGCTGCACCGCGAGGAGATCGGCGAATTGTACGAGGCGGCGCGCCACGTCTGGACGGAGGTGGAGCCGGCGATCTTCGGCACGTTGCTGGAACAGGCGCTCGACCCGGGCGAGCGGCGGCGGCTGGGCGCGCATTACACGCCGCGCGCGTATGTCGAGCGGCTGGTGGTGGCGACGGTGATCGCGCCGTTGCAGCGTGAATGGGAGGCGGTGGTGCTGGGCACCGTCGAGCGCGAGCGGACCGCCGATCCCGCCGCCGCGATCCGCGCGGTGCACGATTTCCACGAGAAGCTGGCGGGGACGGTGGTGCTCGACCCCGCGTGCGGCACGGGCAATTTCCTGTATGTCGCGCTCGAACTGATGAAGCGGCTGGAAGGCGACGTGCTCGAGGTGCTCGCCGACCTCGGCGGGCAGGAGGCGCTGGCGCTGGAGACCGCGAGCGTGCACCCGCGCAATTTCTGCGGGATCGAGGTCAATCCGCGCGCCGCCGCGATCGCCGAACTCGTGCTGTGGCTGGGCTATCTGCAATGGCAGATGCGCAATGGCGGCGCGATCGCCGATCCGGTGCTGGAGACGCTGCACACGATCCACGTCGGCGACGCCGTGCTGGCGCACGATCCGCCGGCTGCGGACGGCAGCCTGCCGCGCCCGCGGCGTCCCGACTGGCCGGCGGCGGACTATATCGTCGGCAACCCGCCCTTCATCGGCGGCAAGGACATCCGGGGCCGGCTGGGCGAGGCCTATGCGACCGCGCTGTGGAAGGCGCATCCCAAGGTCAACAAGTCCGCCGATTACGTGATGTACTGGTGGGATCGCGCCGCCGAGCGGCTGACCGAACCGGACACGCGGCTGAAGCGGTTCGGCTTCGTCACGACAAATTCGATCACGCAGGAATTCAGCCGCCGCGTCATCGCACGGCGCATGGCGGCGGCAAAGCCGGTGTCGCTGGTGATGGCGATCCCCGACCATCCGTGGACCAAGGCGACGCGCGACGCCGCCGCGGTGCGGATCGCGATGAGCGTGGCGGAGGCCGGAACGGGCGAGGGCGTGGCGCTGGAGGTGCGCAGCGAGCGCGGGCTGGATACGGACGCACCGGAGATCGTGTTCGCCACGCGCGAGGGGCGGGTGAATGCCGATCTGGGCGTCGGCGTCGATGTGACGGCAGCGGAGCCCCTCCGCGCAAATGCCTGGCTATGCTCGCCTGGCATCAAGTTGCACGGCGCAGGATTCGTTCTGACCGAAACCGCGCTAGCCGCCGCGACAACTCATGCGGACACGCTGCCCCTGCCGGTAAGCAACTACCTGAAGGGCAAAGCGCTAACCGGCATCCGTCAACGCAACTACGCGATCGACCTGACGGATCATGAGGAAGCCGAGGCGCGTCGGCGGTGGCCAGGTCTATACCAGCATCTTTTGCGATCGGTGAAAGCGGCGCGTGTGGCGCAAGCAGCACGCGCACCGACCAAAGACGCCCTCGATTACGTGGCGCGCTGGTGGCAGTTCGGAAAGCCGAGACCCGAATTGCGCGCAGCGCTGACAGGCCTGGCGCGATACATCGGCACGGTAGAAACTGCAAAGCATCGCGTCTTCTGCTTCATCGACGCCGGCATACTGCCTGACAACATGATAACATGCATTGCATCCGATCGGCCATTTCATCTCGGGATTCTGAGTTCGCGCATATCGCTTGAATGGACCTATGCGAACAGCGGCTTGATCGGCGTCGCACGCTTCGAACAGGGGCATCGCTATACTAAATCAAACATTTTCGATCCCTTTCCCTTTCCCGACGCCAGTGAGAGCGGCCGCCAAGCGATCGGCATGCTGGCAGAGGAACTCGACGAGACCCGCGAGACGGTGCTGTCTGAACATCCCGACCTGACGCTGACGGTGCTGTACAATCTGCGCGCCGCGATCGGCCGCGGCGAAGCGCTCACCCCGGCGGAAGAGGACCAGCGCCGGCGGGGACGCGTCGACATCATCGCCGAACTGCACGATCGCATCGATGCGGCGGTGGCGGACACCTATGGCTGGCCGGTCGACCTGCCGGCGGAGGAGATCGTCGCGCGGCTGGTGGCGCTCAACGCGGAGCGGCGGGCGGAGGAGCGACGCGGAACGGTGCGCTGGCTGCGGCCCGCCTATCAGATCGCGCGGGCCGGGTTGACCGCATTGCCGGCGGCGGCGGCCGAGGGACAGCAGATCGAGGCGGCGTTGCAGGCGATCGTGCGCAAACCGCGCTTCCCGCGCGATGCGGTAGGGCAGACGGCGGCGGTTTTTGCCGAACTGCGTGCCGGCAAGCCGCTCGACGCGGAAACGATCGCGCGCGGCTTCGCGCAGGGGCGCAAGATCGAACGGCGGGTGGCAGCGACGCTGGAGGCGCTGGCGCGGCTGGGCCACGTGACGCGCGAGGGCGGCGGCTACCGCCTGCGCCGCGCCGCCTGAACTCGGCGGCAAGAAAGAAGAGGGGGAGCGGCCTTGCGGCCACTCCCCAGGTTCGCTGACGAACGGGTCGATCAGAACCCGATGCGCACGCCCGCATAATAGCGGCGGCCGAGCGGGTCATACGTGCCCGCATCGGTGTCCTGACCCGCCGACGCGCCGATGTCCGCAAGATACGGCGGCTTGTTGTTCAGCAGATTGTCGCCGCCGACGAAGAATTCGAAATTGTCCTTCGTGCGGAAGCGGATTTGCGAGTCGAGGTAGAATTGCGGGCGCACGCGGTACAGCGGATTGGTGCCCGGACGAGCCCCCGTCAGCTGATCGTCAAGGCTCGCCTGGCTGAGCCACGTGCCGGTCAGCGTCAGGCCGACGCCTTTGAGGTCGTAGGAGCTGTTGATCGTGAACTTGTCACGCGACGCCCCGATTTCCCCGGCGAAATAGTCGCGCGGCGAGCCAGGCAGCGGCACGGTGTAGCCCGAGATCAGATGCGTGTACGAACCACGCACGCCGAGCGTACCGTCCAGACCCCAGTCGGAGAGGTTCTGACGCCAGGTCACCGTCGTATCGATGCCGGACGTCTTTACGCCGCCGCTGTTGGTCGGGCTGGTGTTGACTTCGTCCAGCGAACCCGCGCTGTTCGGGCCTACCGGGGTCGCACGCCGGACAATCCGAGCGCATGCCGTTTGGTCAGACGCCGCATAGCACTGGTTCAGAATGAACTGCAGCGGGGTCGATACGATCGCGCCCTTCACGCGGACATTGAAGTAGTCGACCGTCAGGACGAAGTTGCGCAGCGCATTGATCGAACGCGGATTGATCACGACACCGGCGGTGAAGCTGTCGCCCTTTTCCTCGCTGAGGTTCGGGTTGCCGCCGCCGAAGCTGGTGATGCCCTGAAGATCGGCTTGGCTGACGGTGAACGCGCCGTTGGCCGCGATGTTCGCCGCCACGCCAGGCGCGGCGCGGCAATTAGTCGCCACCGTGCCGGTAGTCGTCGCTGTGACGCCCTTACACGGATCCTGCAGACCCGAGGGGAAGTCCTGCTGCGCGGGCTGGAACAGTTCGTTGATGTTCGGCGCGCGCACGGAGCGGGCCTTGATCACGCGGAAGCGGATGTCCTCCACGGGAGCCCATTCGCCGCCGTAGTTGTAGCTGAACGTCGTGCCGATCGTCGAATAATCGGAAACGCGCACCGCACCGCGCACCGACAGCGAGTGGAAGAACGGCTTGTCCTGGATGATCGGGACGATCGCCTCCGCGAACCCTTCCCACAGGTGGAAGCTGCCCGAGGTCGCCGGCAGCGCATTGTTGCCGTTCAATCCCTGCTGCGTCAGCAAGTCGAAAGTGTTGCTGCTGGTTTCGCGGCGATATTCGGTGCCGATGTTGACGCCGATCGGGTCTGCGCCGAACAGCGAGAACAGCTTGCCGGTGACGTTACCGCCGGCGACCGTCTGCGTGATCTTGGCATCGAGCGTGGTAGGCACCGCGAGGTACGGCGCCGCCGCCGCGAGCGTACCGATGCCGTAGATGTTCGCCGGAATACAGCCCGCCGCACGCGCCGTCGCGTCGGCACAGACGATCTGACCGGTCGCGGGATCACGATAAGAATTCAACGCGTTCACGAAGTTACGGCTGTCGAACTGGCCGCTGCCGACCTGATGCTCCTTGCTCTGGCCGTAGATGCCGTAGACCTCGTAGCTCCAGCGATTGCCGCCGAAGCTGCCGTTGAGGCCGCCGGCGATGCGGAACAGGTCGCGATCCGCCGAGCTGGTGCGCGGACCGAAGTCGGCGAGGCGACGATCGAAGTAGATGTCGCGGAGGCCATCACCATCCGTGTCGGTCGCTGCATTGAAAATCGCGTCGGGCACGAAGGGATTGCGATAAACCACGCCATTGACGCGGGTCTGGATCGGCACATTGCCATTTGTCGCAATGGCAACCAGATCAGAACTGAGCGGGAAAGGCTCGATCGACGTCTGCACCTTGGTCTTGGCGTAGTTACCTTCCAGCCAGAGATTGGCAGCCGGCGACACTTCGAAATTCGCGCGGCCCGCGGCGACGTAGCGCTCGACCGGCACCGCGAGGTAACGATAATCCGAACGGTTGAAGCCACCGCAGCTGACGCCGGTGCAATTCACCAACGAGCCCGTATTGTAGCTAAAGGTCTGACGAAGGCCGGTCGCCGGGTCTACCGGGCCTGCATAGATGCGACCACCGGGAGCGAAGCCCGACAGCAGGACGCGCGGCGTGAACAGGTCCGCGTCGTTGCCGTTCTGCGCTCCGAGGCTCGTCGAATCGACCGCGCTCGAGCCTGCTTCGGTCGAGCGGTTGCGCTTGAGGACGGTGCCCTGCTTCGAATAGCTGCCGAACAGCATGATGTTGCCGCGGCCGTCGGCGAAGTTCTTGCCGCCGAGCAGGCTGACCTGGCGGTCGGCGCCGTCGCCATGCTCGGAAATGCCCGTCTGGGCATCGAGCTGCAGGCCTTCGTAGTTCTTCTTGTAGATGATGTTGACGACGCCGGCGACCGCGTCGGAGCCGTAGACGGCCGAGGCGCCGCCGGTCAGCACGTCGATCCGGTCGATGAACTGCGTCGGGATGACGTTGAGGTCGACCGCCTGGCTGCCCGGCTGGCCCGAGACGAAGCGGCGGCCGTTGACGAGGACGAGCGTGCGGTCCTCGCCCAGGTTGCGCAGGTTGACGGTCGCGGCGCCGGCGCCCTGCGTCGCGAACGACGAGTTGGTGCGGCTGATGCCCGGCGACCCGAAGGCGGGGTTGAGCTGCAGCACTTCCTGGACGTTGATCGCGCCCTGCTGCTGGATCTGTTCCGCGCCGATCACCTGCAGCGGCGACGCGCTGGCGGCGGCGGGCGAGGCGATGCGCGAACCGGTGACGACGATGTCGCCGCCCGGCGTCGGCGCCTGCGTCGACGTGGCATTGTCGCCGGCGGGGGTCTGGCCGGTCGCGGCGGGGCTGGCCGCCTGGTCGTTGGTCGTGGTCGCGGGGGTCGCCTGCGCGGGCGCACCGGCCTGCTGCGCGAGCGCCGGGTTCACCAGCATGGCGGCGCCGACGAGAAGAGATGTCGCAAGCAACTGGCGACGGTACGCGATGGTCATGATCCCTGATCCTAAAAGTTTGTTATCGACCAATTCAGACAGCATAGCTGACCAGATCGGCGCCCCTAGAGCGGTTCAAACGTCCGCACCACTGCCCTAGTGACATTAACGTGACGAAATTTTCAGCATGTTGCATCAATGCAACATTGCGTGGCCGGGCATGCCTTCCAGCGCAGTCTTGACCCGATCTGGCGGTTGCGCGCGACGCCGAAGGTCGTGTCGGGCACGAAAAAGGCCGATCCTGCCGTTGCGAGCGGCGGCGCAAAAGCGCACAGCCGCGCCATGTCGCGCGTTTCCCTGTTGCACCACCGTTCGGCCAGGGTCGTCGCGATCGTTCTGCTGATCGGCATTGGAATCGCGGCGCTGTGGACGGCGGCGGGGTTCTTCGCGCGCGATGCGACACGACTTTATCCAGCCGACCCCGTTGCCGCGGCCCGTCATCCCGCGGGCGGCGCGGCGGTGCTGTTTTCCGGCGACCTCGGCCTGCGTTTCGGGATGGGCGCGAACACGACCGAGGGGCTGGCGGCGGACGGCATCCCCGTGCTGGGCCTCAATTCGCCGACGCTGTTCCGCCGACAGCAGACGGCGGCAGCGGCGGCGCGGATCGTCGCCGACGGCGTCCGCGCGGGGCTGGCGCGCACCGGCGCGACCGAACTGGTGCTGATCGGCCAGTCGTTCGGCGCGGACATCCTGCAGACCGGGCTCGTCGCGCTGCCGCCGGCGCTGCGCCGCCACGTCGCGGGCGTGGTGCTGGTCGTGCCGGGCGACACCGTCTTCTTTCGCGCCGACCCGTCGGGCATCGCCTATCTGTTCGCGCCGGACAGTCGCGCGGCGGCGACGATCAACCGGATCGACTGGACGCCGCTGACGTGCATCTACGGCGTCGAGGAACGCGACAGCGCCTGTCCGCTGGTGCGGGTCCGGGGCGCCCGCGTCGTCGGTATGCCGGGAGGGCATTTCCTGCACAACGATCACGCCGCACTCGTCGCCCATGAAATCGCCGCGGTGCGCAGCGCACTGGCCGCACGGGCCGGGGGCGAACCATGATCGCGTCGATCGCGCTGATGCTCGCCGCGTCGGCCCATTCCGTGCAGGCCCACCCCTTGCAAGTCCAGGCCTTTCAAGCCCGTCCCTTGCAAGCGACGCACGATCCGGTGGTCGGCCGGTGGAGCAACCCCAAGGGGACGCTGGCGGTCGAGACGCATCCGTGCCCCGGTGACACCTTGTGCGGCACGATCGTCTGGGCGAGCGCGCATGCCGAAGCCGCCGCGCGGCAGGCGAAGCTGCCGACATTGGTCGGCACGCGCCTGCTCCACGCCTATCGCCGCGTCGGCGCGGGCCATTGGGAGGGCCGCGTGTTCGTGCCCGACATGGGCCGCACCTTCGCCTCGCACATCCAGCAGACGACGGCGACCGAGCTGACGATCTCGCAATGCCTAGTCGGGCGTTTCCTGTGCAAATCGCAGGTCTGGCACCGGATCGGCTGATGGACGTGACCGCCCGGATCGACGCCGCGCTGGCCCTCGCCGCGCGCCACCGCCGCATTTTGACGGTGGTGGCGGTGGCGGTGATCGGACTGATCGGGTTCGAGGCGCTGCACATCGTCCTGAAACAGGTGCACCTGCGCGACGTGCGCGCCGCGCTGCACGCCATCCCCGACGGGCGGATCGCGGCGGCGCTGGGGCTGACGGTGCTGAGCTATCTGGTGCTGACCGGCATCGACTGGGTTTCGCTGCGCGCGATCGGGCGGCCGCTGCCGTGGCGGATCGCGGCGGCGGGATCGTTCACCAGCTACACGCTCAGCCACAATTTCGGGATGGCGGTGCTGACCGGCGGCTCCGCGCGCCTACGCATCTATGGCGCGGCCGGACTGTCATTGGGCGAGGTGGCGCAGGTCGCGGGGATCGCGGGCGTGTCGTTCTGGGGCGGCATCTTCGGCGCGGCGGGGATCGGCCTGTTGCTGACGCCGGGCGCGGTCGCGCTGGGGCCGGTGACGGTACCCGTGCTCGCCGCGCGGTTGATCGGCGCGGGGTTGATCGCGATGCTGGCGATCCCGCCGATCGCGCGGACGCGCGGGTTCGACAGTATCGGGTTCAGCCGGTGGCGCATGCCCGTACCCGCGGTGCGCGACATGGGCGTGCTGACCGGGCTGTCGCTGATCGACCTGGCGGCCGCATCGGCGGCGCTGTTCGTGCTCGTGCCGGGCACCGCGATCGGCGCCTACCCCGATTTCCTCGTCGCCTATGCGGTCGCGGTGATCGTCGCACTGGTGCTGCACGTCCCCGGCGGCCTGGGCGTGTTCGAGACGGTGGTGCTGGCGACGGTGCCGGGGGAGCGGCCGACGATCTTCGCCGCGCTGTTGCTGTATCGGCTGATCTATTACCTGCTGCCGCTGCTGATCGCGGCGATCGGCATCGCAGCGACGGAAGCCTGGCGGCTGCGCCATCCGCTGCGCCGGTCGCTCGGCGTCGCGGATCGCGCCGCGCAGGCACTGGCGCCGACCGCGGTGACCGCGCTCGTCTTCGTCGCGGGCTTCGTCCTGCTCGTCTCGGGCGCACTGCCGGGGGTGAAGGGGCGGCTGACCGATCTCGACGACCTGGTGCCCCTCCCCTTCATCGAAGGCTCGCACATGGCGGGCAGCCTGATCGGCACCGCGCTGCTGCTCGTCGCGCCAGCGCTCAATGCGCGGCTGCGTTCGGGCTGGGCGGCGGCGCGCATGCTGCTGATCGGGGGCGCAATCTTTTCGCTGATGAAGGGCCTCGACTGGGAGGAAGCCTCACTCCAGCTCGTCATCGCGGGCGTGCTGCAATATTGTCGGCCGAGCTTCTATCGCGAGGGCGGCGTGCTGACCGACCGGCCGCGCTGGCCGTGGCTGGCGGCGGCGGTGGTGGCACTGGCGCTGAGCATCTGGGCCGGCTTCTTCGCGTACAAGCGAACCGCCTATACCGACCAATTGTGGTGGCGGTTCGCGCTCGACGCCAATGCGCCGCGCTTCCTGCGCGCCAGTTTCGCGGCGGGCGTGCTGCTGACCGCGGCGAGCCTGTGGCAGTTGATGACCGGGCGCCGGACTGCGCGCGTCGGCGAGACGCCGCCGACACCCGCCGTCCTTGCGGCGTTGCGCCATGCGGGGCGGGCGGACGCCAACCTCGCTTTCACCGGCGACAAGAGCTTCATCGTCTCGGCGGCGGGCGACGCGTTTCTGATGTACCGGGTGCAGGGGCGGACGTGGACGGTGATGGGCGATCCCGTCGGCCCGGTCGCGGCGTGGAGCGAGCTGGGCTGGGCGATCCGCCGCGCATGCGACGCGCGCGGCGGGCGCTTGTGCGTCTATCAGGCGAGCGAGCGCATGCTGCCGCTGTTCGTCGAACTGGGCTTGCACGCGATCAAATACGGCGAGGAGGCGGTGGTCGCGCTCGACGGCTTCACGCTTGCGGGGCCGCGCGCCAAATCGCTGCGCCACGCGATCCGACGCAGCGACCAGGCGGGCGCGGTCTTCAGCGTCGAGCCCGCCGCCGCGGTGCCCGCGCTGATCGACGAATTGCGCGCGGTGTCCGACGCCTGGCTGGCGCACAAGAAGGGGCGCGAGAAGCGCTTCAGCCTGGGCGCGTTCGACCCCGACTATCTGGCGCGTTTCCCGGTCGCGCTGGTGCGGTGCGAAGGGCGGATCGTCGCCTTCGCCAATGTCTGGGCATCGGGGGACGGCGCCGAGCTTTCGGTCGATCTGATGCGCCACCTGCCCGACGCGCCTTATGGCACGATGGAGGCGATGATGGTGCGGATGATCGAATGGGGCCGTGCGCAGGGGTTCGCGCGGTTCAACCTGGGCATGGCGCCACTCGCCGGACTGCCGACGGGGCGGCTGGCGCCGGTGTGGGCGCGGCTGGGCCATGCATTGTTCGCCAATGGCGAGCGGATCTATGGCTTTGCGGGGTTGCGCGCGTTCAAGGCGAAGTTCGGGCCGGCGTGGGAGGCGCGCTATATCGCGGCGCCGCCGGGGGTGGCGATGCCCAAGGCTTTGCTCGACCTGGCGCGGCTGGTGAGCGGATAGGAGGACCGGTGCGATGACGACGATCGATGGACGGCGGCGCAGCGTCTTGTTCCTGCCGGCATCCAACCCGCGTGCGATCGCCAAGCTCGCGACCCTCGCCTGCGATGCCGCGATCCTCGACCTGGAGGATGCCGTGGCGCCCGAGGCGAAGGCGGCGGCGCGTGATGCCGCGACGGCGACCGCGCGCGATCGGGCGGTGGCGATCCGGATCAACGCGCTCGACACGCCCTGGGGACGCGACGATGCCGCGGCGGCGGGAGGGGCGATGGCGGTGGTGTTGCCCAAGGTGTCGTCGGCGGACGATCTGCATGCGGCGCGGGATGCCGTCGGCGCGGACGGACCGCCGTTGTGGGCGATGATCGAGACGTGCGGCGCGGTGCTGCGGCTGGGCGAGATCGTCGGCGCGGCCGCGGCCGCACGCTGCACCGTGCTGATCGCGGGGACCAACGACCTTGCCAAGGAGATGCGCTGCCGACCCGGGACGGACCGGGCACCGCTGGTCCCGGTGCTGGCGCAGATCGTGATCGCGGGCCGCGCGGCGGGGCTGACGGTGCTCGACGGCGTGTGCAACGCGATCGGTGATGCGGCACGACTGGCGGCGGAATGCGCGCAGGGCGCGATGCTGGGCTTCGACGGCAAGACGCTGATCCACCCGGGCCAGATCGATGCGGCGAACGCGGCGTTCGGGCCGGACGCTGCCGAGATCGCCTGGGCGCGCGCCGTGGTCGCGGCCTTTGCCGCACCCGAGGCGGCGGGCAAGGGCGCGATCCGGCTGGACGGCGCGATGGTCGAGCGGCTGCACCTGGCGGAGGCGAAGCGGATATTGGCGATGGCGTGACCCGCTCCCATAGCGCGGCAGGGAGAGAGCGAGAGAGGACGGCTATTCCCGCAGCAGCGCCGCGATCCGATCGGCGATATGCTCCATCGCGAAGGGTTTGGTGACGAGGCCCATGTTGGGAGCGAGCGGACCGTTGCCGATCACCGCATTTTCGGCATAGCCGGTGATGAACAACACCTTCAGCCCGGCCCGCTCCTCCAGCACCGCGTCGGCGAGCTGGCGGCCGTTGATCTGGCCCGGCAGACCGACGTCGGTGATGAGCAGGTCGACGGGCGTGCCGGTCGCGAACAGGCGCATCGCCGCAGCGGCGTCGCCCGCCTCAAGCACGTTATGCCCCATCTCGCAAAGCACTTCGGTCACCAGCATGCGGATCGTCGGTTCGTCGTCGACGACCATCACCGTCGCCTGTCCCTCGCCTGCGCGCGGCGACGCAGCGACGATCGTGGACGCATCCTCCTCCGCCGCATCGCCGTAATGGCGGGGCAGGTAGATGCACATCGTCGTCCCCTGCCCCAGTTCCGAATAGATGCGCACCTGGCCGCCTGACTGGCGTGCGAAGCCGTAGATCATCGACAGGCCGAGGCCCGTCCCCTCCCCCATCGGTTTGGTGGTGTAGAAGGGGTCGAAGGCGCGCGCCTGCACCTCCGGCGTCATGCCGGTGCCGGTGTCGGTGACGCACAGCGACAGATACTGGCCCGGATCGAGGTCGCGTTCGCGCGCGGCACGCTGGTCGAGCCAGCGGTTGGCGGTCTCGATCGTGATGCGCCCGCCATCGGGCATCGCATCGCGCGCATTGATGCACAGGTTGAGCAGCGCATTCTCGAGCTGGTTGGGATCGACCATCGCGGGCCATAGCCCGGACTGTCCGACCAGTTCCACGCCGATCGCCGGCCCGACGGTCCGCTGGATGAGGTCGTGCATGTCGGCGACCAGGCGGTTGACGTCGGTCGGCTTGGGATCGAGCGTCTGGCGGCGCGAAAAGGCGAGCAGGCGGTGGGTGAGCGCCGCCGCCCGCTTCGCCGCGCCCTGCGCCGCGCTGACGTAGCGGTCGAGGTCGTTTATCCGCCCCTGCCGGATGCGCACCTGCATCATCTCGAGCGCGCCGGAGATGCCGGTGAGCATGTTGTTAAAATCGTGCGCGAGTCCGCCGGTGAGCTGGCCGACCGCTTCCATCTTCTGCGCCTGGCGCAGATGCTCCTCCGCCGCCATCAGCTCGGCGGTGCGGGCATGGACCTGTTCCTCGAGCGAGGCGGTGAGCGCCGCCAGATCCTGTTCGGCGCGCCGCCGCTCGACCGCATCGCGCGTCCGTTCCGCGACATCGCGGACGAAGGCGACCTCGTCGGGTCGCCAGACGCGCGGCACGGGGTGGTTGAGGTAGAGCAGCGCGACGAAGCCGCCCTGTTCGGTCACCGGCATGTTGATGAACGACAATGCGGAAAGACCCTTCAATGCCTCCGCGGTGGCGCGCGTGCGCGGGTCCTTGTACGCATCGTCGATCGCGACGGTATCGCCGCGCTTCAGATCCTCGATGTACGAGCCATAGTCGCGAAAGTGCAGGATAGCCGGCAATGGCGAAATCCCCGGCGCGCACCAGGCGCGTTCGGTGACGATGGTTTCCGCGGCGCGGTCGATCGTGCCGTAGCCGACCCGCCCCACTTCAAACAACCGGCCGAGGATTTCGGCGGCGGCGAAGGCGAGATCGGCGGCATCCCCCGGTTCGCGCAGCCGATCGTTGAGTTCGATCAGGCCGGCGAGGCGCAGCTCGGCACGCTTGCGCGCATCGATGTCGAAGCTGATCCCCGGAAAGCGCGATGGCCGGCCGACGTCGTCGAGGATGCAGCGCCCCTTCGCCATCACCCACAGGCTGCGCCCGTCGGGCTGGACGAGGCGGTATTCGCTGCTGAATTCGCCGCCCGTCGCGATCGTGCGGTCGACCTCCTCGTGGACGCGCGCCACATCATCGGGGTGAATGCCGGCGAAGAAGGACGCGATCGGGACGCCGCGCTGCGCCTGCGCCACATCGACGCCGTAGAGCGCGGCAAACCCCGGATCGGCGGTGACCCGGTCGGCCGGGATGTCCCAGTCCCAGCTGCCAACGCTGCTCTGCACGTCGTCTGTCATAAGGGGGTCGGACATCGGCATCGGGGGTCGGTCAAAGGGTTGGACGGGTCGGCGGAACGAGCGAGCGCGCGGGTCGATCCCATATGACCGAAGGGGGCCTTCATCGGCGCGAGGTCGTCGCGATATCCGCAACGCTCCAGCCGCCGCCCATCGCCTGGTAGAGCGCGACATAGGCGTTGAGGCGATCCGCGCGCGCCTGCACCAGCGCGAGTTCGGCGGCGAGCAGGCCGCGTTGTGCGTCCAGCTGGTCGATATAGGCGCTGTACCCCGCGCGATAGCGGTTGCTGGCGTTGCGCAGCGCCGCGGCGAGCGCGTCGACCTGACCGCCGAGCGCCTGCGCCTGTTCGCCCGAGCGACGTACGCCGGCGAGTGCGTCGTCGACCTCGCGAAAGGCGGTGAGCGCGGCGCGGCGATAGGCGAAGGCCGCCTGATCGCGGCGCGCGGCGGCGACGTCGGTCTGCGCACGCAGCCGGCCGCCGTCGAAGATCGGCGACAGGATATTCGCGCCGAGCGTGAAGACGCCGATCGGGTTGGCGAGCACGGTGGACAAGGTGACGCCGGCGCTGCCCGTCAACGCGACATTGGGCAGCATCGCCGCGCGCGCACTGTCGAGCGTGCGGTCGGCGGCGACGAGCGATTGTTCGGCCTGGAACAGATCGGGGCGCCGTCGCAGCAGGTCGGCGGGCAGCCCGTCGGGAATCGCAGGCGTCGTCAGCCGGTCGAGCGGCAGACCCCGCGGGATCGCCCGCGGCGCCTCGCCGAGCAGCAGGCTGAGCGCATTTTCCTGCCGACTGACCGCGAGTTCGGCGGCGGGGACGAGTTGCAGCGTCGCCTGATATTCCGATTCCGCCTGATGCAGCTCGAGGTTCGACGTATAGCCCGTCTCGGCCCGGCGGCGCGCGATGCGCAGCCCCTCCGCGCGCGCCGCGAGCGTCTGGCGCGCGACGGCGAGCCGCTGGTCGAGGCCGCGCAAGCTGATGTAGCCGTTGGCGACGCCGCTCGCGATGGCGAGGCGGACGGTGTCGCGCGCGCCCTCGCTGGCGAGCGCCTGCGCGCGGGCGGCGCGGCTCGCCTGCCGCAGCCGACCGAACATGTCGAGGTCGTAGCTGGCGGTGACCGCGGGCGCGGCGCCGATCGCATCGCTAGGCGTACCGAACGGGCTCACCGTCTGGCCGCCGGTCGAGGGCGCCTGCCCGCCGATCTGCGGCGTCTGCTGCGCGCGGGCGAGGCGCAGCGCCGCGCGCGCCTCCTCGACGCGCGCGGCGGCGGTGGCGAGGTCGACGTTGTTCGCCAGCGCACGCGCGACGAGATCGGTCAGCACTGGATCGCCGAACGCATTCCACCAGTCGGCCCGGATCGGCGCGCCGGGGCCGAGCGCGGTGCGCCACGCCGGCGGCGGCACAACCGCGCTGGCGGCGGGCGGCGCGGAGCGCGGACCGATGCAGGCCGCGAGCGTGGCGGTCGCGGCGACGGTGAGAAGGGTGCGCGCGAAGACGCGAAGACGCGAAGGAGCTGCGCGTGCAACCCTTGGTTCTTCCCCGGCGGAGGCCGGGACCCAGTTGGGAGACGCACGCAACAGCGCGGAACGCGTCCCAACGATGGCCTTCGCAACTGGGCCCCGGCTTTCGCCGGGGAAGAAGGAGGACCCGTTTCGCAGGACACGCATCACCGCACCGCCGGGCCGGAGGTGGTGTCGACGCGGGCCTGCACCGACATGCCGGGGCGCAGGCGCTGGATCAGCGGCTGGCCGGGATCGATGCGGATGCGCACCGCGATCCGTTGCGGCACCTTGGTGAAATTGCCCGTCGCATTGTCCGCCTTGAGCACCGCGAATTCGGATCCGGCGGCGGGCGAGATGCGCTCGACACGGCCCGTCAGGCGCGCGTTGGCGAGGCCGTCGACGGTGAAACTGGCGGGCTGGCCCACCATCATCCGCGCGGTCTGCGCCTCCTTGAAATTGGCGATGACCCAGGTTTCGGGCGGCACAAGGAACATCAACTGCGAGCCCGCCGTCACATATTGGCCGACGCGCACGCCGACCTCCGACAAACGGCCGTTTTCGGGCGCGCGGATCACGGTGTTGGCAAGGTCGATCTGCGCGAGCCGCTGCGCGGCTTCCGCGCCCGAGACGCCGGCCCGCTGGCCGCCACGGCCGACCTGCACCGTGCGGATGTCCTGCCGCGCGATCTCGCGCGCGGCGTTCGCCTGCTGCACCGCGGCCTGCGCCTGGCGCAGCGCGGCGAGCGTCTGGTCGCGTTCGCGCAAGCTGACCGACCCGTCCTTCACGAGGTCGTCGACGCGCGCCATGTCTGCCTGCGCGCGCATCAGCTGCGCCTGCGCATTGGCGACCGCGGCGTTCTGCGCGGCGAAGCTCGCCTCGCGGCTGCGTTCGGATTGCTGCGCGTTGGCGAGCGTCGCGGCCTGCGCATCGACCTGCGCGCTCGCCTGGTCGACGCGCTGGCGATAGATGCGATCATCAATGCGGACGAGCGGCTGGCCAGCCTGCACCTGCTCGAAATCGCGGACGAGCACCTGCGTCACATAGCCCGACACCTGCGGCGCGATCACCGTCGTGCGGCCGCGGACATAGGCGTTGTCGGTCGATTGATAGGCGGTGGCAAAGGGCGGCAGTCGCCACGCGGCGAGCACCGCGAGGATGCCCGCGACGGCGAGGAGCGCGATGACGATCATCGCGGTGCGGCTGGGCGGCGTCGGGCGCCAGCCGGAACTGGCGGGCGCGGCGGCGGCCTGCGCCTGCGCTTCGTCGGTCGCGGGGGCGGAGTCGACGGGACTGCGATTTTCCGGGCTGCGGGTTTCCGGGCTGCGGGTATCGGTCATGCGGGTGCCCCTGCGAGCGCGGCACGGCGGGCCCGGCGCGCGCGGCGGATCAAGAGGAAGACGAGATACAGGAAGGTCGCCGCCGCGAGAATGGCGACGAGGCGGAAGGTGTCGTCATAGGCCAGAACGTTCGCCTCGCGCGTCGCGGTCTGCGACAGCAGGGCGCCACCCTCTGCGCTGCGCAAGGCGGGATCGCCGACGACGCGCGCCACCGCCTGCCCCCCCGCCGTCAGCCGCTGCGTGACGATCGGGTCGGTCGGATCGATGCCCTGCACGATGCCGGCGCTGTTCGCCTTCTCGCGGACGATCTGGTACGTGCCGAGCAGGGCGGTGCCGGCAAGGCCGCCGATGCCGTTGACGATGCCGAACACGGCGATGAAGCTGATGACATGGCCGGACCCCTGCTGCAGCGCGCGCAGCATGCCGAACAGCAACGCGGGGCCGAGGAAATAGGTGCCGGCGAATGCGATCAACCCTTGCGTCCAGTACATCTGCGGCGCGCGCGTCAGACTGGTCGAATAACTGTCCGCCCACGCGGCGATCGCGACCAGGCCGACCGCGAGCATGATCGGGTGCGCGGTGCGGTTGGTGTCGAGCGTGATCGCGCTAAGCGCGACGCCCGCCGCCGAACACAGGAAGATGACGGTGAAGAACGTGCCGAGCTGGTCGTTGTTCTGGCCCAGCACGGTGAGCAGGCCGACCGCGGCGAACGTCTGTTCGGACAGCACGATGCGTGCCATGATCGTGACGATCGCGAAGCGAACGATATCGGCGCTGCCCAGCCAGCGCGTGTTGAGCAGCGGGTTGGCGCGGTTGTGCTCGATGACCAATGCGGCGGCGAGCATCGGGATGGCGACGATCAGCGCCCAGCCGAGCCATGCCGCATTGGTCCACCAGACGTAGCGACCCAGGCCGAGCACCGCGGCGATCAGCGCCATCGCGACCGCGAACAGCGGGAAGGTGACGAAATCCAGTTTCTCGAACGCCTTCGACCGCGTCGTCGGCGGCAGGCGGAGCAGCGCGACCGCAGCGAAGCTGAGCAGCGAGAGGCCGAGTTCGAAAAGATAGAGCGTGCGCCATTGCGACATGGCGAGCAATTCGGGCGAGAACAGCCGCGCAAGCGGCGTCGCGCATTGCGGCACGCCGATGCCCAGCACGATCGCCTTCAGCCGCCATTTGAGCGGCAGCGCCTGCATCATGTAATAGAGGCACAGGCTGGACAAGGGCGCGCCCGCCATGCCGCTGATCGCGCGCACCAGGATGGCGGTCTGGAATTCGCGCACGAACAGGTGGCCGAGCGTGACGGCCACGTAGAGGCCGAGGAAGAGGAGCGCGAAGGGCCGGAGGCCGAACTGCGCGCGGAACTTGATGAGCAGCAGGTTGATGCTGACGTTGGTCATCACATAGACGGTCGGCAGCCAGGCGATCTCCGCGGGATCGAGGCCGAGCGCGCCCTGCAGCGTCGTCGTATTGGCGCTGATCAGCGCATTGCCGAATCCACCGGTCAGGCCGAGCAGGATCGCGATGACGCCATAAGCGACGCGGATGCGCGTCTCATGCTCGACCGAGCCGGGCGAACCGGGCAGCGCCGGCCGCTCGTGCGGCAGGAACTGCCAGTCCTCCTCGGTCAGGAAACGGCGCACGCGGCTCAGCATGGCGGTGACATTCGCCTGCAAGACCCGGCGGGATCAAGCACCTAAGATGGATCGATACAGCGCGATGTAGCGATCGGCCATCCGCTCGACGCTGAAGCGTGCCGCCACCGCCGCGCGGCAGGCGGCGCGATCGATCTCACCCAGCCGGCCGACCGCGGCGATCGCTTCATCGACGCTGCCGACGAGGAAGCCGGTGACGCTATGCTCGATCAGTTCGGGCATCGAGCCGCGGTTGATCGCGATGACGGGGGTGCCGCAGGCCATCGCCTCGACCACCGACAAACCGAACGGCTCGTCGAAGTTGATGAGGTGGAGCAAGGCCGCCGCCTTGCCCAGCGCGCGCGTCCGCTCGGCCCCACCGACCGCGCCGGGATGGCGGATGCGCGTGCCGCCGAGATGCGGGCGAATCTCGCGGTCGTAATAACCCTGGTCCTGGACGATGCCGTACATGGCAAGGTCGCGCCCCGTCGCCTGCGCCACGCGTATCGCTTCCGCCGCGCCCTTGTCGGGATGCATGCGGCCGAAGAACAGCAAGGTGTCGCTTCCCCGCGGATCGAAGGGAAAATCGTCGAGCACGATGCCGTGGTGGATCGTCGCGGCGTAATGCAGCTGCGGCGACCGGTCGGCGTCGCTGATCGCGACATAGTGCACGCGATGCTCGTACGGCTTGTACATCGGCAGGATGCGGTCGGACGAGAAGCCGTGGATCGTCGTGACGATCGGCGTGTCGACGAGATTCGAAAAGGCGTGGGCGGGGAAATCCGCCTGGTTGTGGATGATGTCGAACTCGCCCGCGCGTTCGAAGACGTGCGCGAGGTGGCGATATTCCCAAACCTTTGCGTCGATCGACGGGTCTTCGGAATAGGGTGCGGGAACGACGCCGGCGAGCGTCCCCGCGGTGAGGCTGTCCTGCGTCGCGAACAGCGTGACGTCGATGCCCCGCGCGACCAGCGCCTCGGTGAGCAGGCTGGTGACGAGCTCCCATGGGCCGTAATGACGCGGCGGCGTGCGCCAGGCGATGGGGGCGAGCATGGCGATCTTCATGGCGCGGGGTGGAGCTTTCGAAAGGAGACAATGCGAGGCGTCACGCACCCACCCCTCACCCTTTCGGCGCTACGCGCCTCTTCCCTCTCCCGCTGGGAGAGGGAGGGAGCGGCGAAGCCGCGGAAGGGTGAGGGTGTCACGCGGGCACGACGAGAATCACGACGCCCTCGTCCCCGCGCAGCAGGCCCGGTTCATGCGGGTCGGGCAGCGTCGATGCCAGCACCTCGCCCTCCGGCAACGCGAACGGCTGCGGGTCCGCGCCCAGATTAAGCGCGACGACGATGCGTTCGTCGCCATGATGGCGTTCGTAGGCGAGGACGCTCCCGTCGCTTTCGATCAGGCGGAAATCGCCGATCGCCAGCGTGTCGTGCTTGCGGCGCAGGTGAAGCAGGCGGCGGTGGAGTGCGAGCATGGAAGCATCGTCGCCCGCCTGCGCCGCGACGTTGCGCGTCGGCCAGTCGGAGCCGAGCGGCAGCCAGGGATCGCCCGTCGTGAAACCGGCGCCGGCGCTCGCGTTCCACGGCATCGGCGTGCGCACGGGATCGCGACCGAGGCCGAGGCCGGGTTCGCGCAACTCGCGCGGGTCCTGCACCAGGCCGGCGGGGATCGCGACGTCTGCCATGCCGATCTCGTCGCCATAATAGATCGTCGGCGTGCCGCGCAGCGTCAGCAGCAGCATCGCGGCGACGCGCGCCTGCGCATCGCCCACCCGCGTTGCGATGCGCGGACGGTCGTGGTTGCCGAGCACCCAGTTCGGCCAGCCGCCAGGCGGCAGGGCGGCTTCGTACTCGCCGATCAGCTGCGCGAGATGGCGCGCATCCCAGGGCGCGTCGATCAGCTGGAAATTGAAGGGCAGATGCACTTCCGGTACGTCCGTGCCGTAATAGCCCATCAGCCGTTCGACGGGCAGGTAGATTTCGCCGATCAGCACGCGGTCGCCGGGATACCCATCCGCGATCCGGCGCATCTCGGCGGCGATATCGTGCACCTCGGGCTGGTCGGTGGAATTGAGCTGCAGCACCGCGTGCATCTCCCCCATCTCCGGCCGGTAGCCGGGGTTGGGCGGATTGTCGGAGAAGTCGGCGTGCTTCACCATGTGCCACAGCACGTCGATGCGGAAACCGTCGACGCCGCGGTCGAACCAGAAACGCAGCACGTCCATCATCGCCGCGCGCAATTCCGGGTTGCGCCAGTTGAGGTCGGGCTGTTCCTTCAAAAAGGCGTGGTAATAATACTGACCGGTGCCCTCGTCCCAGGCCCAAGCCGATCCGCCGAAATCGCTGATCCAGTTGTTGGGTGGGCCGCCATCCGGGGCCGGGTCGCGCCAGATGTACCAGTCGCGCTTGGAATTGTCGCGTGACGACCGGCTTTCCCGGAACCAGGGATGCTCGCTCGACGAATGGTTGGGGACGAAATCGAGCAGCAGCTTCAGCCCACGCTCGTGCGCCGCGGCGAGGAGCGCGTCGAAGTCGGCGAGCGTGCCGAAGCGCGGGTCGATCCCGCAATAATCCGCGACGTCATACCCGAAGTCGGCCATCGGCGAGGGGAAGATCGGTGAAATCCACACTGCATCCACACCGAGCGCGACGAGATGGTCGAGCCGCGCCGCGATCCCCTTGAGGTCGCCGATGCCGTCGCCGTCGCTGTCCTGGAACGAGCGCGGATAGATCTGATAGATCGCGCCCGATTGCCACCATGGTGCCAAGGCCGGTTCCCCCGTTTCAACCGGCAACCGAACGGTGCGGGGGCGTAACGGTTCCGCTCAGCGAAACCGCGACTTGGCGATGCGCGTCATCCGGCAGGCCAGATCGGCCTCGCCGCTGGCAATCAGATAATCGTCGCCGTCCTCGACCAGCCCGGTCGAGAAGACCACGGGGGTGGGCAGATACATTTGGTGCGCGATGAGCGCGGTCAGCGCGGGATCGGCCTCGATCAGCGGGACGTCGTCCTCGACGCGCAGGATGTGCGACGGGTCGTCGCGGTCGAGCAATGCCCAGAAGCTGCGATAGATGCCGACGCTCTCGCGCGCCTCGACGCCGTGGTAGATCATCATCCAGCCGTCCGGCGTCAGCACCGGCTGCGTGCCCCCGCCGATCTTCATCGCAGAGGTAGAGCCGCGCCGCGCGCGCAGGCCGGGCGCGTCGAGCGGCTTCCAATGGAGCGCGTCCGGGCTCTGTGCGAAATTGATCGAGGGGCCGCCGACCCATTCGCTGTCGGGCGGATAGGCGAAATACACCTCGCCGAGCGGACGGGTGAGCGCCATGAACCTGTCTGCCACCTTGCCCTCGAACAGGATCATGTCCTTGTTCTGGTGGTCGAGCACGATACCCTCGAGCCGATAGGTGAGGCCGTCGCGCGACATGTGCAGCGTCGTGCAATGCCGTTCCGCCCCGACCGAGCAGGTGGTCATGTACCAGGTGTCGCCGACCTTCGTGATCCGCGCATCCTCGACGCCGTAGCATTGGTAGGAGGCGGCGGGTTCGATCGCCTTGTCATAATGGACCGCGACGATCCGCTGTCCCGTCGGGTCGAGTTCGACCGGGAGCAGCCACGACAGCGAGGTCAGGCCGAGCACGCGGTGCTTGCGCCCCTTGATCTCGAACTGGCGCGGATCGGTCATGTCGACGTCGGCGAGCGGCCAGGGGTCGAGGACGTAACCCGCTGGGGTCCGGCGGATCGCGCGGACGTGGTCGTCGCGCACCGGCTGCGACAGCGCCTCCGCGATGCGGGCCATCAGCAACAGGTTGCCGCTGGGCAGCCGCGTGAAGCCGGGGTTGAACGCGCCGAGCACATAGGTCGGCTCCGCGATCCCGCGGCGCAGCGGCGAGCGGGAGAGGTCGACGTCGTCGGGGGTGAAGATCAGCGTGTCGGCGTGGACCATGCCGCGTGAAGCGCGGTGGGGCGGGTTGGGTTCCCCACAGACCTGTTCCTCCCCGCAAAGCGGGGAGGAATGATCGTTAGAATGCCGCGGTCACAGAGAAGACCACCTGCGCGCCGGCGATCGGGCCGCCATCCTTGGTCGAGGAGAAATTGGGCAGCAGATAGGCCGCCTCGCGCGTGCTGATGTCGGTGTCGACGTATGCGACGCCGAGCGTCAGCGGCGTGCCCTTCACCGCAAGGTCGGCGCCCAGCATCCAGTCCCAGTATTTGCCCGTCGGCGCGACAGAAGTACCGTTGGGGCCCAGGCCGGGATTGCCGCTGGAATAGCCGATATGCGCCTTTGCGGTCAGCGGCGTGTTCGGCACGCCTGCGGTCGCATCGCCCCAAAGGTAGAGGTTGTCGTATTTCGCCCCCGGCTTCGTATAGACGCCCGTCTGCGCCGCCGCGCCGGTGGCGTACCAGTCGCCGAGCGCCTGCTGCTTGGGGGCGTAGGCGACGCCAGCGAGCAGGCTGGCGGGGCCGAGCGTGCCCGACAGTTTGACATAGGGTTCGGCGAAATCGGTCTTCGACGCGCCGCCGGGGTACATGTACCAGGTGAGTCCGACGTCGAGCGTGCCGCCGCCGCCCACCGGCATCTTATACCCGCCGATCAGGTCGAGTTCCATATTCGCGCCGCCGAACGTGCCCCAGCCGGCGAGGTTGGAGGCCCAGGTACCGACATAAAGCCCGCTTTCGTGCGCGACCGTGAGGCCGCCCTGGATCGCCATTTCCTCGTCCGACTGCGACACGCCGCGGAAGCGATAGTCGGAGACGAGCGCGACGTTGCCGGTGACGGTAACGGGCTTGGGTGGCGCGCTGTCCTGCGCGGTGGCGGGGACGGCGGCAAAGGCGGCGACCATGGCCGCGATGGATGCAACAGACTTCATGGGACCCCTTTCACATCGGTGAGGTCCCTCCTGCGCCCGGGTCCGCCAGCGCGCTCGTCTCGGAGGAGGATGAGACGGATCGCCAGTCGTTCCCGGGCACGGTCCTCGCTAGTGCAGCAAAGCTGCCCGCGGGTTGCTTGGGCGTGACGAAATGTTGCCGGGCGTCACGCCGATCGGATCGATAGGCCCTCGCGTCCCCAGGGAAAATTCCGTCCGTGCCGACCCGATCGGAATCGGGACAGCACGAACGGCAGGGGGGCCGAGGGAAGGCTTCGTAGCCGCGATCAGTGCGCCAGCGCCGCGACCTTGCCGCTGGCGCCGAACACCTCGATCGCGTCCCCGGCGGCGCGGCGCCGCTGGAACCAATCCTTGATGAATTCGGCGCAGGTGTGGTCGACGGTCTTGAGGTCGCTGACGTCGAGCCGCACGGGGCCGGTCGGCGCACGATCGAGCGTGTCCGACAGCTTGGGCAGCGAGACGAAGGTCGCCGCGCCCGCCAGACCGATGGCGTGGCCGCCCGCGGTTTCGCCTTCGGACACCCGGAGCTTCAGGCGCGTCAGGTTGGGCACGAGTTCGAGCAGCGACAGGCCGATGCCGACCAGCACGCCGGTGAGCAGATCCGCCGCGACCACGGTGACGAGCGTCGCTGCCCAAATGAAGGCGGGCAGGATGCCGTAATGCGAGAACAGGTGTTTCGCGTGGCTGAGGCTGACGAGGCGCCAGCCGGTGACGACCAGGATCGCGCCGAGCGCCGCCATCGGAATCTCGCGCAGCACGAACGGCAGCAGGGCGACGAAGCCGAGGATCCAGATGCCGTGCAGCATCGTCGAGGCGCGCGTCTTCGCACCCGCCTGCACGTTGGCGGAGGAGCGGACGATGACGCCCGTCATCGGCAGCGCGCCGGCGATGCCGCAAAGCAGGTTGCCGATGCCCTGCGCGCGCAGTTCCTTATTGTAGTTGGTGCGCACCCCGTCGTGCATCCGGTCGACCGCCGCCGCCGACAGCAACGTTTCCGCGCTGGCGATGAAGGCGATGGCGAGCGCGGCGGCGAGGATCGAGGGATCCATGAAGCGCGCGACGATGTCGTTGCCCGGCAGTGCGACCGCCGCGGTGATCGATTCGGGCACGCTGACGCGCGCGACCTCCAGCCCGAACGCCATCGCGGCGAACGTGCCGGCGAGCACGCCGACGAGCGCACCGGGAACGAGCTTCATCGAGGCGGGGCGCACCTTTTCCCAGCCGATCATGCACACGATCGTCAGCATGCCGATGCCGAACGCGAGTTCGGCGGCCTGGATATTGTCGGGCGACAGACCGAGCAGGCGGCCGGGCATCGCGGTGAGATTGAGCAGGCCCGACGGCAGCGGCTTGGCATCGAACAGGACGTGGAACTGGCCGACGACGATCAGCAGGCCGATGCCGGCGAGCATGCCGTGGACGACCGCCGGGCTGATCGCGCGGAACCAGCCGCCGAGCTTCAGGATGCCGGCGACGATCTGGATCGCGCCGGCGAGGATCAGGATCGGGCCGAGCGCGGACATGCCGTGATCGCGCACCAGTTCGAACACCACCACCGCCAGGCCCGCGGCGGGGCCGCTGACCTGCAGCGGCGATCCCGCCAGCGCGCCGACGACGATGCCGCCGATGATGCCGGTGATCAGACCCTTTTCGGGCGGCACGCCCGACGCGACGGCGATGCCCATGCACAAAGGCATCGCGACGAGGAAGACGACGATCGACGCGGTGAAATCACGCGTCAGGATCGCCGTCGAGGGCAATGTCAGGCGGGGCATCACTCCGCGGCCATGGCGAAGTCGACGTCGCTCGCGCGACGTTCGGCAGCGGGCAGCGCGACCGGGAAGGCATCGCCCTCGCGGATCACGACGAACTTGCCGGTGTTGCCGTCGAGGCCAAGGACGTTGCCCTCATGGATGTCGACGAACCAGCCGTGCAGCGAAATCTCGCCGCGCGCGATGCCGGCGGCGACCGACGGATGCGTGCGCAGGTTGGCGATTTGCGCGACGACGTTCTCCAGGCTGAGCGCGCGGACGCGCTCGCCGTCGGTCAGCTCGGGATAGCTGCGGTCGACGACCTGGCGCGCGGCGGCGCCGTGGCGCAGCCACTGCGCAACGTTGGGGACCGACGACAGCGCAGCGGGATCGCCCGACAGGCCCTTCATTGCGCCGCAGTCGGAATGGCCGCAGACGATGATGTCGCGCACGCCGAGCACGGAGATCGCATATTCGACCGTCGCGGTGGTGCCGCCCGACGGCTGCGCGAACGGGGGCACGATGTTGCCGGCGTTGCGACAGACGAACAGGTCGCCCGGCTGCGCCTGCATGATGTGCTCGGGCACGATGCGCGAATCGGAGCAGGAGATGATGAGCGCCTTCGGGCTCTGGCCGTGGCGGGCGAGCGTCGAATAGAGCGCGTGCTGGTCCTGGAACACCTTCTTTTCGAAGGCGAGGACACGGCCGATCACTTCGTTGTTCATGGTTGATACTCCTCCTCGAACGCCGGGAACGGGGCCCGGCCTAACGGGAAGGATGTACGGCACCGATTTTGCTGCGGCGCCGCGTCGCTGTGAGGAAGTGTTTCCGGTCCCGACGTCTTATCGCGGCAGGAAGATCGCCGCGCGCAGGCCGCCGCCCGCGCGATTGGACAGGCTGAGCGTCCCGCCCTCGCCCGCGACGATCTTCGCGACGATCGGCAGGCCGAGCCCGAAACCGACGGTGTCGCGCGGCCGCGCGGTGTCGAGGCGGACGAAGGGTTCGAGCACGCGTTTCAGCTGTTCGTCAGGAATGCCGGGCCCGTCGTCCTCGACCGCGATCGTGACGCCCTCGCTCTTGCTGTCCAGCCGCAGCACGACGTTGCCGGCATAATGGAGCGCATTTTCGACGAGGTTGGACAGCGCGCGCTTGAAGGCGACCGGGCGCACGCGCACCTCGCAATGGTTCGGCCCGTCGTATCGGCCGGGCAGGTCCCGATCCTCGACATCGTCGATCAAGGTCGCGCAGACCACGGCGATATCGGTGAGCACGGGCACTTCCGGATCGCTGTCGCCGCCGAGAAACGCGAGCAATGAGGAGATCATCGCCTCCATCTCGCCCAGATCGCGGCCGATCGCCGCGCGCACCGCGGGATCGTCGACGCCGTCGGCGCGCAGGCGGAGGCGCGCGAGCGGCGTGCGCAGGTCGTGACCGACCGCGGCGAGCGCCTGCGTCCGGTCGGCGATCAGCCGCTGGATGCGGCCCGCCATGCGGTTGAAAGCGGCGACGACGCGGCGCACCTCGCCCGGCCCGTCCTCCGGCACCGGCGCGTGGACGCCGTCGCCGAACCGGTCCGCGGCCGCGGCGAGGTTGCGCATCGGGCGCAGCATCTGCTGGATGAGCAGTCCGCCAAGCAGCATCAGCGCGAGCGCGGGGATCAGCGCGAGCAGGATCCGTTCGGCGGCGAGGTTGAGATTCTGGAGCGGCTCCAGCGTGCGGAAATAGAGCCAACTGCCGTCGGGCAATTGCAGGCCGCCGGTAACGACGGAACTGCGCCCGGGCGAACTGAGCCGCAGCCTGAGGTCAGACCGCGCGAGCGACGGCTCCCATTCGATCACCTGGTGGCGCATGCTGTCGAGCGCGGGCGCGATCGGCGGCGGCGCGGGCAGCGACTGCTGCCAGTCGAGCGCATAGCGCTCGGTGGTCAGGTCCTCCGCCATCGCCGCGCGGCGCGGCGGCGGCTGTTCGGCGACGAGCCGGCGGGCGATAACCAGATGCTCGGCGAGCCGGCGCGCCTCGTCGTCGCGGACCGAGAACTGGCTGGCCCGCTCGTACAACAGCGTCGATACGCCGAACTCGATCACCATGGTCAGCAGCAGGATCGCGACGATCTGCCCGATCAGGCCGATC
Organism: Sphingomonas sp. FARSPH; assembly: GCF_003355005.1. Taxonomy (NCBI): domain Bacteria; kingdom Pseudomonadati; phylum Pseudomonadota; class Alphaproteobacteria; order Sphingomonadales; family Sphingomonadaceae; genus Sphingomonas; species Sphingomonas sp. FARSPH. The sequence goes on along the minus strand of NZ_CP029985.1, from coordinate 1,851,502 downwards.
GAAGGCCGCAACAGGCGCCTCAACGGCGCGTCACCTCGGTGTTGAACATGTAGCCGACGCCGCGCACGGTGATGATCGGCGCGTCCTGGCCGGCGTTGGACAATTTGCGGCGCAGGCGGCTGACCAGCACGTCGATGCTGCGATCCGAACTGTCGCCGAGCCGCGTGCGCGACAGCTCGATCAGCCGTTCGCGCGCGATGACGCGGCCGGCATGTTCGGCCAGCGCCACGAGCAGGTCGAACTCCGCGCCGGTTAGGTCGACGACGGCACCGGTGGGCGAGGTCAGCTCGCGGCGTGGCAACGTGACCGTCCAGCCATCGAAGCTCAACACGCCCTCCTCGCGCTCGCCGCTGCGCCGTTCGAGCTGGCCGCGGCGCAACACCGCGCGGACGCGGGCGATCAGCTCGCGCGTGCCGAACGGCTTGGGCAGGTAATCGTCCGCGCCGAGTTCCAGCCCGACGACGCGGTCGGTCTCGCTGCCCTTGGCGCTGATGAAGATGATCGGGACCTCGCTCTTTTGACGGAGCGCGCGGCACAGGTCGATGCCGCTGGTGCCGGGCAGCATGATGTCGAGCAGGACGAGGTCGACGGGACCGGCCTCCAGCGCCAGCCACATCTCCGGCGCGGCGGAGGCGGGGCGGACGATGTAGCCGTTTTCCTGCAACGCCCGCGTCGTCAGTGTGCGCAGCGCGGGATCGTCCTCGACCAGGAGGATGGTGGGGGCGGTCATGCGCCATGAGGTAGGCTGCGCGTCGGGACGGGTCAACCAAGCCCGGCGCGGACACAATTCCTTACGCGCGCGTCGCTCGCGGGAAAGCGGCGGGGCCTAGATCATGCGCTCTCATGCAACTGGAGGAGGTTTTCGCATGATCCGTTTCGTCATCACCGCGGTCGCACTGGCCGGTATCGCATCGCCCGCGCTTGCCGGTAGCCCGACCGACCCGAAGGTCGCCGCCGGCTGCACCAAACATCAGGTCCACGCCCCCGCGGGCAAGATGGTAAGCCACGCGCCCGTCTATTTCTGCCCCACCAAGGCGCAGACCGTCGCCGCCAACGACAAGCTGCGTCCCACCCCGGTCGCACCGGTCGTCGCGCGCGACTGACGGCTCGTTTCGGCCGGGTTCATGCGCCCGCGCGCATGAACATGGTCGGCGAGGTTTCCCGTCTCCTTTGACCCGAGACGCCGGCGAAACCTCGCCACCCGTGGCCCGCCCGATCGGCCGCCCGGATCAATCCGCCGCCACCGGCCCGCTGACCGCCGCCGGACGCCGCGTGAACCACACCAGCAACGTGCCCGCGATGCACAGATAGGCCGACAGCCGGAACAGGTCGGTCGATGCGAGCAGATAGGCTTGCCCCACCATCTGGCGGGTGATCGCCGCCGCCGCCTGCGTCGACGAGGCGCCGAGATGCTGCAGCTTGTCGCTCGCCATTTGAAACGCCGTCCCCTGCCCCACCGCATCCGCCAGGCGCGTCTGGTGCAGCGTCTCGCGCCGATCCCAGGCGGTGGTGATGATCGAGGCAGAGAATGATCCGGCGACGATCCGCGCGAAGTTGGAAATGCCGGTCGCCGACGGGATGCGGTGCGGCGGGATGCCGTCGAGCAGGATGGTGATCATCGCGAGGAAGAACACGCTCATCCCGATGCCCTGCACCAGCAGCGGCAGCATGAAGTCGACGACGGTCGCGTCGGTGACGAACCGCGATCGCATCCAGTAGGAGACGGCAAAGGCGAGAAAGGCGATGCTGGCGAGGATGCGCGCATCGACCTTGCCCGACAGCCGCGCGGCGAGCGGCGACATGACCACAGCGACGAGCCCGCTGGGCGCCGCGATCAGCCCCGCCCAGGTCGCGGTATAGCCGACCTGCGTCTGCAGCCAGAGCGGCAGGATCAGCGTATTGGCGAAGAAGATCGCATAGCCCATGCAGAAGACCGCGGTGCCGATCGCGAAATTGCGGTTAGCGAACAGCGACAGGTCGACTGCCGGATTGGCATCGGTCAATTCCCAGATCAGCCAGGCGACGAAACCGACCGCGGCGATCACCGTCATGATGCAGATCGTCGTGTCGTTGAACCAGTCGGCGTTCTTGCCGAGGTCGAGCACGACTTGCAGCGCGCCGACCCACAGCACGAGCAGCCCTAACCCAACGGTATCGATCGGCAGCTTGCGCGTCGGCGTCTCGCGGCTTTTCAGGCCGTTCCAGCAGGTGAGCGCGCAGAAGATGCCGACGGGCACGTTGATGAGGAAAATCCAGCTCCAATGGTAATTGTCGCTGATCCAGCCGCCCAGGATAGGTCCCATCACCGGGCCCACGAGGGTGGTCATCGACCAGACGCCGAGCGCGGTCGAGCGCCGGTCGGCGGGGAAGATCGAGATCAGCAACGCCTGGCTGCCCGGCATCATCGGTCCCGAACACGCGCCTTGCAGGATACGAAAGAGGATCAGCGACTGCAGGTTCCACGCGATGCCGCACAGGAACGAGGCGAGCGTGAACGCCGCCACTGCGACGCAGAAGGTACGTACGACGCCGAACCGGCCCATCAGCCAGCCGGTCAGCGGCACCGCGACGCCGTTCGCGACGGCGAAGGCGGTGATGATCCACGTCGAATTGTCGCTGGAGACGCCGAGATTGCCCGCGATCGTCGGCAGCGAGACGTTGGCGATAGTGCTGTCGAGCACCATCATGAAGGTGCCGAGCGCGAGCGCGAAGGCGAGCAAGGCGCGGCGCCCGCCCTCCAGCGGCGGCAGTTCGGTTGCGGGGGCGCTCATCGGGTCGCTCGGGCCTTACCGGTTCGCCGCGATGATCTGGCGGATGCGCGCCTCGACCGCGGGATCGCGATCGTCGGCGGGCCTGTCGGTATAGGCGGTGGTCGCCGCCTGGCCCAGGCGCGGCCCGGACAGATCGCCCGTCGCGACGGTGACGTTCGCCGACAGGCCGACGCGCAAGGGATTGCGCTGCAACTCGCCCGCGTCGAGCGCGATGCGCACCGGCACGCGCTGCACGATCTTGATCCAGTTGCCGCTGGCGTTCTGCGGCGGCAGCAGCGCGAAGGCGTTGCCCGAGCCTGCGCCCAGGCCGATCACCCGGCCATGATAGACGATGCCCTTGCCGTACATGTCGGCGGTAACCGTCGCGGGCTGGCCGATGCGCAGATCCTTGAGCTGCGTTTCGCGGAAATTGGCGTCGATCCACACGCGCGACAGCGGCACGACCGCCATCAGCGGCGTGCCCGCCGCGACCTGCTGCCCGATCTGCACGGTGCGCTGCGCGACGACGCCGTCGATCGGCGCGACGACGTGCATGTGGCTGCGGATGATCGCGGCGCGGCGATAGGCGGCGACCGCGGCGAGCACCGCGGGGTTGGTCGACACGTCGGTGCCCTGCACCGCAGAGCGCGACTGCGCCTGCTGGCTGAGCGCGAGATTGAGGTTGGCGCGCGCCACCTTCACCGCGTCGGCGGCGTGCGCCAGTTCCTCGCCCGACACCGCGCCCTGCGCCGCCGCACCCTGGCGGCGGGCATAGTCGGAGGTCGCGGCGGACAGCTGCGCGCGCGCCTGCACTACCGAGGCGCCGCTTTCGGAGACCTTGGAGAAGTCGGCGCGCGTCGCGCGCACCGCCCGCGCCAGTTCGGCCGCGGCGCTGGCGAGGTTGACGTCGGCGGTGACCGGGTCGAGGTCGAGCAAGGGCTGCCCCGCCCTCACCGTCTGCGTATTGTCGGCGTGGATCGCGATCACCTGTCCCGCGTCACGCGCGGTGACGGAGACGACGTCGCCCGCGACATAGGCGTCGTCCGTTTCCTCTTCCGGATTGGCGAGCAGGAAATGCATCACCGCCCAGACGATCAGCGCGATGACGACGATCGCCGTGAGGATCGCGAAGCCCAGCCGCCGCGCGCGCGGGCGCGCCGGCTCCTTCGTCGCCATCACCTCTGGTGCCTGCACCTCGGCGCCGGGCGCGGCGGCGGAATCGTCATAAGCGGAGCGGGAGTCGGTCATCGGGCGGTTTCCTGGGCAGGCGTGAACCCGCCGCCGAGCGCCAGCACCAGCGCGACACGCTGGCGGGCCGCATCGGCGGCGAGGTTGGTGGTGGCGAGACGCGCGTCGAGCAGGCGGATGTCGGTGTCGACAAGGTCGAGCTTGCTGTCGAGGCCGCTCGACACGCGGATCGCGTTGAGGCGGTTGGTTTCGGACAGGCCGCGCACGACCTCCGCCGCCCGTGCGCGCTGCTGCGCGATATTGTCGACCAGCGCGATCGCGTCTGCGGCATCGCGCACCGCCCCGATCACGCGATCATTGTAATCGGCGGTGGCGACGTCGAGCGCGGCGGTCGCGCCGGCGAGATCCGCCTTCAGCCGGCCATTGTCGAACAACGGCAGGTGGATCGCCGGGCCCGCCCCCACCGCCGCGGAATCGAGGCCGATCAGGTTGCCGAGCCCGATCGCCTGGAGCCCTGCAAAGGCGGCGAGGTTGACGTTGGGATAGAAGGCACGGCGCGCAACCTGGCGTCCCGCCGCGGCGGCGTCGATCCGCGCCTCGGCCGCGGCGATGTCCGGCCGACGCGCGAGCAGGTCGGCGGGCAGGGTGCGCGGCAGCGGCAACGCCGCGTCGAGGTTGAGCCGCGCGGGCTGGATCGCCAGCGCATAGTCATGCCCCCGCCCCGCCAGCGCGGCGAGCGCATTGGCGGCAATGGCGCGCGCGCCGTCGGCGCGCACCGCCGCCTCGCGCGCCTGCGCCAGCAACGTGCCCGCGGCTTCGGCCTGCAGGTTGCTGGCGAGACGATTGCGGATGCGCACGTTGACGAGGTCGAGCGAGCGCTGCCGCGTCGCGACCGTGTCGCGGGCCAGCCGCGCCTGCGTTTCCGCCCGGGCGAGGTCGATGTACGTCTGCACCACCGATCCCGCGATGGCGAGTCGTGCCGCGGCGACGTCGAGCGCGGCGGCACGGGCCGAGGCGCGCGCGCCGACGATCGCGGCATGCTGGCGCCCGAACAGATCGAGGTTCCACGACAGATTGCCCTGCACCTGGCCGATCGTCCGCACCGTGCCGCCATAGGGGGGTGGGATGATGTAATTGCCGGAGAAGCGCTGCGGCTGCACCGAGGCATCGAGCGTGACGTTGGGGCCGTCTTCGGCGCGGCGACCGGCGAGCACCGCCTCCGCCTGGCGCACGCGGGCGAGCGCGGCATCGAGCGTCGGATTGCCCGCGGTCGCGTCGGCGACCAGCCGGTCGAGCTGGGGATCGCCGAAGCCCTTCCACCAATCGTCCGCGATGACGGGCGTGGTCGCGGCATCGAGGCCGAGCGCGGCGGGCGCAAGCGGCGCGACGGCGGGCGGACTGTGCGGCACCGCGCAGCCGGCGAGCAGGGCCGCAGACAGCAACGGGGCCAGGCGCGCGCGGGTCATGCCGCCGCGCCTTCGTCGGTGGCCTGCGTCAACGTACCGCGCAGCCGCTGTAAAAGACGGATGAGGTCCATGATATCCTTGTCGTTCCAATCGGTAAGCCATTCGTTCCATTGCGCCACGACCGCGTCGCGCACCGCCATCGCCGCCGTCTCGCCCGCAGGGGTCAGCATCACGTGAACGACGCGGCGGTCGCCGTGGTCGCGCCGCCGGTTGATCCAGCCGCGCTCCTCCAGCGAGTCGAGCAGCCGCGTCGTCGCGCCCTTGTCGTAGGCTATGTCGCGCGCCACCGCGGCGCAGGTGCTGAGCCGCTGGACACGGATCGATGCGAGCGCCGACCATTGCGTCGCCGTCATCCCCGCCGCCGCGAAGATCGGCTCTAGCGCCTGCACGCTCAATTGGTGCGAGCGGCGGACGAGATAGCCGATCGAGGTTTCCGGCATGAACGTCGAGTCGGTGTAGAAGCCCATATAGTTGCCATGGCAACTGTTGCCGGAGCGCACAAATGAAAATTACGTCATTTGCGCTGCCGTATTGGTCGCGGCATGGGCGGCCGCGGCGATGCTAACGGCTTCTTAGGGACGCCGGCCGTAAGCGCCGGGGGTTGCCACAGGACCCGCGCGCTATGGAATTTCCGCTGATCGCCCCACGCCCACCCCGTCTTTCCGAACTCGGCGAAGGCCTGCGGCGCATCGAGGCATCGGGCGTGTTCAGCAACAACGGCCCGGAAGTCCGCGCGTTCGAACGCGAGGTGGTCGACGCGCTGTTCGATGGTACCGGGGCGGCGGTGGCGGTCGGCAACGCGACGCTGGGGCTGATGATCGCGATCCGCCAGGCAGCGGGCCTGCACCCGGCGCCGGGCACGCTTGCACTGATGCCGGCGATGACCTTTGCCGCCACGGGACAGGCGGCGATGTGGGCCGGTCTGACACCGCTGATCGTCGACGTCGATCCGGACGAGTGGAGCATCGATCCGGCAGCGGAGGAGCACGCGCTCGCCCGGTACGGCAGCCGAATTGGCGTTCTCGTACCCTATGCGACGTTCGGTACCGCGATCGACCTCGACCGTTACGCCTGGTTGGCGCGCCGGTTCGGGGTAGGCGTCGTGATCGACGCCGCCGCATCGCTGGGTACGCGCGACACGGAGGGGCGCGGCTTCGGCACGGGCGCGCCCTTCACGCTCGTCTATTCGATGCACGCGACCAAGACGTTTTCAGTCGCGGAAGGCGGCCTGATCTACAGCGGCGACCGCGCGCTGATCGATCAGTTGCGCAGCATGACCAATTTCGGCTTCGAAGGCGGGCGTAGCGCGACCTTGCCGGGCATCAACGCCAAGCTGCCCGAGGTGCTCGCGCTGATGGCGCGCGCCAAGCTGACGCAGGTCGACGCGATCTGCGACGCGCGTGCCGAGATCGACGTTGCCTACCGCGCGGCCCTGGCCGGTTTCACCTTCCAGCGCGCGCGCGGGATGAGACAGGCGGCGCAGTTCATGCCGGTGCTGCTGCCGCGCGATCTCGCGCCGCACCGCGACGCGATCGGCGCCGCGTTGGCGGCGGACGGTGTCGGCGTCGGCCGCTATTTCAGCCCGCACCTGGGCGAGCAGCGGCTGTTCCGCGACACCGCCATCGTCGAGGCGACACCGGTCGCGGACGATCTGTCCGCGCGGATGCTCAGCCTTCCGGTCACCGACGCGATGTGTCCCGCCGACGCCCACACCATCGCGGGACGCCTGGCGGCGGCGATCGAACGGGTTGCCGAAACCGCCGCGGACAATCTTGGGATTTGTATGGACGACACGACGCGCGGCTGCGTGGTGATCGGTGGGGGCCCCGCGGGCACCGCGATGCTCACCGCCGCGAGCAAATCGGGCCAGCTCGTGCCGCTCGCCGAGGATGGACTCACGCTGGTCGAGCGCGGAGGCCGGATCGGCCCGGGCGCGCTCGGCGGCTATGCGATCCGGTCGGACACGACCGCCGAAACATTCCTGTCGGCAGTGAGAGACAATCCGCATCCCGAACTCGCGGCGCTCGCCGACCATCCCGCGGCGCGGCGCATGGCGACCTATTGCGGCCAGCTGGGCGCGCCGCTCATCGATACCGCGCCGCTGCTGGGCGTGACCGCGGACCGGTTGCGCACTATCGTCACGGAGCACGGCGGCACGGTGCTGACCGGCGCGGAGGCGCTGCACGCGCAGCGGACGCGCGACGGATCGTGGACGACGATGCTGGCGACGCCGGATGGCCCGCGCCTGCTGACGTCGCGCAGCATCGTCGTCGCGACCGGAGGATATCAGACCGACGAGCATGTCGCGGCCAAGGTCGTCGCCGGCGCGACGCTCGGCACCCTCGCCGGCGACCGGTTGATGCGATCGGACGCGCTACTGCGGCTGGGCGGGGTGGACACCGCGGTCGAGCGCCTGCGCGGCCGTCCCGCACCGCGCATCGCCATCGTCGGCGCCTCCACCAGCGCGCTCGCTGCCGCGGTGCTGCTGCTCAAGCGACACGACCTGCCGCTCGGCGCGGGCGCGATCACCCTGCTGGTGCGCGAAATCCCCAAGCCCTTCTACCCCAATATCGAGGCCGCACACGCCGACGGCTTCACCGATTTCGACGCGGACGACATCTGCCCGATCAGCGGCTTCGTACTGCGCCTTGCCGGCCTGCGCCTCGAATCGCGCGAACTGGTGCTGCGCATGCTGGCACTGGCGGGGCGCACGCCCGACCCGCGCGTCGCGATCCACCGTATCGCGGGCGACGACGATGCCGCCGCGCGCGCGATCCTGTCGGATGCCGACCTCGTCGTCGGCGCGCTCGGCTATCGTCCGCGCGCGCTGCCGCTGTTCGATACGGCGGGCGCGCCGATCGCGCTGGCGCACACCGCCGGCCGGCCGATGGTCGATCGCCATTGCCGCATCCTCGATGCCGCCGACCTGCCCGTGCCGGGCGCCTATGGCATCGGCCTGTCGGCGGGCTTCGTCCCCTGGGGCCGGCTGGGTGGGGAAAAGAGCTTTCGTGGCCAGGCGAACGGCCTGTGGCTGTGGCAGAACGACGTCGGCCAGATGATCGTCGATCAGGTGCTTGGCACGGAGGCGCCGTCGGTCCAGGTGGCGGCATGACCGACCCGATCGTCTCGTTCGTCATCCCCAGCTACAATGGCGAAGGGTTCATCGGCGAGACGTTGCGGTCGATCGAGGCGCAGACGCTGCGCGACTGGGAGGCGATCGTCGTCGACGACGGATCGTCCGATGGCACCCGCGCCCTGATCCGCGACTGGCCGGACCCACGCGTCCGCCTGATCGAACGCGACCAGAACGGCGGCCCGGTGCTGGCGCGCAACATGGGCGTCGCTGCCGCGCGCGGCCGCTACATCGCCGGGTTGGACCAGGACGATCTGTGCCTGCCCGACCGGATCGCACGCCAGGTCGCCTATCTCGACCGTCATCGCGACGTCGCGTTGCTGGGGACGCAGGCGGAGCAGCTGCGCGACGGGCGCGTGTCGGCGATGCATTATCCGACGCACACGACGCCCGACCTCATCGGCTGGCTCAGCTGGATCGAAAATCCCTTGGTCTGGTCGACGGTGATGATCCGCGCCGACGTCGCGCACCGGCTCGACCCGTTCAGCCGGCCCGACCTCGTCTATGCTGAGGATTTCGACCTCTATCACCGTATCGCCGCGTTCGGCCGGCTCGCGCGGCTCGACGAACCGCTGGTCCTCTATCGCCAGCATGCCGGCGGCGTCTCCAAGCGGTTCGTCGACACGATGCGCGCCAGCGCGACGCGCGCGCTTACCGAAGCGCATGCCGACGTGCTGGGCGAGGATGCCGGGCGGCTCGCCACGCTGCTCGTCGTCCACAATATGGGCGGTGCCGCCGTGCCCGACCGCGCGACGCTGCAGACGCTGGGCAACGGCATCGCGCGGTTGCAGGCGGCCTATCTCGCACGCCACGACCCGGACCGCGAAAGCCGCAAGCTGATCCGCTGGGAAACCGCGCGGCGCTGGGCCGGGATCGGGCGCGCGGCGCTGCGATCGGGATCGGTGGGCGTCGGCGACGTGCTGGCGGCACGTCCGCCGCACTTGGGCCTGGGCTATGCCGGGCTGGAAACCTTATTGTGGTGCGGCGCGATCGGCGCAGCGCGGCGGGTGCGCCGCCGCGCCTGATCGGCGCCAACCGAAATCCCGCTGCTCAGATCTTGTCGGAATAGATCATCCGGCCCGGCCCGAGCGCCGCGAAGACGCGCGACAGATCGTCCTCGCCGACCGCAAAGCAGCCCTGGCTGCGGCCGAGCATGCCGTGGCTGCGGATCATGTCGGGGTTGGCATACCATGCCGAATGGACGACGATCGCGCGCGACAGCGCATTGTCGTTGGTCGCGTCGAGCCCGATCAGCCGCTGCGACCGGCCATGCTTGCCGACGTAATAGTCGGCGGTGAGGAAGGCGCCCTCGCTGCTCGCGTTCGAGCCCGGGTCGTTCGAGAAGCGCTTGAGGAACCCGGTGTGCGACGGGTCGGACCCGCTGCCATGCGCGACGAGGAAAGACTGGCTGCGCCCGTTGGCGAGATCGACGATGTGGAAGCGCGGCTGCGATGAGGGCGCCGCCATGTCGGCGATCGCGATCCGGTCGCGATTGGCGAGCTGGCGGCCGTGCCGGTCGAGCGCGGCCATCGCGCGGCGGAGCAGTTCGGGGCGCACCACCCGCGGCGAGGTGATCGCCTGCGCAGCGACGCGCGGAGCGCCGGCGGGCAGCGGCGGCGTCGCGACCGCGCGTAGATCGCTCTGCGTCAGGCGGCGCGTCGCGGCGGACACCGCCCCCGGCACCGCCAGCGTCGCACCCAGTACCAGGCCGTTCTTCAGAAGGGCGCGCCTGCTACGCAGCGCGTCGTCATGCTGATCAATCATCGAAAAAAATAAGCCCCGGCTCGATCCCCGCTTTCGCCTTACATAGCAGTTTTGGACCTAATTTTCTGCTGCGCATCCAGCGGCTTGGCTTTGCGGTTGCACGACTCGCCGCGTGCGAAGCCCGGTTGATCGAAGACTTGACACGGCACGAAACCGCACATTGCGCGTTGGACAGTTGAGAGGGGGGCGGAAGGAAAGGGACCCGTTATGAAGGACATGCTTGCCGTTGCGGGCGCGGTGCTTCTGGCCATCGCCCCCGGCCATGCGCGCGCTGCGGACACCGATGCCGCCGCCGGCGCGGTCGCGATCGAAGCCGCCACTCTTTCGCCCAACCGCTACGTCTGGGCCGACTCGGCGTCGAACGAGCCGCTGCGCGTCGTCGTCTCGATCCCCGACCAGAAAGCCTATGTCTATCGCGGCAAGACGTTGGTCGCGGCCTCCACCGTGTCCACCGGCAAGGACGGTAAAGAGACGCCCGTCGGCGCGTTCACGATCCTGCAGAAATCGGAAACGCACAAATCGAACCTGTACGATGCGGCGCCGATGCCGTTCATGCAGCGGTTGACGTGGGACGGTGTCGCGATCCACGCGGGCAACAACCCGGGCTTCCCCGCATCGCACGGGTGCATCCGCGTGCCGATGGCGTTCGCCAAGCGGCTGTTCGCGGCGACCTCGGTCGGCACGCCGGTCGTCGTGACCGACGAAAGCCTGGGCGACGGCACGACGATGCCGTCGATCGAAGACGTGCCGACATATGATACGCCGCAAGCGAGCCCGGAGACGATCGCCGAAACCGCTGCGGCAAACGCGGGCCAGCTGGAACAGATCGCGGGACGGTAAGCGTGAAGCCTGCGCGGGGAGCGGGACGCCTCGCCCCCCGCCACTACAGCGTCCGGATGATCCCCGAAAAGTCGGTGCCGCCCTGCCCGCCCGCGACGAACGCCTCGTACAATTCCGTGGCGCGGCTTCCCATCGGCGTCGTCGCGCCCGCCTCGCCCGCCGCCTGCATCGCGAGGCGCAGATCCTTCAACATCAGCGCAGCGGCGAATCCGCCCTGATAGTCGCGATCCGCCGGCGTTTCGGGGCCGACGCCGGGCACGGGGCAATAGGTGGTCATCGACCAGCTCTGCCCGGAACTGACCGACGAGATGTCGTAGAAGGTCTGCAGATCGAGGCCGAGCCGGTGGGCCAGCCTGAATGCCTCGCACGTCGCGACCATCGTCGCGCCGAGCAGCATGTTGTTGCACATCTTAGCCGCCTGCCCCGCGCCACTGGCACCGGCGTGGATCACCGTCTTGCCCATGTCGGCAAGGAAGGGGCGCGCGCGGTCGAACCCTTCCGCGCTGCCGCCGACCATGAAGGTCAGCGTGCCCGCCGCCGCCGCCGCGATGCCGCCCGACACCGGCGCATCGACCGCGAGCATGCCGTTCGCCGACGCCTGTTCCGCCAGCCGGCGCGCGGTGGCGACGTCGATCGTCGAGCAGTCGATCAGGATCGCCGACGGCGCGGCGCGGCCGAACACCGCATCGGCATAAACACCCTCTACGTGCGCGCCCGCGGGCAGCATGGTGACGATCGCCTCCGCGCCCTCCACCGCGGCAGCGGCGCTGTCGACGGGAAGGCATCCAGCCGCCTTCGCCTTGGCGAGCGCATCGGCGCTGAGGTCGAAGGCACGCACGTCATGCCCCTTCTTCGCGAGGTTGGCAGCCATGCCGCCGCCCATGTTGCCCAGCCCGATGAACGCGACGCGTGCCATTGATGCTCTCCCACGATTCTTCATGGCGAGCGCAGCGAAGCAATCCGGAAGTCTCGTGCGCCGCCCTGGATTGCTTCGCTGCGCTCGCAATGACGCGCAGGGGACGGCGGCGATGGCGTTACTGCCGCAACAGGTCGCGCCCCACGATCATCCGCATCACCTGGTTCGTCCCTTCCAGGATCGAATGAACGCGCAGGTCGCGCCAGAAGCGTTCGATCGGATAATCGCGCAGATAGCCGTAGCCGCCGTGCAATTGCAGCGCGCGATCGACGATCGCCGAACCGCTGTCGGTCGCCAGCCGCTTCGCCATCGCCGAGAAGCGCGACTTGTCGGGGGCGTTGGCGGTGACCTTCGCCGCGGCGAGATACAGCAACGCGCGCGCCGCCTCCAGGTCGGTCGCCATGTCGGCGAGCGTGAATTGCGTGTTCTGGAAGTCGGAGACGGGCTGGCCGAACTGCTGGCGCTCCTTGGTATAGCGGATCGCCTCGTCGAGGCACCGCTGCGCCCCGCCGAGCGAGCAGGCGCCGATATTGAGCCGGCCGCCGTCGAGCCCCGCCATCGCGATCCGGAACCCCTCGCCCTCGCCGCCGACCAGATTGGCGACGGGCACGCGGCAATCCTCGAAGATCACCTGCGCGGTCGGGCTCGCGTTCCAGCCGAGCTTCTTCTCGGGCGCGCCGAACGACAGGCCGGGCGTGCCCTTCTCGACGACGATCGCGCTGATCCCGCGGCTCTTTTCCTCACCCGTCCGCACCATGCAGACATACAGGTCGTTGTAGCCCGCGCCGGAGATGAACTGCTTCGTCCCGTTCAGCACATAATGGTCGCCGTCGCGCCGCGCGCTGGTCTTGAGCGCCGCGGCGTCGGAGCCGGAGCCCGGCTCGGTCAGGCAGTAGCTGCCGATCGTCTCCATCGTGACGAGGCCGGGCAGATAACGCTGCTTCAGGTCGTCCGACCCGAAGCGGTCGATCATCCACGCCGCCATGTTGTGGATCGAGATGAACGCCGACGTGGCGGGGCAGCCATAGGCCATCGCCTCCATCACCAGCGCCGCCTCCAGCCGGCCGAGCGCGATGCCGCCCGATTCCTCGCTGACGTAGATCGCGCCGAAGCCGAGCTCGCCCGCGGCCTTCCACACGTCGATCGGGTAATGGTGCTTTTCGTCCCACTCGCCCGCGAACGGCGTGATCCGGTCGGCGGTGAAGCGGCGCGCGAGCTCCTGGATCTCGCGCTGGTCATCCGTGAGGTCGAACTGGTTCGTCATGCGGGGCACTTCTGGTAGCGGAATGAGCCGACGCGGTCGGCGGGGGCGGTGACCTCGCGGATCAGGGCGCGGCCGTCGCCCTTCAGCGTCAGGATCGTGGCTTCGGTCCAGCTCATGCCCTCGCCGCTCATCGGCAGGTCGAACAAGACGCGCATGTCCCCCTCGCTGCGTATCCCGGTCGCGACACCGCGCGATTCGTAGAAGGACAATCTGTCGCCCGCGATCGTCAGCAGGCCCTTGTTGTCGGCGCGCTTCGGATCGCAATCGTTGGCGACCATGCCCCAGCGCCCCTGGAACGCCGCGGGGATCGCCTTGACGGTGACGGGCGACGGCAGCGTCACCGGCACCAGTTCGTTGTCGGGGTCTTCGGTCAGCGCGGCGGCCGGCTCCGCCTGCGCGGTCGCGGCCTGCTGGCTGTTATTGCCCGCGGCGCCGCTCCCTCCGCCGCAGGCGGCGAGCGGCAGGGCGAGGACGGTGCCGATCATCGCAAAACGCATGGCATTCACCCCATCGTCGGGATGACGAACGCATTGCCACCATCGGGCGCGCCGTCGGGCCAGCGTTGCGTCACCGTCTTGACCTTGGTCCAGAAGCGCACGCCCTCGGTGCCGTGCTGGTTGACGTCGCCGAACGCGCTGCGCTTCCATCCGCCGAACGTGTGATAGGCGACGGGCACCGGAATCGGCACATTGATCCCGACCATGCCGACGTTGACGCGCGCGGCGAATTCGCGCGCGGCATGGCCGTTGCGCGTGAAGATCGCGACGCCATTGCCATATTGATGCTCGCTCGGCAGGCGAAGCGCAGTCTCGAAATCGGGCGCGCGCACGATCTGGAGGACGGGGCCGAAGATTTCCTCCTGATAGGATCGCATCTGCGGCGTGACCCGGTCGAGCAGCGTCGGGCCGACGAAGAAGCCGTCCTCATGCCCCTGCAGGCTGAAGCCGCGGCCGTCGACGACCAGCTCCGCGCCCTCGTCGACTGCGGTGCCGATCCAGTTCTCGACGCGTTGCTTGTGCGCCGCGTTGACCACCGGGCCGTAATGCGCCTCCGCATCGGTCGACACGCCGACGCGAAGCGCGCGGATCGCGGGGATCAGCTTTTCGCGCAGGGCGTCGGCGGTATCCTCGCCGACGGGCACCACGACGGGGAGCGCCATGCACCGCTCGCCCGCCGAACCGAATGCCGCGCCCGACAGGTCGGCGACGACCTGGTCGAGGTCGGCGTCGGGCATGACGATGCCGTGGTTCTTGGCGCCGCCCATCGCCTGGACGCGCTTGCCCGCCTCGACGCCGCGGCGATAGACGTAATGCGCGATGTCGCTGGAACCGACGAAGCTCACGGCGGCGATCGCGGGATTATCGAGGATCGCGTCGACCATCTCCTTGTCGCCGTGCACGACCTGCAGGATGCCCTCCGGCGCGCCGGCTTCCAGCATCAGCTCAGCAAGGCGCACCGGCACCGACGGATCGCGCTCGCTGGGCTTCAGGATGAAGGCGTTGCCGCACGCGATCGCGACGCCGAACATCCACATCGGGATCATCGCCGGGAAGTTGAACGGCGTGATGCCGGCGCCGATACCGAGCGGCTGACGCATCGAATAGACGTCGATGCCCGGCCCCGCGCCTTGCGTATATTCGCCCTTCAGCACGTGCGGGATGCCGCAGGCGAATTCGATCACCTCCAGCCCGCGCTGGATGTCGCCCTTTGCGTCGGCGATCACCTTGCCGTGTTCCGAGCTGAGAAGGTGCGCGAGCGCGTCCATCTCGCGCTCGACCAGTTCCTTGAAGCGGAACATGACGCGCGCGCGGCGTTGCGGATTGGTCGCCGCCCAGCCGGGTTGCGCCTTTTGCGCCGCAGCGATGGCATGATCGAGATCGGCTTGCGTGCCCAGCGACACGCGCGCCTGGACCTGACCCGTATTGGGGTCGAACACATCGCTGCTGCGCGCGGCGGCGCCACCTGCATGACCGACGATCAGATGATCGATCGTACGCATCCTCTATCCTCCTTGTCCGCTCTCACGCGGGCCTTGTCCGCCCGTTCGCAGGCCTGCGCGCGTCGCGCAAGAGGATAACGGCGGGGCGAACGAATGTTGCGCCGGCTGATCGGCGGCTCAGCGCGCCTGGCGCAGCTTTGCTGCCGAGAGATGCCAGCTCAGCTGTGCTGGCGTCGCGCCGGGGACGTCGTTGACGCGGCGCAAGGTATAGGTGCCGGTGAAGCGCTGCGCCGCGCCATTCTTCAGCGTCGCATAAACCCTGACGGGCACGGTGATGTACGACGACCCCGCCGCGCCTTCCATGTCGGTCGGTGCGCCGGTGACGACGCGCGTGTGCGCGGTGCGCGCGAAGCCGCGGACGAACCCGGCATAGCTCTGCCCGCTCGCCTGCCCGCTCCGGTCCCACAGCATATAGGCGGTGCGATAGGCGCCGCGGTCCAGCGCGGCGTAATAGCGCGCGACCACGTCGCGCGCCTGCGCGGGTGTGCGGTCGAGCGCCGCGGCGGGCGCTGCGACGGCGACGAGCAAAAGAGCGAACAGGGCACGCATCGGCTAACCTTCCAACGTGGATTCCGATGCGCGCAACGCGTCAGGCGGCAGCGAGGCTCCGTCGCCGGCCATAGGCGAAGTAGAGCAGCAGGCCGAGTATGTTCCAGATCACGAACCGCACCAGCGTCGCCGACGGCAGGCTGGCGAGCAGGTAGATGCAGCCCAGGATCGCGAGCGTGCCGACGACATAGGGCGCCGGGCAGCGGAACAGCCGCGGCTGGTCGGGCGCCGTCCTGCGCAGCACCATGAGGCACGCGCCGACCGCGATGAAGGCGAGCAGCGTGCCCGCATTGGCGAGTTCCGCGATCTCGTCGAGCCGGAACAGCCCGGCGACGATCGCGATCGACACGCCGGTCAGCACCGTGATCCGGGTCGGCGCGCCGGTGCGCGGGGATACGGTGGCGAGCCCGCGGGGCAGCAGGCCGTCGCGCGCCATGACGAAGAAGATGCGGCTCTGTCCGTACATCATCACCAGGATGACCGACGGCAGCGCGACGATCGCGGCGAGCGCGATCAGATGCCCCGCCAGCGGCTGGCCGAGGCTGCGCAGCACCAGGGCGAGCGGCTCGGGCGAATTGGCGAGCTGGCGGAAGGGCAGCGCGCCGACCGCGGCGATCGCGACCGCCATGTAGATGATCGTGCACACCAGCATCGATCCGACGATACCGATCGTCAGGTCGCGCCCCGGCCGCTTCGCTTCCTCGGCAGAAGTCGCGACCGCGTCGAAGCCGTAGAAGGCGAAGAAGACGATCGCGGCCGCCGCCATCACGCCGCGCTTCTCGCCGCCGCTTTCGACCGAGGCGAAGCCATAGGGCATGAACGGGTGGAGGTTGTCGGCGTTGAACGCAGGAAACGCGAAGGCGATGAACACGCCCAGCGCCACCAGCTTGACGATGACGAGCACGATGTTGAGCGTCGCGCTTTCGCGCGTCCCCGCGACGAGCATGCCCATCACCGCCAGCGCCACGACCACCGCGGGCAGGTTGAGGATGCCGCCGCCGTGCGGGCCGCTGAGCAGCGCCGGCGGCAGGTGGATGCCCGCGGACTGGATCCAGCCGACCAGATAGCCCGACCAGCCGACCGCGACGGTCGAACAGGCGAGCGAATATTCGAGGATCAGGCTCCACCCGACGATCCAGGCGACGCCCTCGCCGAGCGCAGCATAGCTGAACGTATAGGCGCTGCCCGCCGCGGGGATCATCGTTGCGAGTTCGGCATAGGCGAGCGCGGCGCAGGCGCAGACCGCGCCGGCGATCGCGAAGGCGAGGATCACTGCCGGCCCCGCGCGCTCCGCCCCGACGCCGGTCAGCGTGTAGATGCCCGTGCCGACGATGGCCCCCACGCCGAGCGCGATCAGATGCGGCCACGACAGCGTCTTGGCGAGCGCCCGGCCCGCTTCATGCTGCGTGACGGCGGCGAGACTCTTGCGTGGTCCGAACATGCGCACCCCCTAATGTCTTCGATCCTCCCCGCTCCGCGGGGAGGGGGACCACGCCGAAGGCGTGGTGGAGGGGCAGCCGCACGCGACACCGCCCCGGGGCGGCCCCTCCACCGCCAGCCTGCGGCTGGCGGTCCCCCTCCCCTGCGAAGCAGGGGAGGATTGAAACGTCACTGTACCTGAAACCCCTCCCAGAACGCATCCGCGCGGTCGATCCAGATCGTGTTGAACCCGGTCGCGATCGCCGACCCTTCGATCGAGGGCACGATCGCGGGCGTGTCGCCCAGCATCGTCGCCGCCTCGACCCGGCCGACGAAGCGGCTGCCGATGTAGCTTTCGTGGACGAAGCGGTCGCCGACCTTCAGCGTGCCCCGATCGGCGAGATGCGCCAGCCGCGCCGACGTGCCCGTGCCGCACGGGCTGCGATCGATCGCCTTGTCACCGTAGAAGACCGCGTTGCGGCCGTCGGCGTCATTGCTGCGCGGCTTATCCGCCCACAGGATGTGGCTGACGCCGCGGATCGTCGGGTCGAGCGGGTGGACCGGCTCGCATTTCGCGCGCACCGCCTCGCGGATGCGGCCCGACAGTTCGACCAGCCGGCTCGCGCCCATCGCGTCGAGCCCGGCATATTGCCCCTGCGGTTCGATGATCGCGTAATAATTGCCGCCATAAGCGACGTCGATGCTGAGCGGCCCGATGCCCTCGACATCGACCGCAACACCCTTCGCGGCGACATAGGCGGGGACGTTGGTGATGCGCACCGCGGTCACCTTGTCGCCCGCGGTCTCGTAAGCGATGTCGATGACGCCGGCGGGCACCTCGACCTTCAGCCGCCCCGGCGTCGCCGGCTGGATCAACCCATGCTCCAGCCCGAACGTCACCATGCCGATCGTGCCGTGCCCGCACATCGGCAGGCAGCCCGACGTCTCGATGAACAGGATGCCGATATCGGCATCGGTCGTCGTCGGCGGATACAGGAACCCGCCCGACATCATGTCGTGGCCGCGCGGTTCGAAACACAGCCCGGTGCGGATCCAGTCGAAGCGGGTCAGGAAATCCTGCCGCCGCTCCGACATCGACGCGCCCTTCAGCAACGGCGCCCCGCCCGCAACGAGGCGGACGGGGTTGCCGGCGGTGTGACCGTCGATGCAGAAGAAGGTGTGGCGCATCAGGCGGCGATACGCGCCTCGGTCGCGCCGAGCGTCGGGCGCGTCGCCGCCGCCTTTTCGACCATCGCGATCACCTCGGCGCGGCGCGCGCCCTCCAGCACGTAGCGCGGCGGCAGCACGCGCTCCGACCCACGGCCCATCACCTGCTCCGCGAGCTTGATCGACTGGACGAGATCGTGCTCGGCGTCGAGGTGCAGGAGCGGCATGAACCAGCGATAGATTTCCATCGCCTTGGCATGATCGCCCCGCTCGAACGCGCGGACCAGTTCCACCGATTCCTGCGGGAAGGCGTTGGTCAGGCCCGACACCCAGCCCTGCGCGCCCAGATACAGCCCCTCGAGCGCCACGTCGTCCAACCCCGCGAACAGCACGTAGCGATCGCCGAACGCGTTTCGGAAATCGGTGAAGCGGCGCGTGTCGGGCGCGCTTTCCTTGACCGCGACGATGTTCTTGACGTCGACGAGGGCGGAAAGAACCTCCTGGTCGATCACCGTACGATAGGCGGGCGGATTGTTGTAGAGCATGATCGGCAGGCCGGTCTGCTCGGCGACGCCCTTGAAGTGGTTCACCAACTCGTGCGCCTTGGGCACATAGACCATCGGCGGCAGCAGCATCAGCCCGTCGGCCCCCGCTTTCTCGGCCGCCTGGGCATAGCGCACCGCGCGGCGCGTATCATATTCCGACACGCCGGTGATGACGGGCACGCGGCCGTCGACCACCTCGACGATCGCCGACAGGACGGTGACCTTCTCGTCGTAGTCGAGCGAATTGTTCTCGCCGACCGTGCCGAGCGCGATCACGCCGGTCACGCCGTCGCGGATCAGGTCGTCGACGACGCGCTGCGTATCGGCGAGGTCGATGCTCATGTCCGCGCGGATCTGCGTCGTCACGGCGGGGAACACGCCCTTCCAAGCCACTGTCATGCCAAAACCTTTCTGATGGATTGATGATCGTATACGGTTTTCGATCATGTCGCACAAGGGGGTGCGACATCGTGCGGCGGCGATGGTGGCGGGGCGGCGCGCGGCGCCAGGGCCTCCCACTCCTCCACCGCCACCGCGGCATGGCCACGCGTATCGCCCGATGCGGTGAAGACGGCGCGCAGGCATCGCGTCGTGATCGGTGGAAAGATGACGGTGTCGAAGCCCGCGGCATCGCGGCCATGGTGGACCACGCCGGCTACCCCCTGCCAGCGGCCATCCCGCCAATATTCGAGGCGCCAGTCCTTCGGCGGCGCGGTCCCTGCGCGCGCACCTGCGGGCTGATCGGTGAAGAAGCGGATGCGGCTCGCCTCGATCGTCACAGGCAATGGCCAGCGATATTCCAGCCAAGCCTGCGCCGGCGTCGCGGCGCCGCGCCAGTCGCTCCACATGTCGGGCGGCAGCGGTGCGGCGCGCACCATGCCGTCGTTGACGGCGCGCAACCAGAATTGCACCGGGACGGGCATGGCGGAGGTCGCGACGCTGGCGCCGGTGGCGACGTTGCGCGTCGCGACGACGGTGTGCGCGATCCGCGTCGGCACGACCGGGCGGATCGCCGCGGGGCTGACGCTGTCGTCCCACGCCATCGGATCGATCGCGACCGACCGGCGGAAATGCCCGCCGCCCACCGCGTCGGCAGTGTGATAGGCGAGATACCAGCGCCCGCGAAATTCGATCGCGCCGGCATGCGACGTGGTCGACGACACGGGCGGCAGCACGACGCCGCGATAGGTCCACGGCCCCAGCGGCCCCGGCGCGGAGGCATAGGCCTGGCACGCGTGATACAGAGTCGGCGTGCACGGGCTGTCCGGCCCCGGATTGTTTGCCGCATAGAGCAGGTAATAGGTGCCCCGCCGCTTCATCAGCCACGGCGCCTCGAAGAAACCGGTCGCGCCGGTCAGCGTCACCTCCGGCCCGGCGGGCGTCACCATATCGGGCTTCAGCGCCATGCCGCGCAGCTGGCCGAACGTGCCCCAGATGATCGTCACGCGGCCCTCGTCCTCGACCAGCACGGTCGGGTCGATATTCTGGATGTCGTTCGCGACCGGTACGATCTGCGAGATGATCGGCCCGGCGGGATGCGCGTCGCGCCACGGCCCGCGCGGATCGTCCGCCACCGCGACGCCGATCGCGAACCGGTCCTTCGCCGGACCGACCCGCTGGAGCACGGGTGCATAGAGGTAGAAGCGCCGGTCCGCCCCCCGCACGATCTGGCCGGCATAGGCGCGCCCCGCTTCGGCCCAGGCGAAGATATCGTGCGGGCGCGCGACATTCGGATAATGCTGCCACCGGCCCGATCCCGGATCCTTCGTCGACAGCAGCTGCCATTCGTTCATGATGAAATCGTTGACGCCGTCGGGCGCCTCGTCGCGGCCGGCGAGGATATACAGCGTGTCGCCGACGACGATCGGTGCGGGATCGGTCGAATAAAAACGGCCATCCGCGAGGATCGGGTTGCCGTGGCTGACGATCGTCTCCGGCGCCGCCTGTCCCGCCATCGCGGCGAGGAACAGCGCGGCGGCCGGCGTCACTTCTCCTCGTCCGGATAGGGGCCCTTGCCGCCATCGCGGATCAGCTGGTCGGTACGCGCGTCGAGCACCGAGACGGGGACCGAACCGAGCGACAGGATCGCATCGTGGAAGGCGCGGATGTCGAACTTCGCCCCCAGCGCGGCCTCGGCCCGCGCCCGGTCGCGCTGGATCGCCAGCTGTCCGGTGTAATAGCTCAGCGCCTGCCCGGGCCATGCGATGTAGCGGTCGACCTCCGTCTCGATCTCGTGATCGGCGAGCGCGGTGTTGTCATGAAGGTACCGCTGCGCCTGTTCGCGCGTCCAGCCCTTTGCATGCAGACCGGTGTCGACGACCAGCCGCGCCGCGCGCCACGCCTGATAGCTCAGCATGCCGAACCGGTCGTAGGGCGTGTCGTACATCCCCATCTCCTCGCCCAGCGCCTCGCAATACAAGGCCCATCCCTCGCCGTAGACGGACAGATAGCCGTCGCGCCGGAATGCGGGCAGGTCGCTATTCTCCGCGGCGAGCGGCATCTGGAAGGCGTGGCCCGGCGCGCTTTCGTGCAGCGTCAGCGCAGCGAGCGAATAGAGCGGCCGCGCGGGCAGATTGTAGGTGTTGACCAGGTACACGCCCGGCCCGCCGCGCCCGCTGGTGTAGAAGGGCGCAAGGTCCGCCGGCACCGGTTTGATCGCGAAGCGCGCGCGCGGCAGATGGCCGAAATACTGGCTCGCCTTACCGTCGAACGTCTTGGCGATCCACGCCGCGCGATCGAGCAGATCCTGCGGCGTCTTCGCGTAGAATCGCGGATCGCTGCGCAGGAAGGCGAGGAATGCGGGCAGGTCGCCCTTGAAGCCGACCTCGGTCATCACCCCCTGCATCCGCGCGCGGATCGCCGCCATCTCGGCAAGGCCGATCCGGTGGATATCCTCGGGCGTCTGGTCCTGCGTGGTGAATTCGGCGACCTTCGACCGATAATAGGCGCGGCCATCGGGCAGGTCGTACGCCGCAATGGTCTTGCGCGCGCCGGGGATATAGTCGGTGCGCAGGAAGGCGAGCAGCTTCGCATGCGCAGGCACGACCGCCGCGCGGATCGCCGCCGCGGCCTCCGCCTTCAGCGCGCTTTGCGTCGCCGCGGGAATCGTCGCCGGCATCTTCAGGAACGGCGCGTAAAACAGCGACTCTTCCGGACTGCGCGCCTCCACCACCTGCGCGACGCCGATGTCGCGCCCCTTCAACGTCACCTGCGGCGGCGTGAACCCGCGCGCCAGGCCTGCGCGCATGTTGGCGATCTGCTGGTCGAAATAGCGCGGCATGTCGCGCAGCATCGCGATATAGTCGCGATAATCCTTCTCGCGGACGAAATCGCCGCGCGACGCATCGGCGACGTCGCCCCAAAAGCTGGTGTCGGAATTGAGCGGTTTCTCGTAATCGCGAAACCGCTGCTCGGCGAGCAAGGCGTCGATCTGCCCCCGGTAGACCAGATAGTTGATGCGCTCGGCGGCCGACAGGTCGGCCGGGCGGATCGCGGCGAGCGCGGCGGCGGTGCGCGTCCAGCGCGCCAGCTTCTCCGCCTGCGCCGCGGGGCCGACATCGGGCAGGCGGCGCGTGTCGCCGCCGGGATTGGCGTCGCCTGATGCGAGCATGCGGCGACGCCAGGCATATTCGTCGGTGTATAACGCCTTTAACCGCGCATCGGCGCTGCCGGGCACCGCGGCGGCGACCATCGGCGCCGCAATGGCGGGCGCGGGGGCGGCGAGCAACAGCGCCGCGACGAAAATGCTCATGCCCCGATCCTCATGATGTCCGCATAGAGCGCCGCCGGGATGACGACGCCGTCCGCGAGGCTGCGCGTCCGCGCGGCATAACGCCGGCTGGACGGCAGCCGCGCGCCCTGATCCTCGATAGCGGCGAACATCGCCTCCGCGCGCGCCAGATGCCCGGCCACCGTATCGCCCAGGAAGCCGGCGGGATCGATCGCGACGATCAGCTCGCCGCCGATCGGCGATCCGCCGCGCCCGCGGTCGGCGGCCAGCGATTCAGCGCTGGTCATGTCGCCGATCAGCGGCCCCGCGACCAGTTCCACCATCGCGGCGAGCGCCGAGCCCTTGTGCCCGCCGAACGTGCGCATCGCGCCTGCCAACACCGCGTCCGCCGCGGTCGTCGGCCGGCCTTGCGCGTCATAGCCCCAATCATCGGGCACCGGCTTGCCGGCGCGGCGGTGCAGTTCGATCTCCCCGCGCGCCACCGCGCTCGTCGCGAAGTCGAAGACGAAGGGAGGACCGCCGGGGCGCGGCCAGCCAAAGGCGATGGGGTTGGTGCCGAACACCGGCCGCGTGCCGCCCGCCGGCGCGACCCAGGCATGACTGGGCGTGAAGGCGAGCGCAGCGAGCCCCGCGTCCGCCAGCGCCTCGACCTCCGGCCACAGGGCCGCGAAATGGACGACGCGGTTGAGCGCCATCGCCGCGATGCCGAACGCACGCGCCTTGTCCACCAGCATCGGCAGGCCGCGCGCGAAAGCGAGCTGGGCGAAACCTCCGCCGCCATCGACGCGCACTAGCGCGCGCGCGGGTTCGCTGACGACCGGCACCGCGTCGGGCACCACCACGCCCTTCGCCACGCTGTTCGCGGCGACGAGCAGGCGGTAGATGCCGTGGCTGGCGCAGCCGTCGCGCTCGCCCGCGACCATCGTTTCCGCCACCGCCGCGGCATGATCCGGCGCGAGGCCGACCGCGCGCAGCTTCGTCACCGCCAGGTCGCGCAGGGCGTCGAGCGTCAGGTGGACGCCCTCCTCGCTTGCCGCCTCGCTCGCCGCCGCGCTCACGCGATCGCCCCGGATTTGCCGGCGGGCTTGGCGGTGTACAGGCGCATGCCGAAGATCGGACCCGCGCTGCTGCGATCGTGCGGCACGATGCGCACGCGCACGCGCGCCTTGCCGCGAGTCAATGCCTCGGCCAGCGGATAATCGACGTCGAAGAACCTGCCCGGCGCATCCTCGTCCAGATGCTGCGTCGCGACCTTCACATTGTCGACCAGGATGTCGAAATCGCGCGACCGCTCGCCACCCCAATAGGTCGCCTGCAGGATCAGCGGCCCGGGCCGCGTCGTCATGTCGAATTCGATGAACCCGCCCGACCGCGCATCGCGCCCCTGCCGCCCGCGATAGGTGACGGGATAGGAGATGTCGCTGGTGAGCTTGTGGTCGCGCTCTGGCTGCATCTCGCCCAGATGCATGACGTCGACGGAGCGCGCGGCGATGTCTTTCAACCGCGCCTGCTCCGCGATGTAGCTCGCCTCTTCGCTCGCCCAGGCGGCGTCGGTGAAACACTTGAAATAGACCGCGCTCTGCCGGCGATACTGGCGGTAGAAGGGCACAAACGACACATCGGCAGGCCTGACGACGCCGCGCGTCGCATAAACGCCCTTTGCCGCATCGCGCAGTGCGAAGCCGCCGATCAGGTCGGCACCGACCAGCGCCGGGTCGGGCTTGTCCCACTTGGCCTCGACCGGCCCGAGATCGGCGGCGAGCACCATCGGCCCGCGGACGACCGCGACGACGTCCGGGTCCCCCGGCGTCGCTTCCAGCCGGAGGTCGAGCGGCAGCGCGATCGCGATGCGGTCGCCCGCCCGCCACACGCGCGTCACCGTCGCATAGCCGCGCGCCATCACGGGCGTCACCGGCCGGTCGTTGACCGTCACCGCCGCCTTGCCCGCCGCCCAGCCCGGCACGCGCAGCGCGACCGGGAAGCGCCCGCGCCGCACCTTCGCGAAGGTCAGCGTCGCCGCCCCTTCGAACGGATAGCGGGTGTCGAGCCCGACCGTTGCGCCCCGCGCGGCCCATTGCGCGTCGGCGGGAATGTAGAGGTTGACGTAAAAGGTGCCGTCGTCCCCTTCGGCGAAGATGCTTTCGCCATGCTTGGCGTGGCTTTCCATCCCTGATCCGACGCAGCACCAGAAGGCGTCGTCCGCCGTCGTCGAATAATCGCGTGGCGCGGCGCTCATCAGCGGCGTCATATAGGTGAAGCCGCCCGTTGCCGGGTCCTGCGCGCTCATCACGTGGTTCAGGTGCGCGCGCTCGTAATAGTCGAACAGGGCGCCGTCCGGCTGCCACGACCACAGATGCCGCGTCAGCTTGAGCATGTTGTAGGTGTTGCAATGCTCGCACGTCTGTTCGGTGATGTGCTGTGCGATCGTGTCGGGCGCGCTGAAATATTCGCGGTCGGCATTGCCGCCGATCACGTAGCTATGATGCTGCGTCACCGTCTCCCAGAAGAAGCGCGCCGCCTTCGCCTTGTCCGGCGCGCCGCCCGACACCTCGTGGATGCGCGCGAGGCCGATCAGCTTTGGCACCTGCGTATTCGCGTGGAGATTCGCGAGCCCGTCCTCGCCGCGCGCGAGCGGATCAAGCACGCGGTTGTCGTAGAGGAGCGTCGCCATGCCGAGCCAGCGCGGATCGCGGGTGCGCGCGTAGAGTTCGGCGTAGCTTTCGTTGAGGCCGCCATATTCGCAGCCCAGTACCGTCTGCACCTGTTCGGACGACAGCGCCGCGAAGACGCGCGCGAAATAGCCCGCCAGCCCCTCGGCGACGCGTAGCGCGGCGGCATTGCCCCAGCCGGCATGGACGTCGAGCAGGCCGGCGAACACCTTGTGCACCGTGTAGAGCGGCGACCACGAACCGTTGAGGTCGAACCCGCCCGAGCGGATGTCGCCCTTCATCACCTCGCCGAAAATCTCCTCGCCGTCGACGATCGTGCCGTCCTTGCGCTTGCGCCCCAGCGCACCGACGTAGCCGGTGCCGCGCTTCGCCTGGCACAGCGCGAGTTCGTCGACGATATAGTCGGCGCGGCGGCGCATCTCCGCATCGCCCGTCTGCTGCCACGTCAGCACCAGCGCGGACAGGTAATGGCCCAGCGTATGGCCGGCGATCGTGTCGCTTTCCCACCCGCCATAGATATCCGCCTTGGGCGCAAGGCCCGCATATTTGCGGAAATTGTGCAGCAGCCGGTCGGGCTGCAGGCGCAGCAGATACGTGCGGTTGACGCCGGCGGCGGTCGCATAATCCGACGGCCGCAACCGCACCGCAGCCAGCGGCAGCGACCTGGCACGCGCCGACGCGGCCGGCTGCATGCCCGTCGCGGATGCCCCTTGCGCGCGCGCCATCACCATCGATCCGGCGATCCCGCCCAACACCGCTCGCCGCGTCGCCATGTCACACCCTCGCTTATTTCGTATACTTTTCCGCCAGCGAGGCGGTGTCGTCAACCACAAACCACTTGACCGCATACCGTATAATGTCTTTGATATGACGTAACGGGAGAATCGAAATAAAATTTCTCGAAGGGGCGCGACGACAATGACAAACACCATCACGCTACGACGATCGGCTGCCATCATTGCCTTGGTGACGGGATTGATGTCGGCTGGCAGGGCACTCGCACAGACCGCGGCGCCGCCACCCGAAGCGCCGGATGCGCAGCAGACGCCCGATGACGTCGTCGTGACGGGCACGCGCATTCGCCGGCCGGAACTGCTCAGCAACAGCCCGCTGACCACCGTGTCGTCGCAGGAATTGCAGCTGCAGGGTACGACCAATATCGAGAATGCGCTCAACCGGCTGCCGCAGTTCACCGCCGACGATAACGAGAACGTCTCGAACGGTGCGAGCGGCACGGCGCAGATCAACCTGCGCAACCTCGGCTCGAACCGCGTGCTGACGCTGATCAACGGCCAGCGCATGCTGCCCGCGCAGGCCAACGACATCAATTTCGTGCCATCGGCGCTGGTCGAGCGCGTCGACGTGCTGACCGGCGGCGCCTCTGCCGTATATGGTTCCGACGCGCTGTCGGGCGTCGTCAACTTCATCCTGCGCGACAAGCTCAACGGGCTGCGCCTCGATGCGCAGTCGAGCATCGCCGACCACAGCAACGACAACAGCTTCATCCGCTCGATCGTCTCGGCGCGCGGTTACCAGACCGCGCCGACGCACACGTTCGACGGGGCCAAGCAGGATATCAACGGCGCCTATGGCAAGGACTTCCTCGACGGGCGGCTGAACATCACCGTCTATGGCGGCTATCGCCATACCGAGCCCGTGCTCCAGGCGACGCGCGACGTGTCGTCCTGCGCGCTCAATACCACCGGCACCAGCTTCGCGTGCGGCGGGTCGAGCAACACCCCCTACGGCACCTTCGTGCCGCTGGGCGGGCCCAACGTTGCGCAGCGACTGACCAACAATATCGACGGCACCAAGACCTGGGTGCCCTATGTCGGCTCGGTCTACGCCTATAATTATGCGCCGCTGAACTATTTCCAGCGCAGCGACGACCGCGTCACCGGCGGCGCGTTCGTCCACCTGAAGGTCGCGGATGCCGCGCAATTCTACGGCAGCTTCATGTACATGCGGGATCACACCTTCTCGCAGATCGCGCCGTCCGCGCTCTTCCAGGGTGCGGTCTTCACCATCCCGTGCAACAACCCGCTGATGAGCGCGAGCCAGCAGCAACAGCTGTGCGGCGCCGCCGCCGGCACCACCGCGACGCAGAACACGCTGATCGGCTATCGCCTGGGCGGCAACGGGACGCAGCCGCGTCGCGACAATCTGCGCCATGAATATTACCGCTACATGGTCGGCGTGCGCGGCGACCTCGGCAGCGGCTTCAGCTACGACCTCGACGTCTTCAAGAGCCAGGCCGACCTGGACGAGCAATATCTGAACGACGTCAACAACGCGAAAGCCAACAAGGCGCTCTACGCGGTGTCCGACGGCAAGGGCGGCGTCACCTGTCAGTCCGTGCTCAACGGCACCGATCCCGCCTGTGTCCCGATCAACGTGTTCCAGGCGAACGGCCTGACCGCGGCGCAGGCCAATTACCTCTATGCGCCGACGCGGACGATGGCGCGCACCAAGCTCGACGTTGCGACCGGATCGATCACCGGCGACCTCGGCAAGCTCGGCATCACCAGCCCCTGGGCGCGCGACGGCGTCGGCATCGTCATCGGCGGCGAGCATCGCCGCGAGAGCCTGATCTTCCAGGGCGACGCACAGGCGCTGGCCAACGGCACGCAGAATTCCGACGGCATCATTTCGGTGACCGAAGGTTTCGGCGAGATCGAAATCCCCATCCTGCAGGACAAGCCCGTCTTCCGCGCGCTGACGCTGAACGGCGGCTTCCGCTATTCCGGCTACAAGAACCGCCAGGATTCGACCGGCCGCAATTCGTCCTACACCGCCTTCACCTACAAGGGCGAGCTGAACTGGCAGATCGTCGAGCCGCTGCGCCTGCGCGGCAGCATCAACCACGCGATCCGCGCACCCAACGTCGGCGAGCTGTTCTCGCCGCTCAGTCTCGGCAACGTCAATGCGGCCGATCCGTGCGCGGGCAGCAACCCGAGCCGGCCATCGCTCGCCGCCTGCCAGCTGACCGGCGTGACGGCCGCGCAATACAACAACAAGCTGATCATCGACTGCCCGGCCGGCCAGTGCACCGCGCAGTTCGGCGGCAACCTGGCGGTCAAGCCGGAGACCGCCGATACGATCACGGGCGGCGCGGTCTTCGCCCCCAACGGCGGCCGCACGCTGTCGCTGTCGGTCGACTATTTCCGCATCAAGGTGAAGGATTACATCGGCAGCATCGATCCCAACACCGCGATCAACCAGTGTATCCAGACCGGCAGCCCTTATTATTGCGGGCTGTTCCGCCGCGATCCGGTGACCGGCGCGATTTTCGGCACCAACGGCTATGTCGTCTCGACGACGCTCAACACCGGCTTCCTGCTGACGTCGGGCCTCGATTTCGGTACCAACCTGAACGTCGGCCTCGGCCGTTTCGGCAAGCTGAGCGCCGAAATGGTCGGCACCTGGCTGTTCCAGTCGGTGACGCAGCCGCTGCCGGGTGGCGGTACCTATGACTGTACGGGGCTCTATGGCTTCAGCTGTGGCCAGCCGCAGCCGGAATGGCGCCACAACGCCCGACTGACCTGGAGCCCGGACCGGTCCACCAGCCTGTCGCTGGCATGGCGCTACATCGGCCCGACCGCGCTGTCGACGACCTCGAGCAACTCGTTCCTGAACGGCAGCCCCGATCCGATCGATGCGCGCCTGCCGGCGTATAACTACTTCGATCTGACCGCCTCGTTCACCGTCAACGACAATCTGTCGCTGCGGCTGGGTGCGACCAACCTGTTCGACAAGAACCCGCCGGCGATCGATACCAACCTGCTGACGGTGTTCGGCAACGGCAACACCTATCCGGGTGTGTACGACGTAATCGGCCGTCGCCTGTTCGCCGGGGCTACCGTGAAGTTCTGACCGGCGTACACCCTGCCGGAATGGCAAGGCCGGAGCCCTGTGCGTCGCGTCGTGACGTGCAGGGCTCCGGTTCGTTTACAGGAAAGGCTGTCCGCCGATGTTCCCCGTCCGCTTGCTGTCGCTCCTGCTGCTCATCCCGAGCGCGGGTGTCGCGGAAATGCCAGCGGATCGGGCCATCATCCCCGCACCGATCGCGACGCGCGATTATACGGTCGGACCGTTTCGCGTAGCGCTGCGGAGCGACACGCAGACGCTCGCGCGCCTGTCGCCCGCGGCGGAGCCGGGGTTCAGCTTCGTGCCGACGGGCCGCGAGGCGGCGCGGGCGGGCGACGGCTATAATCACATCGGCGACATCCACCTGCGCGTGCGGGCACCGGGCGGGGCGTGGCGCGACCTCGATTCGGCGGCGGCGCGGCGGCCGATCCGCGTGCTGCCCGCGCGCGGCACGACGATCGCGGCGGCGGACATCACCGCCAGTCTCGGCGCGGATGCGCCCGTAGCGGTGGAGCGGCACTGGCGCAACGCGGGCGGGCAGCTCGCGCTGTCGTTCGTCATCCGCAACACCAGCGGCGCCCCGCTGGAGATCGGCGTGCTCGGCCTGCCGATGGTGTTCGACAACATCATCACCGACCGTACCTTGGATCAGGCGCATGCGCAGGCGAGCTTCGTCGATCCCTATATCGGCCGCGACGCCGGCTATCTTCAGGTCACGCGGCTGAACGGGAAGGGCCCGGCGCTGCTGGTGACGCCCGAGCGCGGCACGCCGCTGGAAGCCTATGTCCCGCTGCGGACGCCCGGCGACAAAAATGGCGCGACCAGCTTCACCGACAAGAGCCCGCGCGCACAGACGGCGGAGGGCTTCTACGACTGGACCGTCCATTCCGCCGGCTATGCGGATCGCGAGTGGAAGGATGCGGGCGAGCAATGGAATGCGCCGACCGCGCGCACGCTGGCGCCGGGCGAGACGATGACGGTCGGCGTGCGGCTGACGCCGTCACCGACCATCCGCGGCATCGAGGCGACGCTGGCGGCGGCGGGCCGCCCGGTCGCGGTCGGCATTCCGGGCTATGTCGTGCCGATGGACAGCGCGGCGACCGTGTTCGTCAAGGCGAGGAGCCCGATCGCGCGGATCGACAGCTGGCCTGCGGGCGCGCTCGACACGGCGCACGCCGGCACCGTCCACGGCTGGACGCGGCTCTCCGTCCGCGGCCGGCACTGGGGGCGTGCGCGCCTGACGCTGACCTATGCCGACGGGCAGGTGCAGACGGTGAGCTATTACGTCACCAAACCGCTGGCGCAGGCGATGGCCGATCTCGGCCGGTTCGCGACGAGCCGGCAATGGTATGAGGGCAAGGGCGATCCGTTCGGCCGATCGCCCGCGATCCTGACCTATGACGCCGAAGCGAAGAAGATCGTCGACGTCGAGCCGCGCGTGTGGATCGCGGGAATGAGCGACGAAGGCGGCGCGGGCAGCTGGGTCGCGGCGACGATGAAGCAGCTCGACAATCCGGATCGCAGCGAGATCGCGAAGCTCGAACGGATGATCGACGGCACCGTCGTCGGCAATCTTCAGGTTGCCGACGGTCCGCACGCCGGCGCGGTCAAGAAGAGCCTGTTCTATTACGATCCCGCCAAATTCCCGACGCTGTACCCCGGCGATCCCAAGGCCTGGCGCAGCTGGACCGCGTGGAAGCCGAAGGACGCGGGCGACCTGGGCCGCGCCTATAATTACCCGCACGTCGCGATCGGCCATTGGGTGCTGTACCGGACGGCGCGCAACCATCCGGGGCTCGTCGTACGCCATGCCTGGCCGTGGTATCTCGACCATGCCTACCAGACGGTCGTCGCGATGATGCGCGACGCCCCCTATTATACCGAATTCGGGCTGATGGAGGGGGACGTCTTCGTCGATATCCTGAAGGACCTGCAACGCGAAGGCTGGACGCGCCAAGCGACCGAGATGGAGGCGCTGATGCGCAAGCGCGCCGATCGCTGGCGCGGCCTGAAATATCCCTTCGGATCGGAAATGGCATGGGATTCGACTGGTCAGCCGGAGGTCTATGCGTGGATGCGCTATTTCGGGTTCCAGCCGCAGGCGGACGCGACGCGCGAAGTCATCCTGGGATACGATCCGACGATCCCGCACTGGGGCTATAACGGCAATGCGCGCCGGTACTGGGATTTCCTGTACGGCGGCAAATATCCGCGGATCGAACGGCAGATCCACCATTACGGATCGGCGCTGAATGCCGTGCCGCTGTTCGATGCCTATCGCGCCGACCCCGCGGACCTCCATCTGCTCCGCGTCGCTTATGGCGGGATGATGGGCGGCATCACCAACATCGCGCAGGACGGCTTCTCCTCCGCGGGCTTCCACAGCTGGCCCGACATGATGAAGTGGGACCCGTATAGCGGCGATTACGGCATGGGCTTTTTCGGGCACGCCTATACGGCCGCGACCTATCTCGTGAAGGACGCGACGTTCGGCTGGCTGGGCTTTGGTGGCGACGTGCGCGAAGGTGCCGGCGGCGCCGTCTCGATCGTGCCGAAGGACGGCGCGCGCTCGCGCCTGTTCGTCGCGCCGGCGGGCCAGTGGATCACGCTGGAGGCGGGCAAGATCGCGCGGGCGGACTATGCGGCGGACGGCAAGGGGATCGTGCTGACGCTCGACCCGGCGGATGCGGCAACGCCGCGGGCGCGGATGTTCGTCGAGGCGACGACGCCCGGTACCACGGCCTTCGTGCCGTCCGCCGGCACCGTGGAGCGCGGCGGCTATACGATCCCGCTCGGCGCCGGGCAGACGCAGGTCGTGCTGGTGCGTCGCTGAGCGGTGCGCCGGCCCGGTATCGACACCCTCGCCTGATGCGCCGCATCGTGTCAAAAGTGTCATCTCGCGCGCATCCGCTTCCTCCCGATGCGGTCGCGTTCTAGAGGCTCGGCGCTGACAATTCGACGGATGCCCGCGATGGACCTGCTGCTGGTCGAGGACGATACGGTTTATGCCGCCACCCTGGCCGAGGAACTGCGCGCGCTCGATCATCGCGTCACCATCGCGCCGAACGGCGTCGCCGCGCTGGAAGCGGTGGCGCGCGACAGTTTCGACGCGATGATCCTCGACCGCATGCTGCCGCAGATGGAGGGGACGACGGTGCTGCAGCGGTTGCGCGAAAGCGGCGCGACGCTGCCCGTGCTGATGCTGAGCGCGCTCGGCCGCTCGGTCGAGAAGGTCGAGGGATTGGAGGCGGGCGCGGACGATTATGTCGTCAAGCCGACGCCCGCGCCCGAACTCGACGCGCGGCTGAAGGCGCTGGCCCGCGCGCGCGGCTGGACGGAAAAGGCCGGCGACACGCTGCGCGCCGGCGACATCACCGTCAGCCCGACGCAGCTGCGCGCCTGGCGGGGCGACATGCCGCTCGACCTCACCAAGCTGGAACTGGGCCTGCTCACCGAACTCGCCCGCCAGCCGAACATGATCCTGACCCGCGCGATGCTGCTCGAGCGCGTCTGGGGCTATGACTTCGAACCCACCACCAACATCGTCGATGCGCAGGTGCGCATGCTGCGCCGCAAGCTGACCGCGGCGGGTGGCGAGGATCCGATCGTGACCAAACGCGGTCTGGGCTATATGCTGCGCGGATGAGGATGCGCGGGTGAAGGTGCTGGGCCGGGGATCGCTGCGGACGCTGACCGCGGCGTTCCTGGCAATGTTCCTGGCGACCGTGCTGGCGACGGGCGTCGCCAGCTATTCCGCATCGCGCGCCGCGGTCGAGCGGCTGATCGACCGCCGCGTGGCGACGGTCAGCGACGAGCTGGACGACGGCCTGCGCCGCGGCGACGTCGCCACGCTGCTCGCCCGGATCGATCGCCTCACCCGCACGCGCGACACGGGCGATATCGGGCTGGAGCTGAAGGACGCCGACGGTCGCCGCCTGGGCGGCAACATCGTGCTCGGCCGCATCCTGCCGCCGGGCTTTTCGACGCTGCATCACGGCGACGGCATCGCCGGTCTTTCCGCCGGCCGCGCGCTGGTGCGCGATCTGGGCGGCGGCCTGTGGCTGACGGTGGTCGCGGAGACGGAGCCGGTCGACGATTACGCCCGCGTGCGGCTGCGCAACGCGATCCTGGGCTTCGGCGCGATCGTGCTGGTGGTGCTGGGCGGCACGATCCTGTTCGCCGTGCTCATCGAACGGCGCATCGCGCGCGTCCGCGCGACGGCGGAGGCGATCATCGATGGCGACATGCGCGCGCGTGTCCCCGTCGACCCGACCGATGGCGCTTTTGCGGCGCAGGCGATGGCGTTCAACCGCATGCTCGACCGGATCGCCGCGCTGATGGAGGGGATCGCCGGGGTCAGCCACGATATCGCGCACGACCTGCGCATGCCGCTCGCGCGGCTGCGATCGCGCCTGACGCTGATCGCGGCACGCGCGTCCGACCCGGCATTGCAGGCAGAGCTCGAGGGCGCACTCGCGCAATGCGACGACCTGCTGGGCATGTTCGCCGCGACGCTGCGCATCACCGAGATCGAAGGGGGCGACCGGCGCGCCGCCTTCGCACCGATCGACCTTGCCGCGCTGGCCCGCGACGTCGGCGAGGCGATGGCGCCGGTGGCGGAGGAAAGCGGTCATCGGCTCGGCGTCGAGGTCGCCGCACCGTCGATCGTCGACGGCGACCGGCGGCTGCTGACGCAGGCGTTGGTCAATCTGGTCGAAAACGCGCTGCGCTATACGCCCGCGGGCACGCGAGTCACGATCGTCGCCGGGGGCGGCGGCGATACGGCGACGATCGGGGTGTGCGACGCGGGCCCCGGCATCGCCGCCGCCGACCGGCCGCTCGCGCTGCGCCGGTTCGGGCGCCTCGACGCCAGCCGCACCACCGACGGGCATGGGCTCGGCCTGCCGCTGGTCGATGCGATCGCCCGGCTGCACCGCGGCGCATTGGTGCTGGACGATGCCGACCCCGGGCTCAGCGCGATGCTGACGCTGCCTGCCGGCACACGTCCCTGAACGCAAACGCCCGGCCCCGCGAGGGACCGGGCGTTCGAATGTTCGGCCGAAGCCGAGAGATCAGAACTTGACGGTCGCTTCCACACCCCAGGTCCGCGGCGGGTTGAAGTTGGCGTAATCGCCCAGGATGCCACCGTAGCTGGTCGAGATCAGCTGGCCGTTGGAGGCATAGTTGAACACCGGCGACGAGTTCGCGGCCGAGCGGCGATAGATGTACGTCGTGTCGAGCAGGTTGCGCACCCAGAAGGCGAACGTCACCTTGTTGTGATCCGACACCGCGATGTCGGCAAGCGCGACGCGGCCGTTCATGACGAAGCTGGCGTCCGTCTTCGTCGGCTCGAGCTGGAAGCTGTACTGGCTGCTCGCGTAATTGCCGTCGAGGTGGAAGCGCACCGTCGCATCGCCGTTGCCGATCGGCACGTTATAGTCGATCGCGCCCGACGCCGCGTTGCGCGGCGTATAGACGATGTACAGCTGCTGCGGCGGCGCGCCCGGGGTCAGCGGGTTCACGGCCGACGGCGCCTTCCAGTAGGTGTAGGCATACGAACCGGTCAGCGTCAGGCCCTCGACCGGTGCGACGGTCAGGTCCGCCTCGACGCCGCGGATCTTGCTCTTGCCGGCGTTGATCGTCTGTTCGATGTGGCTGCCGTTGGTCGGGCTCGACCCGTTGGTGTCGAAATAGTCGAAGTCGAACTGCGTGTTGCTGCGGTCCATGATGTAGCCGGCAAGGTTCAGGCGCGCCTTGCGGTCCCAGAACTCCATCTTCGAACCGATTTCGTACGACTTCACCGACTCGGGGCCGAAGGCATTGAACTGGAGCGAACGGTCGTTCGCGCCGCCGGCGCGGAAGCCGGTCGCATATTTGGCGTACAGATGGATGTCCGACGACGCGTCGTAGGAGACGTTGATCATCGGGTCGAAGCGGCTGATGCTGTTGCGGAACGAGAACGGCGACACCGTGCCCGCGGTGACCAGGTCCGCGCGGTTGTTGACGACGTAGAGCGTGCCGTGACGCTTGTCCTTGGTCCAGCGGCCGCCCAGCGTGACGTGCAGCACGTCGCCGAGCGCGGCGGGCGTGAACGTCAGGTTGCCGAACAGCGAGTAATTGTGGTCGCTCGCCTGGCTGGCGCGGGTGATGAACTGGCAACTGTTGGCGAACTGCGGCACCGTCGTCGCCAGCGTGTTGTTGCACGACGGATCGTACTGCTGATAGCCCGAGTTGGCGCTGGTGATCGGATTGGCATTACCCGGGATCGGGCTGCGGATGGTGTACGCCGTGCCGTCCGCGTTCCACAGGTTGCTGAGCGGCGTCGCGGCATATTCGGTCGCGTGTTCGGTGAAATAATAGGCGCCGACGACGTAATCGAGCTGCGGAATGCTGCCCACCGCCTGGAATTCCTGGCTGAACTGGTGCTGGTGCAGGAACGACAGGCTGTAGCGGCTGAAGTTCGAGTTCGGCGCGAAGCTGCTGCGCTCCGGACCGCCCGAATTGTCCCACTGGTCGGTGCCGACGCCGCGCCACGCGGTGATCGAGCGCAGCTCGACGGACGGCGACAGCGCATACTTCAGGTTCGACGAAAAGCCGTGCGTGATGTCGACGCTGGGCTGCTGCGGCACGCCGACGTCGGCGACCTTCTGGCGATCGGGATGCACGCCGACCAGCGGCGCCTTGGGCGCGATGCAGATCGGGCGACCGGCGGCGGCCTGCGCCGCGGTGATCGTGCCACCGCAGGCGGTGTTGGTGCCCGGCAGGACCAACGTCGTGCCGTTGAACGCGCCGACGGTATAGCCGTTGGGGTTGTAGTTGACGAGCTGGCTGTACTGCGGCGTGTTGTCGTCCTTCGCATAATCATAGGCGAAGTCGGCGGTGAAGCCGTCGACCGGCTTCCAGCGCGCCGCGATCCGGCCGCCCTTGCGGTCGTAATAGTTCCAGCCGGTCGACCCCGTCAGCGGGTTCTTCACGGTCGGGTCCTGGTGCTGGTACACGCCGTCCAGCTTCAGCGAGATGTTGTAATATTCGGGCAGGTCGACGTGCACATCGGCGTTGCGGCTGCCGTAATTGCCGACGCCTGCGGTCATGCGGCCGCCGAACACGCCGGTCGGCGCGCGCGAGACGAGCGACAGCGCGCCGCCTTCGGTGTTGCGACCGAACAGCGTGCCCTGCGGACCCTTCAGCACTTCGATCCGCTCGATGTCGAACAGCGCGGCGTTGAGCCCCTGCGTCTTACCCAGCGCGACCCCGTCGATGTAGACGCCGACGCCGCCGTCGCGCGCGGTCTGGTTCTGGTCGTACGGCACGATGCCGCGGATGCCGATGGTCAGCGCCGACTGGCGCGCCTCGAACGTCGCGACGCGCAGCGACGGGATCGTGCCGTCGGCAAGGTTGAACAGGCTGAGGACGTGACGGTCCTGCAGCCCTTGCGTGTTCAGCACGCTGATCGAGATCGGCGTCTTCTGCAGGTTGGTCTCGCGACGCGTCGCGGTGACGACGATGTCGCCAAGCTGCGAACCGCTGTTGGTGTCGTCGGGCTGGGTCGCCGCGGCGGCCGCCGTGTCCTGCGCCGCTGCCGGCGCGACGGGCGCGGTCGCCGCCGGCTTGGTTTCCGCGTGCGCGACGCCAGAGATGGCGAGCAGCGCGGCACCCGCGAGCAGGCGCGAATGGTTCGAGATCACGTTGAATTCCCCTTTGCAGACCGGATCGGCTTCGAGGGGCGCCTTATGACTGAGTCGGGACGGACCAATGACAGATCGGTGACGCACAGATCGCGGTAATTTCACGTTGATCTCATAGAAGCGCCGAGTAGCGCTGATGGCGCCGCTTTCCGTAACGTCAGCCGGATCGCGTCCTGGCCACCGGCATGCTTTTTGTCCGCCGGTGGTGCGGCAAAGCCACAGTTGTGCGCGCTTGTCGCGGGCAGTGACGTTGCCCGCCGGCTCCGTCTCGATAAGGTCGCCCGCGTGTCGTCCGATCCCGCCACCACCGCATCCGCCCGTGCGCGCCGCCTGTTCCGCCTGTCGCTGGGCAATTATTTCATGGGCGGCTTCATCATCTCGCTGATCAGCCTGCTCGTCCCGCGACTGAAGCTGCTGATGGGCCTCGACTATTTTCAGGCGTCGCTGGTCCAGCTCGCCTTTCATTCCAGCTATCTGCTGTTCGCGCTGCCGATCACCGCGTGGATCGTCGCGATCGGCTACATGCGCGGGCTTTCGCTGGGGCTCGCGGTGATGGCATTGGGCTGCGCAGGCCTCGCCGGGGCCGCCGCAGCGGGCAGCTATCCGCTCGTCCTCGTCGCGCTGCTGACATTGTCCGCCGGGGTGACCTTCCTGCAACTGGCGGGCGGCATCGTTTTCGTCGTCGTCGAGGACGGCCCCCGCGCCGTTTCCCGGTTGACTCTGGTGCAGGGATTCAATTCCCTAGGCACGGTCCTAGCCCCCCTCCTCGGCGCGTCCTTTCTGCTCGGCAGCGCATCGACGGGCCCGTCGGGCTGGGTCGCGCTGGCGCTGCCGTTCCTCGCCAGCGCCGCGGCGCTCGCCTCGCTCGCGATCGCCTTTTTCGGTGCGCGCCGCCTGCTCGACGATCTGACGCCGCCGCGGCGCGTGCCGCTGGCGGGCGTCGTCGCGTTACTGCGCGATCCGCGCCTGCTCGCGGGCAGTGCCGCCATGTTCGCCTATGTTGGCGCGGAAGTGACGATCGGATCGCTGCTCGCCAATTTCCTGGTGCGCGGCGACGTTCTCGCCGTGCCGCTCGTCACCGCGGGCCGGCTGGTCAGCCTGTATTGGGCGGGCGCAATGATCGGCCGCTTCGTCGGCGCCGCCGCCTTCGCGCGCATCGCGCCGTCGCGCGCGCTGGCCGGCACCGCGATCGCCGCCGCGCTGCTCGTCGCGGTGGCGATCGGCACGCCGGGCGCGATCGGTGCGGCCGCGCTCCTCGCGGTCGGCCTGTGCAACGCGATCATGTATCCGACGATCTTCGCCCTTTCCCTCCCCGACGATGCGGAGGCGGCGCCCTATGCCTCGATGGCTTTGTGCATGGCGGTAGTCGGCGGCGCGGTGGTGCCGGTGCTGACCGGGCGGATGGCGGACGCGATCGGCCTGCGCGCGGCGTTTTCGCTTTCGCTCGTCTGTTATCTGGTCATCGCGGCCTTCGCATACGGCTGCATCACGGCATGGCCGCGCAGCGAACCCGCCGCTTAACCTTCCGCGATCGGCAGCCACGGCGGCGGCCTGTATCGCGAGCGCCTTGGCATGATGGGATCGGGGCAAGGCGCGGGCTCCTGTCGACGCGGATCATGCCCCTGTCGACGCACGCTGCGCAGATCGTACCGCCCGCCCCGTCCCGATCCCGGGCGCAGGCCGTGCAGGATGCGTGCAGCGCCTACGCGCGTGCCGCGTCCACCTGCGTCATCGCCGCGGCGGCGAGGATCAGCGACCCGGCAGCGAAGGCCAATGTCCAGATCGGCTCGGTAGGGAAGAAATGCTTGGTGATCGACCCCATTACCGTCGCGACCAGCAATTGCGGCACGACGACGAAGACGTTGAACAACCCCATGTAGATGCCGAGCTTGCGCTGCGGCAGACTGGACGCGAGGATCGCGTAAGGCATGGCGAGGATCGAGGCCCAGGCGATGCCGATGCCGATCTCGCTCGCCAGCAACCACTTGGGATCGCGGATCAGGAAGAAGCTCGCAAAGCCCGCCGCGCCGCACAGCAGGCCGACGATGTGCGTCCGCGCCTGACCGATGCGCCGCGCGAGCAGCGGCAGCAGCGTCAGCGCGGCGATGGCGGCGATGCCGTTATAGGCGGCGAACAGCACGTCGACCCAGTTCGCGCCCTCCTGATACAGCGGACTGGTGGCATCGGGTGCGCCGAAAAACCGGCCCGCGACGATCGGCGTCGTGTTGATCCACATGATGAACAACGCCGACCAGCTGAAGAATTGCGCGACCGCCAGCCGCTTCATCAACACGGGCATGCCCGCGAAATCGCCGACGATATGGCCGAGCAGGCCCGGCGCGCGGCCGCGCTTCGCCCCCGCCAACGCGACGAGGCTGGCAACGCCGTAGGCCGCGAGCAGGGCGCCGAGCAGATACACCTCCTTTTCGAGGCGTAGCGCCGCGACGCCCGCGATCACCGCCGCTCCCGCCGCGATCCACGCGATGCTGGCGCCATAGCTGCGCGCGGCGAGGGCGCGCAGCACATGCGCGCCCTCTTCCGGGTCGGCGACGCCATGGAAGGCCGCCATCTCGTCCGGCGCATATTCGCGCGTCGTCAGCACGGTCCACAGCACTGCGCCGACCAACGCCGCGCCGCCAAACCAGAAGGCGAAACGCACCGTGTCGGGGATCCCGCCCGCCGCCGCCTGGTTCGACACGCCGAGATGTTCGAGCAGCCAGGGAAAGATCGACCCAAACACCGCGCCTGCGCCGATGAACGCGGTCTGCACCGCATAGCCCGCGGCATGCTGGTCGCGGTCGAGCATGTCGCCGACGAACGCGCGGAACGGCTCCATCGAGATGTTGAGCGAGGCGTCTAGCACCCACAGCATCAGCGCGGCGACGAGCAATGCCGGGCTTTCGGGCATGACGAACAGCGCGAAGCCCGCGAGCAGCGCGCCAGCGAGGAAATAGGGCCGCCGTCGGCCGAGCCGGCCGAGCCACGTGCGGTCGCTCAGATGGCCGATGATCGGCTGGACCAGCAGCCCGGTCAGCGGCGCGGCGATCCATAAAGCGGGCAGATCGTCCAGGCTGGTACCGAGCGACTGGAAGATGCGGCTCATGTTGGCATTCTGCAGCGCGAAGCCGATCTGGATGCCGAAGAAGCCGAACGAGATGTTCCACAACCCCGCCCAGCTCTGGCGCGGACGACGGGCGAGCATTGCGGTCATGCGGGATCCTTCAGGGCCGCTGCGTGCGGCGGAAAATTGAGTAGGCAGCCGTCGAGCAACGCGTCGATGCCGGCGAGGTCGGCGACAGGCGACACGGCGCGCAGCCGGTCCGCCGGCGGAAAGGTGCCGTAGCCGGAGAGCAGCACTTCCCACGACATCGGGGCGTAATAGCCGCGAAGGTCGCGGCCCTCGATCACCGCCGCGACGTCGCGGCCGGTGAACCACGCGGTCATGATCGCCTTGAGGTCGTCGGACAGATGCTCGACCGCCGCCGCGTCGCGCCAATAGGGCGTGTCCGTGCGACGGTTGAGGCGGTAATGCGCTACGATGTAATCGCGAATGCCTTCGTAGCGGCGGGCGATGCGCGCGTTGAAGCCGTCGCGTTCGCGCGGGGAACGGCCGCCCGCGTCATAGGCCTGGATGAAGCCTTCCACCGTCGCCTGCACGATATGGAGCGCGGTCGCCTCCAGCGGCTCGATGAATCCCTGCGCCAGGCCGATGGCGAGGCAGTTCGCCGCCCAGCTGCGTTCGACGCGGCCGACCTTCATCGTCAGATGCCGCGCGGCGACGTCGCTGTCGATGAGGCCAAGGTGGCGGCGCAGTTCCGTCTCCGCGGCATCGGGCGAAAGATGGGCGGACGAAAAGACATAGCCGTTGCCCGTGCGCGTCGTCAGCGGGATGGCCCACGCCCAGCCCGCGGACAACGCGGTGGCGGTGGTATGCGCATCCAGGTCGGGGCCCCGCGGCGTCGGCATCACGACGGCGCGATCGTTGAACAGGTTGTCCGCGAACGGCCGGAACGGCACGCGTAACGCCTGCTGCACGAGCAGGCCGCCAAAGCCGCTGGCATCGACGAACAGCTCGGCGGCGATCGGGTCGCGATCGGCCAGGGTCAGGCCAGCGATGTCGCCCGTCTCGGTCAGCGGCACGTCGGTGACGTGCGCGCGGACGTGGCCAACGCCGCGGCGCAGCGCCTCGGCCCGCAGCACCTCCCCGACCTTGTGCGCGTCGAAATGATAGCCGTAACCGACCGGAAAGGGGAAATGGGCGGGCGCGACCGGCGCGCGGCGCGCGGCGGCGAGACGGCTGTTGAGGAAGAACCGGTCGGGATGCGCAGCCACGTCGGCGCCGGTGCGGCGAGCGTGGGCACTCGCGTGAAACGCGGGCTGGGTGTGGAGATCGACCGCGCCGGCGAAGGGGTGGAAGTAAGAGGAACCTGCCCCGCCCCAGCTGCGGAAAGCGATCCCGACCTTGTACGTTGCATCGGCGGTCGGCATCCACGCGCTTTCGGCGATACCCAGGCCATCGAACAGCGCCTTCATCTGCGGCGTCGATCCTTCGCCGACGCCGACGATGCCGACATCAGGGGATTCGACGAGCGTGATCGCCGCGTCGGGCCAGGCCTTGGCCATCAGGCATGCCGCCATCCAGCCGGCGGTTCCGCCGCCGACGATGGCGATGCTGGGGCCGCATGGGGTCATATCCGCACCCGCTCGTCATTCCCGGGAAGGCGGGAATCCAGAGACGCTGCCGTCGCGATTCCTCCCGCGAGCTCCGCGCGTCTGGATCCCCGCCTCCGCGGGGATGACGGCGTGGGGAGACAAGCGAACACCTTCGTCACCCCGAGCTTGACCCGGGGTCCCGCTGCTTCTGCCACCCGGCGAAGCAAGAGGCGGGACCCCGGCTGGAGGTCGGGGTGACGAAGAGAGGCTGGCCTCAACGCCGCCCTTTGCCCGCGGCGACGAAGCGGATCGCCTGGCCGCCGCCCGGCGCGAGGTTGAGCGTCAGCGTGTCGCCCCTCTTCACCTGGCGCGTCTCGATCGCGATCGCGTGGCGTGCGTCAGTGCGGTAATCCGCGCCGTCGCCGTCGCGATAGATTTCCGCGGTGTAGCGCTTACCGCCGTCGAGGAAGTCGAGGGGGACGGTGAGCGTGCGGCCCGCCTCGTTGGTGATCGACCCCAGATACCAGTCGTTGCTCGCGCTGTCCTTGCGCGCGACGGTAACGTAATCACCGACCTCGCCGTTCAGCACACGCGTGTCCGACCAGTCGACCGGCACGTCACGGATGAACTTGAACGCGTTCATATGCTGCGCATAGTTTTCGGGCGTATCGGCGGCCATCTGCACCGGCGAATAGATGACGACGTAGAGCGCCAGCTGCTTCGCCTCGGTCGACATCAGCGCGCTGCCGCCCTGCCCCGTCAGGCTGAGCACGCCGGGCGTGAAGTCCATCGGGCCGCCCAGCCATTGCGTGAAGAACATGTTGGCTTCGTGGTTGGGCGGGTTCTTGCCGGGCCAGGCGTTGTATTCCATGCCGCGCCCACCCTCGCGCGCCATCCAGTTGGGATAGGTGCGGCGCAGCCCGGTGTCCTTGACGGGTTCGTGGCTGTCGATCGCGACCTTGTACTTCGCGGCGGTCTCAACGACGCGCAGATAGTGGTTCACCATCCACTGGCCCTCGTGCCACTCGCGCGCCTTCGTGCCGTCGGCATCGACGCGCTCGATCTGGCCCGCGTCGGTGACATAGCCAGTCTTGACGACGGGGATGCCATGGTCGCGCGCATAGGCGAAGGCGCGGTCGAGCTGCGCGTCGTAATGGCTGGCCGATCCGCCCGTCTCGTTATGCCCGACGAGGTGCACGCCCTTCGCCTTGGCATAGCGGGCGAGTTCGGCGGCGTCGAAGTCGGGCGTCGGCGTGTCGAACTGCATGGCGTTGCCATTGCCGAACCAGTCGCCGTCCCAGCCGACGTTCCACCCCTCGACGAGCACGCCGGGAATCTTGTTAGCGGCGGCGAAGTCGATGTACGTCTTGACGTTGGCGGTGGTGGCGCCGTGCTGCGGCCCGGTCGCCCAGGTCCACTCGCCCTTGATCATCTTCCACCACACGCCGACGAACTTGGCGGGCTTCACCCAGCTGACGTCGCCCAGCTTGTTGGGCTCGTTTAGGTTGAGCTCCAGATGGCTCATGTATAGCCCCGCCGCGTCGTCCGACAGGATGACGGTGCGCCACGGCGAGGCGAAGGGCGCCGTGCGCCGTACCTTGGGCGCGCCCGCACCAGGCGTCAGCGACGCCTTGAAGGTGTTGCCCTCGCTGCGTGCGAGGTTCATCGCGGCATAATCGACCAGTGCCGCCTCGTGCAGCGCGGCGTGCGTGCCGTCCGCCAGCTTCACCGTCATCACCGTCTGCGCGGTGCCGACCGCATCGAGCGGGGTCTTGTTGTAGAGATATTCCTCGCGGTTCCACTGGTATGCCGGCTTCCACCACGCCGTGCCGCCCTGCGCGAAGGCGAATTCGGTCAGTTCGTCGGCAATGTTCGCCTCGTGCAGGTTGGGCTGGTCGGGGAAGCTATAGCGAAAGCCGATACCATCGTCGAAGAGGCGGAAGGTGACGTCCATTTCGCGCTTCAGCCCGGTCTTCTCGCGGAAGCGGAGCGCCAGTTCCCTGTGATTGTCGCGGATCGTCTTCCACTCGCCATATGGCTGCGTCCAGCTGGTGTCGGACGCGCTGGTCTTCTGGCCGATCAGTTCGACGTTGCGCTCGATCTTGGGCGCGTCGGTGAACATGACGCCGAGACGGCCGGGGTTGAGCACCGGCTTGCCCTTTCGCGTCACCGCATAGGTCGGGCGGCCGTCGTTATCGAAGGCGATCGTCACCGCGATCTGGCCATTCGGCGAGGTCGCGGTCGCCACCGGCTTGAACGCGGTCGTCGGAACCTGCGCGACGGCATTGGGGTCGATTTGGGCCAGCGCCGGGCTGCCGACGAGGCTGAGCGCGGCAGTGGCGAGCAGGACATGCAACGCCGCCCGCTTGTGCTCCTGCGGACGCAGGAGCCCAGAGCCACAGGCGGCGCGCTTGATTACCCTGGGTTCCTGCGTGCGCAAGAACACTGACTGGCCGCGGTTCATCGTGCCTCTCCCGTGTGTTCGGCGATCAATGCGCCATATCCGTCGAAATGCCACCCCTGCGTCGCAGTCTGCGTCACCGTGCGCCAGCGATCGGGATCGGCCGGCGCCCAGCGTTGCGGCTCGGGCGACAGGTTGAAAACGCAGAGCAACGTATCGCCCCCGCTGCGCCGCTCCAGTGCAAGCATCGCCTCGCCCGCCTCGACGACGCGGATGTCGCCGGTCAGCAAGGCGGGGTGGCGCTTGCGCATCGCCAACACGTCGCGCGTCCAGTGCAGCAAGGCGTGCGGGTCGCGCTCCTGCCGGTCGACCGCGAGGCTCGCGTGATCCGCCCCGATCGGCAGCCACGGCGTCGCGGTGGAAAAGCCCAGATTGGGCGCGTCCGCCGACCACGCCATCGGCGTGCGCGCACCGTCTCGCGACAGCGTACGCGGCCAGTTGGCGATCGCTTCGGGATCCTGCAGTGCCTCGAACGGCACCTCGACCTGCGTCAGGCCCAGCTCCTCGCCATAATAGAGGAAGATATTGCCACGCAGCGAGGCGAGCAGCAGCATCTTCATCCGCGCAAAGGCACCCGCCTGACCGGGCGCGGCCCAGCGCGAGA
The DNA here is from genome assembly GCF_003355005.1 of Sphingomonas sp. FARSPH. NCBI lineage: Bacteria > Pseudomonadati > Pseudomonadota > Alphaproteobacteria > Sphingomonadales > Sphingomonadaceae > Sphingomonas > Sphingomonas sp. FARSPH. The sequence goes on along the minus strand of NZ_CP029985.1, from coordinate 1,806,833 downwards.
TGGCGCGCGGCGCGTCATGGTTCTCGAACGCCCAGCTCGGCCAGCCGACACCCTCCGCCTCCGGCCATTTCGCCACCGCCTCCGCCACCATCGCGGGGGTGAGCGCCGGGGCGTAGAGGAAATCGAAGCCGTAGGCGCTGTGCAGGCGGCGGCCGTTCGCGGTGAACAGCTTCATCTCGCGGTCGCTGTCCGCGCCGCCGACCTCCGCGACGGTGAAGCGCGCGTCGTAGCTGTCGAACAGCGCGCGGACGCGTTCGAGGAAGCCGGGGATCGCCGCATGGCTCTGGTTGAAGCTGTGCAGCTGGTAATCGAACGGCCGCGTGCGCGGGATGCCGTCGTCCTCGGGTGCGGGCGGATTGTCGCGGAAATCGGGATCGAACATCATGAAATTGATCGCATCGATCCGGAACCCGTCGATCCCGCGCTCCAGCCAGAAGCGCGCGACGTCCAGGAATGCCTGCTGCACCGCCGGATGGTGGCCGTTGACCTGCGGCTGCTCCTTCAGGAAATTGTGCATGTAATACTGGCGCCGGCGCGCGTCCCACGTCCATGCCGGACCGCCGAACACCGATTGCCAGTTATTGGGCGGCGACCCGTCGGGCTTGGGGTCGCGCCAGACATACCAGTCGGCGTGGGGGTTGTCGCGGCTCTGGCGGCTTTCCTCGAACCAGGGGTGGCGGTCGCTGGTGTGCGCCCAGACCTGGTCGATGATGACCTTCAGCCCCAGTTGGTGCGCCCGCGCGACCAGCGCGTCGAAATCGGCGAGCGTGCCGAAAATCGGGTCGACGTCGCAATAATCGGACACGTCATAGCCGAAATCGGCCATCGGCGAGGTAAAGAACGGCGACAGCCAGATCGCCTCCACGCCCAGCCGCGCGACATGGTCGAGATGCGCAGTGATGCCGGCAAGGTCGCCGATGCCGTCGCCGTTCGAATCGGCGAAGCTGCGCGGGTATATCTGATAGATGGTGGCGCCGTGCCACCACGGTCGTTCTATCCCGTTCATCGTGCGGCCTTCAGCGCGCAGACGGCATAGCCGAGCGGCGGCAGCATTACGGTGAGGCTGCCGGGCGCCGCCACCGCGCCGCACCCCGTACCGGCGAGCGTGTCGGCGGTCGTCGCGCCGATGCCGACCTCCACCTGCCGCGTCAGCGGGGTCGTCGCGGTGTTGAACGCAAGCAGCACCTCCGCCCCCGTCGCGGGGTCGATGCGCGACAGCGCGACGAGGCCGGGCTGGTCGCTGCGCGCACGCAACACCTCGGTGCCGCGGGTCAGCGCGGGCGTCGCGGTACGCAGCTTCGCCAGCATCGCGATCTCGCGATAGAGCGGATGGTCGCGACCGAAATGCGGCGTCGCGGTCGTCGTGGTCGTACCGATCAGGTGGTTGTCATTGTAGCTCGCGGTCTTGCTGCCGAACTGGTCCTCGCGCGCATCCTGGTCATTGCCGTCGCCGGTGAAGCCCTGTTCGTCGCCGGCATAGATGGTCGGCACGCCGCGCAGCGTCAGCAGCATCGCATGCGCGAGACGGACGCGCTGCAGCAGCTCATCGTCGCTGATCAGCGGCATCTCGCGACGGATGATCATCGCGAGGCGGCCCGCGTCGTGGTTGCTGACGAAGGTGGGAAGCTGAACCGCGGTGTCGTAGCCATGCGCGTAGAGCGCGTCGCCGCGCGTCAGCTTGTCCCAGGCACCCGGTTCCTGCTTGCCGGTGACGCTTTCGACGATCGCCTGGCGCGTCGCGAAATCGAGGATGCCGGGCAATCGGTCGACGACGGTGTGGCGGGCGAGCAATCCGACGTCGAGAGTCTCGAACGCGACCTCGCCAAAGATGTGGAAATTGGGAATGCCCTTCGCCCGCGCGCGCGCCTGCATCGCGGGGACGAAGGCCTGCCAGAATTCCGGCTCGACATGGCGCGCGGTGTCGATGCGAAAACCATCGATGCCGAACCGGTCGATCCAGCCGCCGTAGATGTCGATCATGCCCGCGACGACGCGCGGATGTTCGGTCATCACGTCGTCGAGGCCGCCGAAATCGCCCATCGTCGCGCTTTCGTCGGCGAAGGTCGTGTTGCCGCGATTGTGGTAATAAATCGGGTCGTTGAGCCAGGCGGGCACCTTCACCGTCTTCTCCGCCTCGGGCACGAACGGCGTGTAGGCGTAGGTCGGATCGATGAGCTTCGCGAAATTGGCCTCGCTGCGATCCTGGTCGCCGGCGAACCCCGCGTTGATCGGCGGGCCGCCCACGCCGCCGCGGCGCTGGTAGGGATAATCGGCACGGCTGCGATACGGGCAATCGGGCTTCGCGACGCATTCGCGATACTGGATGACGTCGGCGGTGTGGTTGACGACGATGTCCATGTACACCTTCATCCCCCGCTTGTGCGCGGCGGCGACGAGGTCGGCGAAGTCCCGATTGGTGCCGAAATGCGGATCGACCTGGGTGAAATCGGTGATCCAATAGCCGTGATAGCCGGCGGACTGATAGGCGCCGCTGCCCTGCACGGGTTTGTTCTTGAAGATCGGCGCAACCCAGATCGCGGTCGCGCCCAGCGCCTGGATATAGTCGAGCCGGCGCGTCACGCCCTTCAGGTCGCCGCCGTGGTACCAACCCTTCGCGGTGGGGTCGAACCCGGTGACGCCGCGGTCGCCGGTCAGGCCGCCGCGATCGTTGGACGGATCGGCATTGTCGAACCGGTCGGGCAGCAGGAAATAGATCACCTCGTCCTGCGGCAGGCGCGCACGATAATCGGCGCGCGCCGACATTGGCGTCGGTGCCGGCGTCGCCCGTTGCGCGGCCGCGGTCGTCGCGCAGCATGCCGCCAGTGCCGCGGCGATCGCGGAGTGAAGTATCGCGCCTCGGCGCATGGCAGGCCCCTCCCGGTCGTATCCCTCGCGCGCACGGATGCCGATGCCCGTCCGCGTCAGGCGCCGTTCTGGGTAACCGGCACGCACAAGGGAAGCGCAAGGCATACGTATTCACGCGAAAGCTTTCGCCTTTCCTGCCGCTGGTCTATTGCTTCGCCATGACGGCGAGGACGCGCAGCAGGGGGACGAGCGATAAACCGACGTCGTTCGACATCGCCGCGCGCGCGGGCGTGTCGCAACCCACGGTCAGCCGGGCGCTGCGCGGCGATCCGACGGTCAGCGCGGCGACGCGGATGCGGATCGAGGCGATCGCCCACCAGCTGAACTACAAGGTCGACAAGAACGCATCCTCGCTGCGCCGCGGCCAGACGATGACGCTGGCGCTGCTGTTCTTCGAGGATCCGCTGCCCGACGGGACGTACATCAACCCGTTCTTCCTCTCGATGCTGGGATCGATCCTGCGCACCTGCGCGGCGCGCGGTTACGATCTGCTCACCTCGTTCCAGCATCTCTCCGCCGACTGGCACATGGATTACGAGGACAGCCGCAAGGCGGACGGGATCATCCTGCTCGGTTATGGCGATTACGAGGTGTACAAGGCGCGGCTCGAAGCCCTCGTTGCGCAGGGCACGCATTTCGTGCGCTGGGGTGCGGTCGACCCCGACGGGCTGGCGACGACGATCGGCAGCGACAATATCGCCGGCGGCCGCGCGGCGGGCGAGCATCTGATCGCGCGCGGCCGCAAAAGCGTCGCGTTCATCGGCCAGGCGGACGATCATTATCCCGAATTCCGCGACCGCTACCGCGGCCTGGCCGAGGCGCTGCGCACGGCGGGGTTGCCGGTGCATCTGGGATTGCACGCGGATTCGCTGTCGGTCGAACAGGGCGGCTATGACGCGATGCGCCGCCTGATCGCGCGCGACATTCCCTTCGACGCCCTGTTCGCCGCGTCCGACCTGATCGCGCTCGGCGCGATGCGCGCGCTGGCCGAGGCTGGGCTGCGCGTGCCGCAGGACGTCTCCGTCGTCGGGTTCGACGACATCCCCGCCGCCGCGACGACGCAGCCGTCGCTGAGCACGGTGGCGCAGGATTACCGGCGCGCGGGCGAGGTGCTGGTCGATACATTGCTGCGCCGCATTGCGGACCAGCCGACGCAGGCAACGCTGCTGCAACCGCGGCTGGTGGTGCGCGGGTCGAGTTAGGAACTCCCCCCCCTACCCTCACCCTTCCCGCCGCTGGAACGGTGAAGGCGAGCGACTACCGCCGCATCGCGCAATGCTTGGCGACGAAGGCACCGTGCTCCGCCAGCGCACCCGCCTCCCGGCGGTAGAGCAGCGGCAGCATCTCCATATATTCCGCAAGGTCCCCGTCCGAAATCGCGTCGGCGAGCGGATGGTACGCCTGTGCCGCGACCCCCTGCCCGACCAGCACCTGCAGCCAGCCGTCCTCGGTGAACAGTTCCTCATGCTCGCGCGTGATGACGCCGGCCTCGCGCCACAGGTCGATCTTCGCCTGCAACGTGTCGGGCAGAGCCATATCGCGGCACGCCTGCCAAAAGGGCTCGTCGCGGCCGTTCGCCCAGTAATGGAGGATCAGGAAATCGCGGATACGCTCCATCTCGAAATCGGCCTGGCGATTGTATTCGGCACGCAGCGCGGGCGCGACGGGCATCGCGGGCAGCAGCTTAACCAGCCGCGCGATCGCGGACTGGATCAGGTGGATGCTGGTCGACTCCAGCGGCTCGAGGAATCCGCTGGCGAGGCCGAGCGCGACGACATTGTGGTTCCAGGCGCGCCGCCGCCGCCCGGTGACGAACCGCAACGGCCGCGGATCGCCCGTCGCCGCGCCGTCGAGATTGGCGGCAAGCGTCGCTGCCGCCTCGTCATCGCTGGTGAATGCGCTGCAATAGACGTGGCCGTTGCCGGTGCGATGCTGCAGCGGGATGCGCCATTGCCACCCGGCCTGCCGTGCGATCGCGCGGGTGTAGGGCAAGGGCGCCCCCGCCCCCGCGCTCGGCTGCGCGACCGCGCGATCGCACGGCAGCCATCGCGACCAGTCCTCGTACCCCGTCGCCAGCGCACCCTCGCTGAGCAAGGCGCGAAAACCGGTGCAATCGAGGAACAGGTCGCCCGCAACCCGCTCGCCGCCGTCGAGCACCAGCGCCGCGACGTCGCCGCTCTCGCCGTCGCGCTCGACGTGTGCGATCCGCCCCTCCGTCCGCACGACGCCGCGGTTCTGCGCAAAGCGACGCAGGTACGCCGCGTAGAGATTGGCGTCGAAGTGAAAGGCGTAGGGGATGGCGGGGATCGTGCGCGCGGTCAGCGGCGCGCCGCGATGCATCCGGCCCGCGCGGGCCGCGACGTCGTTCATGCAATAGTCGCCGAGCGGCCCGGCGACCCCGGCGGCGCGGGCGCGCAGCCAGTAATGCTGGAACGGCACCGGCCCGACATCGCGGCCGACGTCGCCGAACGCATGCATGTAGCTGTGCCCCGGCGCGGTCCAGCCGTCGAAGGCGATGCCGAGCTTGAACGTGCCGCCGGTCGCGCGCAGGAACGCATCCTCGTCGAGGCCCAGCGCCTGGTTGAACAGCCGGATCTGCGGGATCGTCGCCTCGCCGACGCCGACGGTGCCGATCTCCTCAGATTCGACGAGCCGGATCGCGACATGCTCGCCGAGCAGATGGCCGAGCGCCGCGGCCGCCATCCACCCCGCGGTGCCGCCGCCGGCGATGACGATGGTGTTGAGGGTCATGGAACGCTGTCCTCTGATTGGCTCAGGTCGTCATGCCGGACCTGTTCCGGCATCTACCGTCCCGCATGCGCACAGGCTGGTCGTCTTGCGGAACGGTGGACCGCGGAACAAGTCCATGGTGACGAAAACCCAACAAAACGGGCCGCCGCCGGCATGCGACGACAGCCCGTAAGGTGGGGGAGAAAAGGACCGTTAAAACTTGTAGCTGAGCCCGATATAGTAATCGCGGCCATAGCGCTGATAGTCGATCACCTGACGCGGATCGTTGTTCTGGTAGGTGATGAACGGCCGGTCGGTCAGGTTCTTGGCCTGCGCCAGGATCGAGAAGCCCTTCAGGAAGCCCTCCTGGAATTCGTAGCCGATCTGCGCGTCGAGAATGCCTTCCGACTTGGCGGTGCGATACGTCGGCGCCGCCGACAGGCCCGCCACCTCGGCGAGGAAGTTCGACCGGTAGCGATAGTTGGCGCGTGCCTGGAAACCCCACTTTTCGAAATAGAGCGTGCCGCTGGCGGTGACGTCCGACAGGCCGGGCAGCGTGATCGGCGCAGGGCTGTTGGCATACTTGATCGTCGAGTCGGTGTAGTTGCCGGTGACGAACACGCCGAAGCCGTCGAGCGCGCTGGTCAGCATCTTGAACGGCAGCGAGATCGTGCCCTCCACGCCCATCACCTCGCCGCGACCCGTGTTGGCGGGCGCCGACACGGTGCCGATCGTCTGGTTCGCGGCGATCACCTGCGCCTGCTGCGCAGGCGTCAATGCCGGCAGCAGTCCGGTGAAGTTGAACGCATAGCTGTTGTTCGGATCGACGAAGTCGGTGAGGTGCTTGAAGTAACCCGACACCGCGACATAGCCGCCGCCGTCGAAATACTTCTCGAACGACAGGTCGATGTTTGTCGACTGATACGGACGCAGCGCGACGTTGCCGCCGTTCGAGGAGAAGACCGGGAAGAGCAGGCCCGGCTGCGTCCGGCCGATGTTGGCGATGTTGATCGACACGTCCTGCGTCACGCGCTCCTGGTCGAGGCGCGGACGGATCATCGTCTGCGACGCGCCCATCTTGATGTAACCGCTCGGGATCAGCTCGACCGAGAAGGTCGCGCTGGGCAGCACGTTGGTATAGGTTTCCTTCTGGTCGGCAGGCGCCAGCGTGACGGCGCCGTTGTTGACGCTCGCGATCTGGCCGGTGCCGCGCTGCTCGCTGCGGACGACCTGCACGCCGAGCGAACCCTTGACCGCCTTGCCGCCGAGATCGCCGTCGAGGTTGATCTTGGCATAGCCCGTCCAGACGTTCTCGGTCACGACATTGTCGCGGACCAGCGCGGACGGACGGCCGTCGAACGCCTTGTTGAGCGCGTTGTTGTAGACGTAGAGCGGGTCCCAGGTCAGCATCGCGGGAATACCGAGATAGGCGAGCGGTACGTTGGTGCCGAGCAGCGCCGCAGTCGGCACCGGCGCGGTCGTCGGCGTGCCGCTGGCGACGGTGCAGTTCGTGCCGCCGCCGGTCGGGCACAGGAAGTAGGACGAATAGGCGCTCGTCTTCTCACGCCGGCTGTAATTGCCGCCGACTTCCCAGCTCTTGACGATGCTGCCGTCGATCTCGCCGTTGAAGCTGGCGCGCAGCGACTTCAGGTCGTCCTTGAAGCTCGGACGGTTGAGGAAGCCCGACTGCACGACGGGCTGCGTACCGTTGTAGCCCCAGCCCTGCGGGTCGGTGAGCTTGAAGATGTTGGTGTTGGTGTAATCGAGCGTCGGCACGATCCGGTACGTGCCGTTCGCATTCTGCGTCACCGTCACGCGATCGGGCACGCCCGACTTCTGATATCCGGTGCCCGCGTTCGTTTCGAGCAGGAAGTCGGTGCGCGTCGCGCGGCTCCAGCTTGCGTCGACGTTGAAGTGGATGCGATCGGTGACCTTCAGGTCGTTGTTCCAGCCGAGCGACAGATTCTCCGCGTCGCGTCGGTTATAGTCGTTGCGCATCACGGCGAAGACGTTGCTGAACGTCGTCGCGGTCGCGAAACCGTTGTTGGTCTGGATGCCGCTCTTCACCGGATCGGAGAAGCCGAGCGGGAACTCGACGCCGCGCAGGTGCTGCTCTTCCTTGAACTTCGAATAGAGCGCGTCGAACGTCGAGTGGAAATTCTCCGACGGCTGCCACTCGATCGTCGCGACGCCGCCGTAGCGGCGCAGCTCGTTCGACTGGACGTAGGGCTTGGCGCCGCCCAGCACATAGGGATCGGCGGCGGTGCCGCTGCCCGAATAGCCCCAAGCGTTGTAGCGTTCGTCCTGCGACGGCGTCTGCGTCGCCGACACGCCGAGCGCGATGCCGAGCGTATCGTCCGCGAACTTGTCGACATAGGTCGCCGACGCGCGATAGCCGTAGCGTGACGAATCCGGGTTGAGGCTGTCGATGCCGTTCATCTGGCCGCGCGCATTGATCGCGACGACGCGGCCCGGCTGGTCAAGCGGGCGCAGCATGCGCAAATCGACGGTGCCCGAGATGCCCGCCGCGATCAGCGACGCGTCGGCGGACTTGTAGACGTTGACGTTGCGGAAGAATTCCGACGGATACTGGTCGTATTCGACGCCGCGGTTGTCGCCGACGGTCACCTGCTCGCGGCCGTTGAGCAAGGTGGTCGAGAAATCGGGGCCGAGGCCGCGGATCGACAGGCGCTGGTCGCGGCCCTCGAGGCGCTGCGCGGTGACGCCGGGCAGGCGCGCGAGGCTGTCGGCGATCGACACGTCGGGCAGCTTGCCGACGTCTTCGGCCGAGACGCTGTCGACGATCAGCGTCGAGTTGCGCTTGATCTTGGCCGAGCTTGCAAGGCTGGCGCGGATGCCGGTGACGACGATGTCCTGGCCGTCGCCCGCCGCATCCGCCTGCGTCTTCGCCTGCTCGGCATCCTGGTTCGGCGTCGGCTCGGCGGCGGGGGCCGGCGCCTGCACTGTCGCGGCGGCGGGCGGATTGGCGTTGGGCGACTGCGGGTTGGGCGTCTCCTGCGCGAATGCGGCGCCGCCCGTCGCCAGGAACAGACTGCCAAGGCCGACGGTGGTGGTGCGGAGCGCGGCGCGGCGGCGCAGCGAGAACGACGAAACGGAACGGGCCACGAGAAGGATCCTCCCCCAAGAGTGATGCCGTGCCCCCGCCCCCTGTCATGGGAGGACGATCGGCCGGCGTAACCCGAGTGCTTGTGAACAAAGGGGGATTTCGTGCCAACATGGCCACATACGTATTCATGCCGCCGGATCGCGGCGTGATATTCGGGCAACAGAGCGTTACAAGACGAGCCGTCCGTCGAGGAAGGTGTTGACCGTCAGCCGCCCCGACAACGGGTCGTCGCTGAGCGCGAGGCCGGGCGGAATATAGGCGCAATGCAATGTGTTCGAGCGATAGAGGATCGCGCGGTTGAACCGCCCGCGATGCAGCGCGACCTGTTCGAATATTGGCGTGTCGCCCGCGATATAGCCGGCATCGGGCAGACCATGGCGCGCCAGATCGGCCTGCAGCGCGGCGCGGTAGGCAGGCAGGCGCGCAGCATCGACCGATTCGAATTCGGTGCTGCGCTGGCGGTAGAAGGCGGTCCCGCTGCTCTCGTCGGGCGACAGGAAATGGAGCAAGGCAAGCCGGCTTGGCGACACCTCGTCGAAATGCGGCAGTCGCTGGATCGGCGCGAGCGCGGACGGCGGCACCGTGACCAGCGAGTAGAAGGCATCGACGACATCGAGGTCGGTCAACCCGAACACCTCCGCCGCGACCGGCGCGATCGTGGCAAGCATCGGGCGCAGCATTGCGGGCGACACCTGCGCGCGGATCCCGGGATAATGTTCGCCGATCGGCACGAACGACAGGAAGCCCGCGTCTTCGCGTAAAGCTTCGGCATCGGCGAAGGCGTCGATGACGACGACGGGCTGGTCCTCGCGGCCGTGGCGGGTGACGGTGATCTGCGGCGTCATGACGACCGGGTAGCAGCAGCGATCGGCAACTTTAAGTCCCTCGCCGTGCGCGACTTCACATCGCCGCAACGCGGCTCAAGGACGAGACGCCATTCTCGTCGAACGCCTCGACCGCGACATAGTAACGCTGGCCGACGGTCAGCGCGCGCAACGGTAGCGTCGCGGCGTCGCCATCGGCGACGCGGTCCGCGAAGACCTGATACGTCAGCGCGAGCCGGTCGGGCCGGATGCCCCAGCGCACGTTGTAGCCGACCGCGCCGGGCACCCGCCGCCAGCGGATCGTGGCATCGCGCGTGTCGGCGCCGCGCGTGGCCGCGACCAAAGTCGGCGCGCCCGGCATCGCGCCGCCCGCCGACCCGAACACGCGCAGGTCGCTGATCGCGAGATGCGCGCCGCCGATATGGCCGTGGACGTAGCGGACATAGCGCGTGCGCACCGGTGCAGGCAGTTCGAAATAGGCGTTGGACCGGTCGCGCCGCGGCGCCTCCGTCCGGGCAAGCGGGCGCCACGTCCGCCCGTCGAGCGACTGTTCCAGCCGGAATTCGGTATAGATGTCGGGCGCATCGCCGAACCGCCCCGCCTGATAATCGGCGAAATTGACCTGCACCGCGCGCACCGTCTTCACCGCGCCCAGATCGATCGTTAGCGTCGCGCCGGCGGCCTTCGTCGGCGACAGCCAGAAGCTGCGCGGATTTTCGTCGGTCGCATCCGCCGGGCCATGGCCGGCGACGCTGGCACTCGCCGTCGCGGCCTTGCGATAGGACAGCAGCATCCAGCCGGTGAACAGCGCATCGGGATCGGTGAACCGCGCGGTCGGCATCCGCTGCGGAAAATCGCCGAAACGCGTCGACACGCGCATCTGCCCGTCCGCGTCGAACACCGTCGGCCACATGCCGATCCGCCGCTCGAATGTCCAGTTGTAGCCGATCCACGGCGTGCCGGTGTTCCACCAATTGCCGTTGAGGTCCTGAAACGTGTTGCCGTGTCCCGCCCCCTGCACGAACCCGCCGGGCTTGTAGCCGACGGGGTTGTAGGGCGCATAGGTGAACGGCCCCATCGGCGAGGTGCCGACATACGTGCCTGTGGCGTATGAATTATATTCGGTGCCGGGCGCGCCATATTGCAGATAATATCGCCCGGCGACCTTGGTCATCCACGCGCCCTCCATGAAGGGCTTGATCGGCGTGCCGTTGGGGAGCGTGCCGCTATGATCCTGCCCGAACCGCTCCCAGCCGTGCCTGTCCGGATCGAGCAGGATGAATGAGCGGCGCGGCGTGCCGTACGTCATCCTGCCATCGGCGAACGATACGGGCGCGCCGTAGATCGGAAAGACGTTCGACGAGTTCCAATAAAGGTACCAGCGCTTGTCATCGTCCTGGAACAAGTCCGGGTCCCACGGGCCGGGCGGCACCTGCCCCGGCTTGATCGTGTCCTCCAGCCCCGATTTCACCGCATTGGGCAAGGCCGGCATACGGCGCACGAAATAGTCGATTCGGCCGCTCGCGGGATCGCTGGTCGCGTAGATCGTCCCCTGCGTCGTCATCGACGGCATGATGAGCAAACGCTCGCCATCCGACGTCACCGCGGGCGCGACGATTCCCTCCGCCGGCCAGCGGCTGGGCGTGACGAAGCGCCAGGTGACGAGATCAGTCGATCGCCAATATCCGTCCGCCAGCGTCAGGAAGAGATAATAGGCGCCCTTGAACGGCACGATCACCGGGTCCGCGCCGGTGCGGTACGATACGCCCTCGTTCACCTGTTCGAAATTGTAGCGATAGTCGATGTCGACCGGGTTGGCGTAGGTGTGCTGCGCCGCCGCGGCGAGAAGAAGGCTGGCGATCATCGTTGCGCCTGGATGAAGAGGTTGGCGGTCAGGCGGCCGATGCGCGGGTCGGCGCTCATCGGCATGCCCGGCGGAATGATGCCCGAATGGAGCAGGCACCCCTGGTAGAGGACGACCCGGTCGCGTTTCGCTTCAACCGCGCCAATCTGTTCGAAGGCGGCGTTGCTGGCGTTGGTGTAGCCCGTAAGCGCGGCGCTGTCGCGGCGCGCGGCGGCGACGAAGGCGGCGCGGTTAGCGGCGTCGACGCGCTCGATCCCGGTGCTGCGCTGGCGATAGAAAGCGGTGCCGGTGCCGGGGGTGTCGGACAGATAATGGAGCACCGCGATGTAAGCGGGGTCGGCCGCATCGAAATGCGGCGCGCGCTGCGCCGGCGACAGCGCGGCGGGATCCGCGGTGACGATCGAGAAGCTCCCCTCGATCCAGTCGAAGCCGTCGACGTCGAACGCGCCGCCGATAAAGGGGGCAAGGGCGTGGAGCAGCCCGGTCGCATAATCGTGCGCCGCGCCGTCCGCCGGCGTCAGCACGCGCCGGACGCCGGGATAGTAACTGCCGGACATGGTCGGGAAGGGTGCCAGCGCGGCGGCGAGGTCGACGATACGAGCGGGATCGCCGGTCGCATCATCGACGATAACGACCGGGCTCTGCGTTGCGCCGACGCGGATCAGGCTGGGGGTCATGCTGGCGCGCTCACGATCGGGGCGTTTCGGTGGAGCCACGGGGTGGGCCAGATGTTTGCCTAACGACTCCATACGGCCCCGGACTTTCGCTGAGTCGATCAGCGTGCAAAATATGTAGAAACGAGGCGGCAAATGGCTTTTTCTAAACGTGCATTCTGTATCTACGATATTTGACGAATCTACTTGCGAAACATGCCATTTGCGACGCAATTAACATTGCCGATCTGTGCACACCGCCTTATATATATCACCGGGATCTTCTCAAGGTAGTCGAGAAAATAACCTTTCATAGGGAGTGTCTCGTGATGCGCATCAAGATTTTGACATTCTTTCTAGCGTCGCTTTTTATGACCCCGCAAGAACTATCCGCCCAAGATACCTATAAAGGATACACTATATTATCTCAATTTACCCAACAAGGCCGGGATGAATGGATAAGAATAGTCCAAGAAAAAATGGACTCCGGCTATATATTTTACGTCAATAGCCAGCCAGTCAACGACTGGACAGCGTCACACATTGTTGATGTTTTGGGCTCTTATTATACCTATGTTTATGGTCCAGCAAAGCATGAGGTTCCCGTATATAACGGGGCTCCGCGATGTGTTTATATATTCAATTACGACTCACGGACAGGAACAGTAGGCAGCGGGACTCCAGTCTGCGGAAACTTCTAATTCTTCACTTTTATTCATGCCCGCCACCATATTATGCAAATGTGGCGGGCATTATCCGCTAATTTTCTCTAATTTACACTCAGAACTTGTAGCGCGCGCCGACCTGGAACGAGCGCGGCACGCCCTGCGTGTCGTTTTCGCGCTTGGTCGGGTTCACACCCGATCCCGCGCCCCATGCCGAATAGGTGCGGTTGACCGAATCGAAGATATTGAACGCCGCGAAATTGACCTCGAGATCGTGGCCCCATGGCATCGTGAACGTCTTCGAAATGCGCGCATCAACCGAGGCATAGCCGACGATCTGGTCGGGCCAGAACACGCCGCCGAAATTGCCGTAGGTCCCGCTTGAATTAAGGAACTCTGCAGGTGCGGGACGGCTGATGACCTGACCGAACGACGGACCCGAGCTGAACGTGCCGGTGACCGACAGCTTGGTATCCCATGGACCGCGCGCGATGCCGGTGCCGACGAAGCGCCACTTCTCGACGCCCGCGACATAGTTGATGCCATAGGCATCGACGCGCGGACCGTTGTAGAATTCGTCGCCCTGCAATTCCTGCGCGACGTTCGACCGCGCGCGCTGCAACGTCAGCGTCGAGGTAAAGCCCCACCGCGATCCGGTGACGAACGGCTTTTCAGCGGTGAAGTAGACGGCGGTGTAGTAGGCCTTGCCGTCGTTCGACCCGATGTTCAGCTTGCCGCTATAGCCGGGCAGGATGCCCTGCGCCGGGAAATTGTCCTCGATCCACTGATCGCCCTGCGTCGTATACTGGCCATTGGGCAGGCGGTTGCCGCGGACGTATTTGAAGATGTTGTGGCTGCGCACGTGGCTGAAGGTGACCGACGTCTGGATCGCGCCGACCCGCTTGCGCATGCCGAAGTTGAACTGATCCGAATAGGGCAGCTTGGTATCGTTGTTGAGCAGCCACACGTCGCCGCCGACACCGGTCGCGGTCGCGGCGGCGCGCAGCGCATCGACATTCTTGTAGTTCGCATTCCACGCCAGCGTCGTCGCGGGCAGCGCGCCGTTGTTGCCGGCACGCACCGAGGCGCAGGTCGGCTGCCCCGGACCGTCGCAGAAGCTGAGCGTGACGGTGCGCTGGTATAGCGCCTTCACGGTTTCGATCCCCGACGCGATGAACAAGGGTCGATCGTAATAGCGACCCGCGCCCGCGAAGAGCACCAGATCGCGGTCGCCGTTGACGTCGTAGGAAACGCCCAGGCGCGGCTGGAACGCCTTCCAATAGGGCTTACGATTGGTGCCGGTGGAGATGTAATCGTTCGGGTTGATCCCCGCGGCCTGCCACGGCTGATAGTTGCGCAGTGCGGTGACGATACCGGCGGGCGTCACGAACTTCTCGTTCTTCGCGTTGGTCTCGTAATCCCAGCGCAGGCCGGCGTTGACCGTCAGATGCGAATTGACTGTCCAGTCGTCCTGGATGAACACGCCGATCTGCGTATCCTTGGCCATCGCCGGACGCACCGGCACGACCGACACCGCCGCCTGCAGCGGGGTGGATGCGTCGAAGGTCGTGTAGGTCGACGGCCGGAAATAATAGGCGCCGTTGCCCAGATTGTCTTCGGATCGCGACAGGTCGTTGAGCGAAACCTTCGCCCCCGCCTTCACGATATGCCCGTGCCCGAAGAAGGTGACGTTGTTCTTGAACGTCCACGTCTTCTGGTTGTCGGCCTGTTCGAAACCGTTGGTGCCGAGCTGCGCGACGACGGCGCCCGGCAAGCCCAGGTTGATTTCCGGGCCGCTGCTGGTGCGCGGCGTGCCGTTGAACACCGTATTATAGGCGACGGTCGCCTCGTTCAGCCAGTTGTCGCCGCGATGGTTCCATTCGAGCTGGTACAGGTCGATCTTCGATTGCAACAGATGGCCGTGCGACGGGACCGACGTGTCGCCGAAGTCAGCGAGATTGCTTTCGCGGCGGAAGAAGCCGCTGAAGTTCACCGTGTCGGCGTTGCTGACGAAGGCGGTCAGCTTGCCGAAGTAGAGCTTCTGGTGGAAGTCCTGCGGATAGCTGCCGTTATATTGCTGCGCGATCGCCTGCGGTACGATCTGCGTCGGATCGGTCGCGTTGGTGTTGCCGAGCAGCACGGCTTTCGACGGCGCCTTTTGGTCGGTCGCCTCGAACGCGCCGTAGAAGTGCAGCACGTCCTTGATGATCGGGCCGCCCAGGTCGCCACCATATTGCTTGCGGTCGTAATCGCCCTGCTTGCGCGAGCCGTCGATGTTGTTGGCGTTGCCCGGACGATCGAAATATTTCGTGCCGTAGAACGAGCTCGGCTGCCATTCCCCGAACAAGGTGCCGTGGAACGACGTGCCGCCCGACTTGGTCACCGCGGTGATGATCGCGGAGCCGGCCTGTTCGTATTCGGCCTTGAAGTTCTGCGTGTCGACCTTGAACTCCTGCACCGCCAGCTGCGGGAAGGGATTGCCCTGGCTGAAGTTCTGGCCGGCGACGCCGCCGTGGTTGACCTGGTTCTTGAGGCTGAGGCCATCGATGAAGACGTTGATGTTGTCGGCGCTGACGCCGCCCGCCTGCACCTGACGGTTGCCGCGGCCCGGCGTGACGGCGACGCCGGGCGCGAGCGCGGCGAAATTCAGGAAGTTGCGGTCGCTCTGCGGCAGGCTTTCGATCTGCTGCTGCGACACGTTGGTCGCGACCTCGGCGGTGCGCACTTCCTGCGTGCGGCGGCCGGTGACGATGATGTCGCCGGCGTTCTTGCCCGTGACGGTGGTGGTTTCGGCGGCCTGATCGGGCGTGCCGATGTCGGCGGTGATGATCTGGCCGATCGGCACGACGACCTGTTCGGGCTTCTGCCCGGCGACGTCGACGCGATACGTGCTCGGGCGGATGCCGGGGATGGTATAGTCGCCGGTCGCGTTGGTGCGCGCGGTGATGACCTGGCCCGTCGTCAGATCGGTGATCGTCACCGTCGTGCCGGTCGGCCCCTCGACGTGGCCGCGCAAGGTCGACGTCGCCTGCGCAAGCGCGGGCGCGCCGAAGACCAGTGCCGCGGCGAGCGCCGCTGCCGAAATGCCGCGACGGACGTGCGCGCGTTGAATCCTGGAAGCCATGTTCATCCCCTCACCATCACCAGCCCCTTTTTGCTTCCGTGGCGCATGGACGACGCGCGTCGACTCCACGGATCGCGAAGGGCGTATGGAACCGGTTACTCGCCACCGTAACCGGTTACAACCAGCCACGTCAGGCGCGTTTCACTATCATTCCGGTTGTTGCCGAACTGTCACAGTCTCCCCCGCGCATCAGGCTGCGGTGGCAGGCGCCTGGCAATGGCGGGCGATGAACGCCTCATGCGTCGGCAGGCCCCTCGCGACATCGGCCACCACGTCCTCGACATCGCGCAGGAACGCGTTCGCCTCCTGGGCGGGGATCATGTCGACCATCGGATCGTACGCCGCCTCGAGCCGCTGGCCGAGCAGCACCTGCACCCAGCTTTCCTCGCGGAACAGTTCCGCCTTGCCATGCATGAAGAAGCGCGCCGACGCACGAAACAGATCGAGCCGTTCGGTCAGGCTGTCGGGCACGTCCATCGCCTTCAGGTATCGCCAGAATTCGGAATCGTCGCGCTCGGTCACCTTGTAATGGGCGATGATGAAATCGCGCACGTCGCGATATTCGAAATCGGTCTGCCGATTGTATTCGTCGATGTCGGCGGCATTGAAACCGCGGCCCGGGAACAGCGCGATCAGGCGCAGGATGCCGGTCTGGATCAGGTGGATGCTGGTCGATTCGAGCGGTTCGAGAAAGCCACCGGCTAGACCCAGCGCGACGACGTTCTTCTCCCACGCTCGATGGCGCTTGCCGGGACGGAAGCGGACGGGCCGCGGATCGCCGAGCGCAGGCGTGTCGAGATGCGCGCGCAGCGTATCCGCCGCGGCGTCGTCCGACACGAACTGGCTGGCATAGACGTGGCCGTTGCCGGTGCGATGCTGCAACGGGATGCGCCATTGCCACCCGGCGGCATGCGCGGTCGACCGGGTATAGGGCGTCAGCGGCCCCGGCCCCCGCGCGCTCGGCACCGCCAGCGCGCGGTCGCACAGCAGCCACTGGTTCCAGTCCTCGTAGCCGATGCCCATCGCATCGCCGATCAGCAGCCCGCGCATACCCGAACAGTCGACGAACAGATCGCCGTCGACCGTGCGCCCGTCGGCGAGCACGACATGGTCGAGGAAGCCGTCGTGCCCGCGTCGGTTGGCGGCGACGATCCGCCCCTCGATCCGGGTCACCCCCGCCGCCTCCGCCCGCCCGCGCAGGAAGCGCGCGAACAGCGACGCGTCGAAATGATAGGCATAGTCGAGGTCCGCCATCGGCGAATGCGGGTTCGACGGATCGGGCAGCGCGAAGCGGTTCATCCGCGCTGCCAGCGTGTTGAGCGCGTAGAGGTCGAGATGCTTGGCGCGGCCGGCGGCACGCGCCTTCAGCCAGAACTGGTGGCAATGCAGCCAGTAGAGGTCCTGCCCGATCTTGCCGAAACCGTGGACGTAGCTGTCGCCGATGCCGCCCCAGTTGCGGAACTCGATGCCGAGCTTGAACGTCGCCTGCGTCGCGCGGGCGAAGTCGAATTCGTCGATGCCGGCCAGGCCGTTGAACGTGCGGATCGCGGGGATCGTCGCCTCGCCGACGCCGATCGTGCCGATCTCCTCCGATTCGATCAGCCGGATCGTGTAGGCGCCGAGGAACAGGCGCGACAGCAGCGCGGCGGTCATCCACCCCGCGGTGCCGCCACCGACGATGGTGATCGTCTTGATCGGGGGATTGGGATGGGAGGCGGCTTCGGCGTGCGTCATCCCAGCCACCCTCCGGTGAAGCCTGCGCGTTGCAGGCCGCGGCGGATCGTCGGCGAGCGCCGCATGACCCGCCACACGCCCTCGTCGCGCATGTTGGCGACCGCGCCGGCGATCGCGCCCTGGTCGATCCCGAGGTAGTCGCGCGCCACCCAGCCGCGCGTGGCATCGACCGATCCCGTTTCGAGCCGCACGTCGGTGTAGCGGAACGAGGGGTTGAAGCTGTCGAGAAAGCCGTATTTGCCGTACAGGCCGGGCCAGCGCTTCATCGCGTCCGCCGCGGGCACGACGATCTCGGGCGCGAAGGCGAGGCTGCCCAATGCCGCGGTCGGCGCGATCGTGCCGTCGTCGCGCCCGTCTGGCTGGCCAAGCGGCCCGCGCGCCGCATAGCCGTAGAAGGTCGCGCTGCCGCCGCGATAGGGCAGTTCGAAATTGCCCGGACCATCGCAGGCGGCCAGCCCCCAGATGTCGCGCGAATAGCCGCGCCAGCCCATCGGATTGGCGATGCAATAGGCGCGGTTGGCATAGGTCGCGCGCCGGCTGTTCTCGAAATAATCGAGCTTTTCCGCGCGCATCGTCGCATCGCGGATGCCGCGGAAATCGATCCACATCTGGCTGTACTGGTGGCCGAACAGCGGTGCGAAGGCGAGATGGCGGGTCGCCCCCTCCCCGCGCCAGAATTCGGGATAGGTTTTCGCCCAGGCGCTCCACGCGCCGTCGCCCAGGGCCTTGCCGCGGCTGCCCAGGCCGACGATGTAGACCATCATCCCCTCGTTATACCCCTCCCACGCGCGATCGATGAAGCCCTTGCCAGGGTGCCAGCCCATCGACACGCTGCCACGCGCATTGGTGAACCACGGCCAGTCGGCGCGATCGGTGATGCGCTGCGCCAGGCGGCGGATTTCCGCCTCGACCGGGTCGGCGCGGTCGTACCACGCGCCGGCGAACAGGATGCCGAGGAACAGCAGCGTCGTGTCGACGCTGGAAAGCTCGGTATCGCGGAACCTTTGCCCCGTCTCCATGTCGAGGAAATGGTAGAAGAAACCCTTGTGCCCGGCCATGCCGGTTTCCGCCTCGCCCTGCGGCGCGGTGTCGAAGAAGCGCAAGGTGGTCAGCGTCAGGTCGCGCGCCTCCTCGCGCCGGATCCAGCCGCGCTCGACGCCGATCGGATAAGCGGTGAGCGCGAAGCCGACCGCAGCGATGCTGGCGAAGGACGGCGTCGGCCAGCGATCGGGAACCAGGCCGTTCTTGCGGTTCGCCAGTTCCCAGAAATAGCGGAAAGTGCGCTGTTCGAGATCGTCGAACCACCCCGGCAACGTCGTGCGGGGCGCGGCAAGCGCCGCGATCGGCAGGCTGGCCGCCGCAGCTGCGAGGGGCGCGCGCGCCAGTAGGGTGCGGCGATCGAGCGGGGCGAGAAGGTCGGTCATGGGGCTCCCGGAGAGGATGGCGGTACGTGCGCGGTGGTCGTGCGGACGACGAGTTCGGTGGCGACGGACTGCACGTCGGGCGACAGCGCCGCGCCCTCCAGCGCGTCGACCAGGCGACCGACGGCGCGCGCGCCCATCTCCGCCAGCGGTACGCGCACGGTGGTAAGGCCGAGGTAGCGGGCGAGCGGAATGTCGTCGAACCCGGTCACCGCCACCGCGCCGGGAACGTCGACGCCCTGTTCGCGCAACGCGCGCAGCACGCCCAGCGCCATCATGTCGTTGCCTGCGACGATGCCGTCATATGCTGCACCCATATTGCGCAGCATCGCTACCGCCTCCGCCCCCGACTCCTCGTGGAAATCGCCCTCGACGACGATCGGCGCGACGTCCGGCGCGTGACGCGCCAGCGCGGCGCGATAGGCGTCGGCGCGTTCGCGCGCGTCGATATTGGCCGCCGGCCCCGCGACATGCACCAGCCGTCGCCGGCCGAGCGCGGCGAGGTGCGCGACGCTGGCGGCGATACCGCTCGCATTGTCGATGCGGAACGCCGCGCGCCCGATGCCGTCGTGCGAATTGACGAGCACCGCGGGCACGCCGCGCGGCAGCGCCGCGTCGAGCCCCGCCGCATCCAGTTGCGGCGCCATCACGATCAGTCCGTCGACGCGCCCGCGCATCGATCGCATCGCCTGCGCCGCCAGCGCGGCATCCGCATGCATGTTGGAAAGCAGCAGGTGATAGCCGCGCGCATTCACCTCGCGGTCCATGCCGCGCACGATTTCGGAAAAGAACTCGCCGTGCAGGTCGGGCAGCACGACGCCGATCGCATGGCTGCGCGCCAGCGACAGGCTGCGCGCGCCGGCGTGGGGAACATAGCCCAGCGCATCCGCCGCGGCGACGACGCGCGCGCGCGTTTCGGGGTGGACGCTGCTGTGGCCGTTGAGCGCGCGCGAAACCGATGCTACCGATACGGCCGCCTCGCGCGCCACGTCGCGTATCGTGGCGGATACCTGTCGCACGCCGTCCCTCCCCAAATCCTCTGCGGGACGATCAAGCCCCTGCCGACGCATCTTGTGCGACGCCCGCGGCCTGTGTAACCGGTTACAGGCAAGCGTCAACGCGAAAAGCCGGCCGGCCGCACCAGGCCGTATCGCGCGCGTATCCGGCGCACCTGAGGGGAGATCCGAGGCCATGACCGACACCAACATCTCGCGCCGCGCGGCGCTGCTCGGCGCGGGGGCCATCGCCGCCTGGGCCGCCAGCCCGGCGCGCGCGCTGCTCGCGCAGGCGGACGCGCAGGCGCTGCCCGCCGGCGTCGAGGCGATCCTGGCGAAGATGACGCTGGAGGAAAAGGCCGGGCAGCTCCAGCTCAACGCCGCGGCGTGGAGCGGCGGCATCGCGACCGGGCTCAACCCGCCCTCCAACGGCCCGAGCTTCGAGGGTCAGGTGAACGATGCGATCGCGGGCAAGCTGACCGGCGTGTTCAACGGCAATGGCGCGGAAATGGCGCGGCGGATGCAGACCGCCGTGATGCGCGATTCGCGCCTGAAGATCCCGCTGATCTTCGCCGCGGACGTCATCCACGGCCACCGCACGATCTTCCCGGTGCCCGTCGCCGAAGCGGCCAGTTTCGAGCCCGATCTGGCGATGCGCACCGCGCGGATGGCGGCGTTCGAGGCGGCGGCGGCGGGGATCGACTGGACGTTCTTCCCGATGGTCGACATCGCGCGCGACCAGCGCTGGGGCCGGACGATGGAAGGTGCGGGCGAGGACACGTTGCTCGGCAATCTGTTCGCCGCGGCGCGCGTCAAGGGCTTCCAGGGCAAGAGCCTTGCCGACACCGATGCGGTGATGGCCTGCGTTAAGCATTTCGCGGCCTATGGCGCGGCGGAAAGCGGACTCGACTATAACAGCGTCGACATTTCCGAACGGACGCTGCGCGAAGTCTATCTGCCGCCGTACAAGGCCGGGTTCGACGCGGGCGCGATGAGTGGCATGGCCTCGTTCAACGAGATCGACGGCATCCCTTCCACCGGCAATCCGTGGCTGATGAAGGACGTGCTGCGCGACGAATGGCGGTTCCGCGGCATCATCGTGTCCGACTATACGGGCGATGAGGAGATGATCGCCGCGGGCTTCGCGAAGGATGGCAGGGATGCCGCGCGCATCGCGTTCCTCGCCGGCGTCGACATGAGCATGCAGTCGAACTTCTACACGCTGTACCTGCCGTCGCTGGTGCGCGAGGGGCTGGTGCCCCAACAATTGCTCGACCAGTCGGTGCGCCGCGTGCTCGCGGTCAAGCACATGCTCGGCCTGTTCGACGACCCCTTCCGCCGCATCGACAAGAAGCGCGAGGCCGCCCGCTCGCGCACCAGGGCGGCGCTCGCGCTGTCGCGCGAGGCCGCGCAAAAGGCGATGGTGCTGCTCAAGAACGACGGCGACCTGCTGCCGCTCGACCCGCGGCGCAAGATCGCGCTGATCGGTCCGTTCGCCAGCGGCCAGCACGACCTCAACGGGCCATGGGTCGTCTATGGCGACAACAACCAGGCGATCGACCTTGCCACCGGGGTGAAGGCGGCGGGCGCGACCAATGTCACCGTCACCGAGGGTTCGGGCGTCGAGGCGCCGATCGCCGGCGGGATCGACGCGGCGGTCGCCGCGGCCACGGCCGCCGACGTCGTCGTGCTCGCGATCGGCGAGAGCGAGAATATGTCGGGCGAGGCGCAATCGCGCACGTCGATCACCGTGCCCGCGCCGCAGATGGCGCTGGCCGAAGCCGTCGCCAAAACGGGCAAGCCCATCGTCGTGCTGCTCAAGAACGGCCGCGGCCTCGCGCTGGAAGGCGCGGTCAGGGACGCGCCCGCGATCCTCGTCACCTGGTTCCTGGGATCGGAAACCGGCCATGCCATCGCCGACGTGCTGTTCGGCAAGGTCGGCCCTTCGGGTCGCCTGCCGCTGAGCTTCCCGTACGAAAGCGGGCAGGAACCCTATTATTATGCGCACAAGGCGACCGGCCGCCCCGCGCCGGAGGGGCCGCGCGTGCCGTACAAGGCGCAGTGGCGCACCGCGCCCAACGCCGCGCTCTATCCCTTCGGTCACGGCCTGACGTACGGCAAGGTGACCTATGACGCGCCGGTGGTGCCCGCCAGCCTGGCGTGGGACGGGCGGATCACCGTGTCCGCGACGGTGACCAACACGGGAACGCGCGCGTGCGAGGAGCTGGTCCAGCTCTACATCCGCGACCGCGTCGCCAGCATCACGCGGCCGGTGCGCGAGATGAAGGCGTTCCGCAAGGTCGCGCTGGCCCCGGGCAAGAGCGAGACGGTCACCTTCACGCTGACCCGCGCGCAGCTCGAATTCCTGGGCAAGGACCTGAAGCCGACGGTGGAGCCCGGCACGTTCGACGTGTGGATCGCCCCGTCCGCGCAGGCGCCCGGCGTGCACGGCACGTTCGATCTGGTGCGCTGACGCCTAAGTCCCGTCCGCCTCGCGGGGCGGACGGGGCGCCGCGCGGCGTTCCGCGCGCATCGGGCTCAGCATCATCAGCAGGCCCGAAAGCACGAACCCGGCCAGCGGCACCAGCGCGATGGTCATCCGCATCGCCGCGAGCGTCGCGGGCGTCTGCGCGACATTGGCGACATAACCCGCCTCGCCGAACGACACGCCGATCAGCAGCGTCGCGATGCCGATCGCGACGCGCTGTAGCAGTGCGACGATGCCGAAGACGATTCCTTCCGCCCGCACGCCGCCGGTGCGCTCGCCATGATCGATGACGTCGGGCAGCATCGCCCAGAAGGCGAAGTGCAGCCCGACCGTCGCCGCCTGCATCCCGACCAGGAACAGCTGCATCGCGCCCGCGCGTGGCAGGTCGGCGAGCGCGAAGACGGCAAGGCCGACGCTGCACAGGGCGATCGCGGCGAACCACAGGCGCCGCACGCCGATGCCGCGTGCCACTATCATCCACGCCGGCACCGCCGCCGCGCTCACCGCCATCATCGCGCCGAGCGCGAGCTGGCCCGCCGCCTGATCGCCGAACACGTATTTGAAATAATAGAGCACCGACTTGTTGAGCACGCTGGTCGCGACGACCATCGCCATCATCGCGGCGGCGAGCGTGGTGAAGGCGCGGTTGCGCGCCACGCCGGCGAGCGCGACGGACAGCCGCGGGCGCGGTGCCGGCGGCGCATCGGCGCAGACGAGCGCGTCTCGGAACGTCCAGCCGACGAGGATCAGGACGACGCTCGCGATACCCGCAAACAGCAAGGCCGCACCCAGGAACGCGCGCGGGCCTCCCGCCACGCCCATCACCGCACCGCCCAGCGGCACCGTGCCGAGCGCGACGAGCACCGCCGCCGCCGTCCCCGCCAGCATGCGCAAGCCGGCGACGAAGGCGCGATCGCGGCTGTTCGCGCTGACCCGCGCCGACATCGCGAGATAGGGGATGTTGACCAAAGCATAAGCGGTGCGGAAGACGAGATGGCCGGCCAGCACTGCGATCTCCGCCCCGCGCCCCGTCAGTGGCGGCGGCGCATAGGCGGCGCAAAAGGCGAGGCCGAGCGGCATCGCCCCGACGATCAGCACGCGGCGATGATCCGCCGCCGCGCCGCGCCGGTCGACGAGCACGCCGACCGCGAAACTGACCAGCCCGTCCCACACCGACGCGACGAGATAGATGGTCGCCGCGGTCTCGACGCGCAGCCCCAGCGCATCGGTGTAATAGAAGAGGAGGTAGAGGATCGCGCTCTGCCAATAGAGGTTGAACGCGAGATCCCCGGCGGCGAATCCCGCCAGCCTGATGCGCCCGACCCGCGCCCCGCCCCCGCCGTCCTGCTCCATACGCTCGTCCATCGGCGGCCAAAGGACGAATGTCGAGAGAGACGTCGCCTTCCCTTCCATCTGCGGAAGGGAAGCAACCGGCCAACTGGACCCCGCCCCTACTATCGGCCACTCTTCCCGGCGACACCATCACGAGGATGCCCGATGCGCGCGACGTTCGCTCTGTTGCCCCTGCTGCTCTGCTCGACCACGATCGCCGCCGCCCAGACGCCGGCCGCCACCGGCTATCACCGCGCGCCCGATGCGATCGCGAAGATACTGGAGACGCCGCCGACGCCGGGCGCCGCGATCAGCCCCGACCATCGCACGCTCGGCATCATCGTGCGCGAAGGGTTGCCCAGCATCGCCAACCTGTCGAAGCCGATCCTGCGCCTTGGAGGCTATCGCATCGATCCCGCCACCAACGGCCAGGCCGAAGTGCGCACGCAATGGCTGACCGGCCTCAGCTTCAAGAATATCGCCAGCGGGCGCGAGACGCCGGTCGCGTTGCCCGCCGGCATGCGCTTCACCGCGCCCGTCTGGTCGCCCGACGGCGCGCGCATCGCCTTCCTCGCGCAGGAGCCGGACGGGCTCGCTTTGTGGGTCGCCGATCGCGAGGGCGGCACCGCACGCAGGGTCGCCGGCGGCGTCAACGCGGCCTTCTCGGGCGATGCCTTCGCCTGGCTGCCCGACAGCCGCAGCCTGATTGCACGACTCGTCCCCGCCGGCCGCGGCGCCGCACCGGCGGAAACCGCGACGCCCGACGGCCCGGTGGTGCAGGAGAGCAACGGCCGCCGTTCCGCCGCGCGCACGTATGAGGATCTGATCGGCAATGCGCACGACGCCGCGCTGTTCGACCATTATTTCACCGGCCAGCTCGCGCGCGTCGACCTGGCGGGCGGCACGCCGGTCGCGGTCGGCCAGCCGGGGCTGTACAGCGATTTCAGCGTCTCGCCCGATGGCCGCTACCTCCTAACCCAGCGGCTGAAGCGTCCCTATTCCTATCTGCTGCCCGCCAGCTTCTTCCCGACCGAGATCGCGGTCGCGACGATCGACGGGCAACCGGTGAGAACGATCGTCGACCGTCCGCTCGCCGACGACCTGCCCGTCGATTTCGACGCGACCGTCAAGGGCCCGCGCGAGGTGGAATGGCGCGCCGACGCACCAGCGACGCTGGCCTGGGCGGAGGCGCTCGACGGCGGCGATCCCAAGGCGAAGGTGCCGTTCCACGACCGCGTCGTGATGCAGGCCGCGCCCTTCACCGCACCGCCCGTCGAATTGGCGAAGACGCAGAGCCGCTTTGCAGAGGTGATGTGGGGCGACGGCGGCTTCGCGCTGATCGGCGACCGGGAGTGGAAGACGCGTACCGAGCATCGCTACGCCGTATCGCCCGATGCGCCGGGCGCGCCGCGCCTGCTGCTGACGCGCAACTACCAGGACCAATATGGCGATCCCGGCACGCCGGTGACCGAGGCGAATGCCGCGGGCAAGCCGGTGATGCGCTTCACTCCCGATCACGCCGCGGTCTTCGTCAGCGGCAACGGCGCGACCAAGGCGGGCGCCTTTCCCTTCCTCGCGACCATGCCAGTCGCTGGCGGAGAGCAACGCCGGCTGTGGACCGCCCGGGCGCCCTATTACGAAACACTCGTGTCGATGCTCGACGACAGGGGCCAACGCATCCTGACCCGGCGCGAAAGCGCGACGCAGCCGCCCAATTACGTGGTGCGCACCGTCAAGGGCAATACGGCGCGCCCGGTCACCGCCTTCGCCGATCCCGCGCCGGTGTTCGCGGGGGTTAAGCAGCAGACGATCACCTACAATCGCGCCGATGGCCTGCCGCTGTCGGGCACGCTCTACACGCCGGCGGGCTATGACGCGAAGCGCGACGGCCCGTTGCCGACGCTGCTCTGGGCCTATCCGGCCGAATTCACGGACGCGAAGGTCGCCGGCCAGACGGTGGACCAGGGCAACCGCTTCGTCCGCCCGCGCGGGATCAGCCACCTGTTCCTGCTGACGCAGGGCTATGCGGTGCTCGACAATCCGGCGATGCCGATCATCGGCGAAAACGGCGCCGAGCCCAACGACACCTACGTCAAGCAATTGCGCGAAGATGCGGAGGCCGCGGTCGACGCGGTCGCGAAGCTGGGCGTCGGCGACCGCAGCCGTATGGCGGTGGGCGGGCACAGCTATGGCGCGTTCATGACCGCCAATCTGCTCGCGCACACCGACCTTTTCCGCGCCGGCATCGCGCGGTCGGGCGCGTACAACCGCACGCTGACGCCATTCGGCTTCCAGGCGGAACAGCGCACCTATTGGCAGGCAACGCCGACCTATACGGAAATGAGCCCCTTCACCTACGCCAACCGCATCAAGACGCCGATCCTGCTGATCCACGGCGGCGCCGACGACAACAGCGGCACCTTCCCGATCCAGTCGGAACGCATGTATGCCGCGCTGAAGGGCAATGGCGCGACGGTGCGCTACGTCGTGCTGCCCAACGAGCCGCACGGCTATCGCGCGCTCGAATCGACGGAGGAGACGTTGTGGCAGATGACCGACTGGCTCGACCGCTACGTCAAACCGGCAAAGGGCGCCCCCGCCCCCGCCGAATGACGGGCGCGGCCGCCGGCATCACACTCGCGCTGGCGCTCGCCGCCTGCGCGGGCGGATATCGGCCGGTCAGCGACACCCCGGTCCGCATCGGCCGGCCCTATACGGTGCGCGGGCATACTTACGTTCCGGCGGCGCAGCCGGGCTACGACATGCTGGGCTATGCGACATGGTATGGCGGCGAATCGGGCAATCGCACCGCGCTCAGGGAAAAATTCCGCCCGCGCTGGCCGACCGCGGCGCACCGCACCCTGCCGCTGCCCAGCTATATCGAGGTGACCGCACTCGACACCGGCGCGCGCATCCTTGTGCGCGTCAACGATCGCGGGCCGTTCGGCGGCGGCGACAGCCGGATCATCGACCTGTCGCGCGCCGCCGCCGACATGCTGGGCCTGCGCGGCGGCCCGGCGGCGGTGCGGGTGCGCGTCGTCGAGCCCGGCGAGCGCGACCGTGCCCGCCTGCGCCGCGGCAAGCCCGCCGCCGCGCTGCCGCCCATTCCCGCGGATCAGGTGCGCGCCCTCCGCACGCAACTCGGCGGCGCCATTCCCTCGCGCTGACGCCCACCCTCAATGGCCGGTTTCGGTCGAAATCCGATCCGTTTCGGCCATAAAGATGTAACGTAGCCGTAATAGTCCTATGGATGGGGCAGAAGCGGCCGCATAACGCGCCGGCCCGCGTAACGAACCTGCCAGGGTGAAGGCCGATGATCCACCTGCTCCTCGCCGCCGCGCTGTCGTCGGTCTCAGCCCCGCCCGCCGACGCGACGCCGCCCGCGCTGCGCATCGACCGCGTCGTCATGGTGATGCGTCATGGCGTTCGTGCCCCCATCGACGGCGAAGTGCCGGCGGATACGCGCAGCGGCGCGCCCTGGCCGCGCTGGCCTGTCCCGGCGGAACAGCTGACGCCGCACGGTGCCGCCGCGCTCGAACTGCGCGGCGCGCAGGATCGCGCCTGGCTCGCGGACAAGCGCCTGTTCACCGCCGCCGGCTGTCCCGAACGCGGCACGGTGCGCATCCGCAGCAATACCAGCCAGCGTACGATCGACAGCGCCGCCGCCTTCGCGCGCGGCTTCGCGCCCGGCTGCGGCCTCACCGTCGATCATCAGCCCGCCGGCACCGTCGATCCGCGGTTCGAAGCGCTACGCGCGCCGGGCAGCGGCTTCGATCCCGCCGCCGCGATCGCGTCGATCAACCGCTATACCGGCGGCATGGATCGGCTGACGCAACGCCATCGCGCCGAACTCGACCTCCTCGACCGGGTGCTCGCCTGTCCGCAGCAGACCGGGTGCACGCCGCGCGACGGCGCCGCCGTGCGCGCGAGCGCCGACGGGCGCGGCATCGAGCTAACCGGTCCGATCCGGCGCAGCTCCGGCATCGCGCAGGTGCTGCTGCTGCAATATGCACAAGGCCTGCCGCCGGCGCAGGTCGGCTGGGGCCGCGCCGATGCCGCGACGATCAAGCGGCTCGGCGCGCTGCATGCCGCGCTGTTCGACGTGTTCACCCGATCGCCCTACATGGCCGCGCGCCAGGCCGGTCCGCTCGGTCGCGCCATGCTGGCATCGCTGGAGGCGCGTCGCGCGCCTCGCCTTGACCTGTTCGTCGGACACGACACCAATGTCACCGCGCTCGCCGCGGCCCTGCGCGTCGACCTCGTCAGCCGCGACTATGCAAGCGGCGACGTGCCGCCCGACGGCGCGCTCGTGCTGACGTTGCTGCGCGATCCCGCAACCGGCGCGCGCTTCGTGCGCACCAGCTACCGCATCCAGCCGATCGAGGCTTTGCGCATGCTGCAGCCGGGGGTGGAGGGCATGTTGCTGCGCGTGCCCGGCTGCGCGATCGACTGTCCGCTCGACCGGTTTGCGACGATCATGATGAACCGCCTGTCGGTGCGCTGATCGCGGCCGTGTATACAATTATTTAGGCAGCATCGGCCCGGCGCGGACCCAAAGCATCGTAACATAGTTTTGCTGCGGCCCCTCAACGCGAAGGTGACCGATGGCGACCACGCTTCCGATGGACCGGTCCGGCAAAGCGCCGGACCGCGACGATACGCGCCGCGCGCGCGGCCTGCTCCAATCGCTCAATTTCTTCATGGCCGACATGCAGGCGGGTATCGGCCCGTTCCTGGGCGTCTTCCTGCAACAGCGCGGCTGGCAGACCGGGCCGATCGGCACCGTGATGACCGCCGGCGGCGTCGCCGGCATGATCATGACCGTGCCCGCCGGCGCGTTCATCGACCATACCGAAAAGAAGCGCTGGGTCGTCGTCGTCACCGGGATCTGCACGGTGCTCGCCTCCTTCCTGATCCTGTGGTCGCAATCGGGGCTGGTCGTCACCGTCAGCCAGGTCGCGACCGCGATCGCCGGCGCGGCGATCGGTCCCGCCGTCACTGGCATGACGCTCGGCATCGTGCGGCAAAAGGGATTCAACGCACAGAACGGCCGCAACCAGGCGTGGAACCATGCCGGCAACATGGTCGGCGCGGGGCTGTCCGGCTGGCTGGGCTGGAAGTTCGGCATGCCCGCGATCTTCTATCTTGCCGCGGCCTTCGGCGTGCTTGCCATCGCATCGGTGCTGATGATCCCGGAACGCGCGATCGACCACAAGGCGGCGCGCGGTCTGGAGAGCGATACGGACGATGACGGCGCGGGCGACAGCAAGGCCGAAGGGTTCAAGACGCTGCTGCGCAACAAACCGATGCTGATCCTTGCCGCCTGCCTCGCCTGCTTCCACCTCGGCAACGGCGCGATGCTGCCCCTCTATGGCCTCGCCGTCGTCGGCGCGGGCAAGGGCAATGCCGCGACCTTTACCGCGACCACCGTCGTCGTCGCGCAGGCGGTGATGATCGTCACCAGCCTCGTCGCGATGAAGATGGCGGCAGGGCGCGGATACTGGCTGGTCATGCTGATCTCGTTCGCGGCTTTGCCGGTGCGCGGGCTGATCGCGGGCAGCGTCATCGAACATTGGGGCGTATGGCCGGTCCAGGCGCTCGACGGCATCGGCGCGGGGTTGCAGAGCGTCGCGGTGCCGGGCCTCGTCGCCTGCCTGCTCAACGGCACCGGCCGCGTCAACGTCGGCCAGGGCGCGGTGATGACGGTGCAGGGCGTGGGCGCCAGCCTGTCGCCGGCAATCGGCGGATGGCTGGCGCAGCTGATCGGCTACAAGCTCGCCTTCTTCATCCTCGGCAGCTTCGCGCTCGTCAGTCTCGCTTTGTGGATCGGATTCGCCGCGACGCTGCGCCCCGCCTGCGCCGGGACGAAGGCGGACGCGCAATGACCGCGTCGATCGCCTGGGTCCATGTCGGCGACCTGCATCTGGAAGCGGTCGCGCCCGAAAACCTCGCGCGCTTCGAAGCGATCGTCGCAGAGATCGCGCAGCATCTCGCGGGGCAGGTCGACTTCGTCTTTCTGCCCGGCGACAATGCCAACCATGGCGAGGACGACCAGTATCGCGCGATGCTGACCGCGCTCAATCGCCTGCCCGCCGGCATGCCGTGGCGGATCATTCCCGGCGACCACGATGTCGAGCCGGGCCACCTCGCCGTCTACGAAGCCGCGGTGCCGCAAGAGAACCGGCCGGAGGCGGAAACGATCGGCGGCTATCGCTGCATCTACCTCGACATCATCACCGCCGGCGCGGGCGGCCCCGATTTCCGCCTGACCATGCACGATCGCAACCGCTTACGCGAAGAACTCGCCACCGCACGGGCGGCGGGGCAGGTGCCGCTCGTTTTCATGCACGCCTTCCCCTGCGACCTCGCCGCCGATGGCGACGAGATCGCGCGCACGTTCGCCGACGCGGGCGTCGCCTTCGTCGACACCGGCCACACCCATTACAACGAGCTGCTGAACGACGGCGCGGTCGTCTATGGCGCGACGCGCTCGACCGGGCAGATCGAGGAGGACGACGGCGCCCCCGGCTATACGATCGTCGCGCTGCACGACCGCGTGCCGAGCTGGCGTTTTCGCCGCACCGGCGCGGCCTGGCCCCACGTCCAGATCGTCTCGCCCTGCGACCTGCGCCTCGTCACCCGTCCGTATGATACAGCGCAAGTGCCCCGCCCCGGTGCGGTCGACGTCGTCGCGCGCGTTTTCGGTACGGCCGACGCGCCCGTGCTCGTCTCGGTCGACGGCGACGCGCCGCAGGTGATGACGCGCGACGCGGACGGGGGCTGGCACGCGCGCGTCGTCGTGCCCGCCGGTCGCCACGCGATCCGCGTCGCCTGCGGCGCGGGCGAGGACGTCATCGACCTGCTCGTCCGCCCCGTCGACCAGATCCCCAAACGTTATGGCCTGGTCGCGCCGGGCCACAGCTGTCACAGCGTCGGCGCATGGCCGGCCGCGGGGATCGACGGGTTCCAGCTTGGACCGAACAGGAACGGGGGCAAGCAGTGATCCTGGCCACGGGCGCGACCTGGACGGTGGCCGGCCTCGCCACCGCAGGCGTCATCACGCGGCCGATGCGCTGGCCCGAATGGATCTGGGCGGTCGGCGGCGCGGCGCTGCTCGTCGTCACCGGCCTGGTGCCCCTGACGGCGGCGGGCGGCGCGGTGGCGAAGGGCCTCGACGTCTATCTCTTCCTGACCGGTATGATGCTGCTCAGCGAGGCAGCGCGTACGCATGGCGTGTTCGACTGGATCGCCGCGCTCGCGGTCAATCGCGCAAGGGGTTCGACGCCGCGGCTGTTCGGCCTCGTCTACCTGACCGGCGTCGTCGTCACGACCTTCATGTCGAACGATGCGACCGCGGTCGTGCTGACGCCGGCGGTCTTCGCGGTCGCGCGGCGGGCGGAGGCGAACCCGCTGCCGCTGCTGCTCGCCTGCGCGCTGATCGCCAATGCGGCAAGCTTCGTGCTGCCGATCTCCAACCCCGCCAATCTCGTCCTCTACGGCGGGCACATGCCGCCGCTCGGCCGCTGGCTCGGCTCATTCGCGCTGCCGTCGCTCGTTGCGATCGTCGCGACCTATCTGGCGCTGCGCATCCTCGAGCGATCGCGGCTGCAGGGGGCGTGCGCCTGCGACGTCGCGGCGCCGACGCTGAGCCGCGAGGGCAAGGCTGCGCTCGCGGGGATCGTTGCGACCGCGGTGCTGCTGCTCGTCGTCTCCGCGCTCGACATCGAACTCGGCCTGCCGACCGCGCTGGCCGGCATCGCCACCGCCCTGTTCGTGTCGGTCATCGCGCGCGCATCGCCGCTCGCGCTGGCGAAGGACGTGTCCTGGGGCGTGCTGCCGCTCGTCGCCGGCCTGTTCGTACTGGTCGAGGCGCTGGACCGCACCGGCGTGATCGGCTGGGTGGCGGGGCTGCTGCGCGCCGCGGCGGCGCGCCCGGTGGAGGGCGCCGCCTGGGCCGGCACGATCCTCGCCTTCGGATCGAACCTGATGAACAACCTGCCCGCCGGCCTCATCGCCAGCACCGCGGTCGCGCAGTCGCAGCCGCCGCGCGTGATGGTCGACGCGTTGCTGATCGGCGTCGACCTCGGCCCCAACCTGTCCGTCACGGGATCACTCGCGACGATCCTGTGGCTGCAGGCGATCCGCCGCGAGGGCGAGGACGTCGGCTTCTGGCGCTTCCTGAAGGTCGGCGCGGTGGCGATGCCCGTCGCGCTCGTGGCGGCGCTGGGGGTGCGGCTGGCGATCGGCTGACCGCCCCCAGGGGTCGGTTTTATCCCACTTTGGCCAGCGTCTGCGCCTGTCCCGGCACGTCGACGCGGAACGCGAAGACGTTGCCCGCCTCCGGCTGCGCGGCCAAATCGGCGTCGCTCAATCCCTTGCGGGCGCTGGTCGCATAAGCGGTCATCAGGTCTGCACCGCCCAGCGCGACCTTGGTGATGTTCGCCGCGGGCAGGCGTACTTCGGTGCGTAGCGTCCCGTCGGGCGCGTAGCAGCGCGCCGCCCAACCGCCCCACAGGGCCAGCCAGACGTTGCCCGCCGAATCGACCGACACGCCGTCTGGATGACCGTCCGCCGGATCGATCCGCACGAATTCGCGCGGGGTACCGGTCGTCCCGTCCGGCGCGACCGGCACGGCATGGATGATCCCGCCGATCGTATCGACGTGATACAACGTGGCGCCGTCCGGGCTGATGCCCGGTCCGTTGGTGATGGTGACCGCCGGGATATCCGTCGTCGTGACGCCCGTGCCGTCGAACCGGTGCACGCGGCCCGTCGCCTCGCTCTCGCCGTCGTCCATCGTCCCGAACCAGACGGTGCCGTCAGGGCCGACGGTCGCATCGTTCAGCCGGTTGCCGGGCAAGGCGGGCTCGGGATCGTGCAGATGCGTGAAGCTGCCGTCTTCGGGATCGAACCGCGCCAGGCCCGTCTGCAAGCCCGCCAGCAGGGTGCCGTCCGCGGCGGGCAGCACCCAGCCGATCTGCGCCGGCGCGTCCCAGCGCGCCGCATCCTGCCCCTCGATCAGGCGATGAACGTGCCGGCCCTTGATATCGACGAACCACAGGCAGCCGCGGCCTGCATCCCACACCGGTCCCTCGCCCAGCGTTGCCTGGCCGTTCCACACGGTACGCACTTCGCTCATCGAAACTTCCTCTCTCGTCACCCCGACGTTGTTGTGGATCGCCGGTCGCCTACCTATAGACGCCCTATACCAGCAAATAAGTCAGACAGAAGTGGAGACCGTCGTGAGTGAAGCCGATCCGCAGCAGAGCTTCCGTGGCCTCGCGGCCGCGACCGGAACCCCGCTGGAGCCTGCCTATCCCGTCAGCACGCTCGCCGATGTCGACGCCGCCTGCGCCGCGGCGGAGGCCGCCTTCGACGCCTATCGCGCGACCGACGCCGACGCGCGTGCCGGCTTTCTGGACGCGATCGCCGACGAAATTCTCGCGCTCGGCGACGCGCTGCTCGACCGCGCGTCGCAGGAAAGCGGCCTGCCGCTCGCGCGCCTGACCGGCGAGCGCGGGCGCACCGTCGGCCAGCTCAAATTGTTCGCACAGGTCGTGCGCGACGGCTGCTGGCGCGGCGTGCGCATCGATCCGGCGCAGCCCGATCGCCAGCCGCTGCCCCGCCCCGACCTGCGCCTGCGCATGATCCCGGTCGGCCCGGTCGCGGTGTTCGGCGCGTCCAACTTCCCGCTCGCCTTCTCGACCGCGGGCGGCGACACCGCCAGCGCGCTTGCCGCCGGTTGCCCGGTGGTGGTGAAGGGGCATCCAGCGCATCCCGGCACCGATGCGATGGTCGCCGACGCGATCCGCGCCGCCGCGAAGCGTACCGGCATGCCCGACGGCGTGTTCGGCCACGTCCGCGGCCCCGCCAACGAGCTCGGCGCGGCGCTGGTCGCCGATCCGCGCATCGCCGCGGTCGGCTTTACCGGCTCGCGCGCCGGCGGCCTTGCGCTCGTCCGCATCGCGCAGGGCCGCGACGTGCCGATCCCCGTCTATGCCGAAATGTCGAGCATCAATCCCGTCGTGCTGATGCCGCATGCGCTGGAGACGCGCGGCGCGGCGCTCGGCACCGCCTTCGTCGGATCGCTGACGATGGGCGCAGGCCAGTTCTGCACCAACCCCGGCCTGCTGCTCGCGGTGGAGGGTCCGGGCCTCGACGCCTTCGTCGCCGCGGCGAAGGACGCGCTGGCGGCGCACGACCCGCAGCCGATGCTGACCGGCGGCATCCGCCAGGCGTTCGCGCACGGCACCGCCGCGCTCGCCGCCAATCCGAACGTCGAAGAGGTCGCCGCCGGCCGCACCGGCGACGGCGTCGCGCGCGAGACGGCGCGGTTCTTCTCGACCACCGCCGACGCCTTCCTCGCCGACGCGGCGATGGGGCATGAGGTGTTCGGCGCGTCGTCGCTGCTCGTCCGCTGCGCCGACATGGATGCGCTCGCCAAGGTGCTCGCCACCGTGGAGGGGCAGCTGACCGCGACGCTGCATTTGGATGCGGAGGATCGCGCCGCCGCGCAGCCGCTGATCCCGATCCTCGAGCGCAAGGCGGGCCGCATCCTCGCCAACGGCTGGCCGACCGGCGTCGAGGTCGCGCATGCGATGGTCCACGGCGGGCCCTTCCCGGCGACGTCGGACGGCCGCACCACGTCGGTCGGCACGCTCGCCATCGACCGTTATCTACGCCCGGTCTGCTACCAGGACCTGCCCGCAGAGTTGCTGCCCGCGGAACTGCACGACGGCGCGGAAGGCCCGAAGCTGGTCGACGGCAAGGCGGCCTGAGCCTCGGAAATCTCGACCGCTCGCCCAAAGCCCCATTCCCCCCTCCCGCTTGCGGGAGGGGAATTGCCGAGCCAAGTCGCTTGACCCCGCCGCTGCGCCCGGGATATTGTCCAACAAATAGGAAGAGGAGCGCCTGCGCCGGTGAGCGACGCCTGCATTGCGATCGACTGGGGAACGACCAACCGCCGCGCCTATCTGCTGGCTGCGGATGGCGCGGTGCGTGACACGATCCGGGACGATCGCGGCGTTCTGGCGATGGCGGCCGACGACTATCCGCGCGACATCGCCGCCTTTCGCCGCCGCTGGGGCATGCTGCCGGTGATCGCGGTCGGCATGGTCGGCTCGACGCGCGGCTGGCACGAGGCGGCCTACGTCGCCGCTCCCGCCGGCCTCGACGCGCTCGCCGCCGCCTGCCTGCGCCTGCCCGACGATATCGCGATCGTCCCCGGCGTCGCGCTGACCGGCGCGCGTGCCGACGTGATGCGCGGCGAGGAGGTGCAGGCGCTCGGCGCGGTCGCCGCCGGCCTCGTTCCCGCCGATGCGCTGCTTGCGCAGCCGGGCACGCATAACAAATGGATCGCACTGCGCGGCGGCCGCATCACCGATATCGCGACGGCGATGACGGGCGAGCTGTTCTCGCTCGTCAAGGGCCATGGCATCCTCGCCGGCATGCTCGACGGCGCGGTGGCGGATGGCGATGCCTTTCGCGCCGGTATCGCGCGCGGGGCCGGCGCGCGCGACCTCGCCACCGCCTTGTTCGAGGTGCGCGCGCGCGTGCTGCTCGGCACGCTCCCCGCCGACGATGCCGCCGCCTTCGCCAGCGGCGTGCTGATCGGCGCGGACGTCGGCGCGCGCGGCGACGTACCGGGCGCCACCGTCCACCTGCTCGCCATCGGCGGGCTCGCCGACCTTTACGCCGCCGCGGTCCGCGCGTGCGGCGGCACACCCGCGACGATCGACAGCCACGCCGCCTTCGCCGCCGGCGCGCACGCCCTTTGGAAGATAATCCGATGACCGACCTGATCGATCGTTTCCACGCGGCCTTTGCCGCCTGTCCCCTCGTCGCGATCCTGCGCGGCCTGACGCCGGAGGAAGCGCCCGCGATCGGCGATGCCTTGGTCGAGGCGGGGATCACCCTCATCGAGGTGCCGCTCAACTCGCCGCGTCCGCTCGACAGCATCCGCCTGCTCGCCGACCGGCTCGCCGGCCGTGCGCTGGTCGGCGCCGGCACCGTCCTCACCGAAGCCGCGGTGGCGGACGTCGCCGCAGCCGGCGGACAGCTCATCGTCTCGCCCAATACCGATCCCGCGGTGATCCGCGCCAGCGCCGCGCGCGGCCTCGTCTCGCTACCCGGCTATTTCACGCCCAGCGAGGCGTTCGCCGCGCTCGCCGCGGGCGCGACCGCGCTCAAGCTCTTCCCCGCCGACGGCGCCAGCCCGGCGATGCTCAAGGCGCAGCGCGCGGTGCTGCCGCACGACGTCGCCGTACTCGCGGTCGGCGGTGTTTCGCCGGAGACGATCCCGACGTGGCGCGCCGCGGGTGCCGACGGCTTCGGGCTCGGCTCCAACCTCTATCGCAGCGGCAAGGTCGCCGCCGATGTCGCGGCCGACGCCGCGCGCTTCGTTTCCGCCATCAAGGACCCGGCATGACCCTTCGTCTCCTGCAGCATCTCGGCCCGGACGGGACGCGCCGCGTCATCCTGTCCGACGCGGACGGCAGCCGCTTTCTGCGCGGCGTCGACACGACGCTGACGCTGGCGCAGGCGGCGATCGCCGAGGGCACCTCGCTGGCCGATGCCGCCCGCACGCGCGCGAGCGACGAGCGCGTCGATATCGCCGCCGAACTCGCCGCCGGGCGCCTGCTGCCGGCGATCGACCATCCCGATGCGGCGCGACTGACGCTGGCGGGCACCGGCCTCACCCACCTCGGTTCCGCCGAGGGGCGCGACGCGATGCACAAGGCCGCGGCGTCGAGCGACCGGCCGACCGATTCGATGCGCATGTTTCTGGAGGGCGTTGAGGGCGGCAAGCCTGTTGCCGGCGCGATCGGCCAGCAGCCCGAATGGTTCTACAAGGGCGACGGCCAGGCGTTGGTCGGCCCCGGACAGCCGCTGACCTCGCCCGCCTTCGCGCAGGACGGCGGCGAGGAGCCCGAGCTTGCGGGCGTCTACCTGATCGGTGACGACGGCACGCCCTTCCGCCTCGGCGTCGCGCTCGCCAACGAATTCAGCGAC